>JAAHHN010000056.1 GCA_010672165.1 Spirulina sp. SIO3F2 | reverse complement strand
GGCCCCAAAACAATCCCAGTCAGGGCTGTTAAAACACTGCCAATTCCCAGCACCGTCACAAAGTTCAGCAAAATATTCTTCCAATCAAACCCCGCACCAGCAAGGGCAACACCTGCGAGGTTCCCCCGCGTCAAGGAGAAGATGCCAGCAGCCCATTTCGCCCAAGCGGGCGCGTTATCTTCCGTGTTAGGGCGATCGCGGTTCGGCAACAACGGCTCACCCGTCAGCTTGCTCGTGATCGTATCTGTCACCTTGGCATAACTTGCACCATAGGTCTGGGCACTGGTTGCAAGTTGTTCAAACGCCTGTTTCATCTCCTGCTCAGCCGATCGCGTCCAGGTGGCAAGCTTGTCGTTGAAATAGGTCATAAACGCTTTTTGTAAGCCCGCCTCAAAAGCATCGCGCTTAGAACTGGAGAGAAAATCAAAAAAGCCCAAATTCGGTTGGTAACGCAGGAAATCCGCTTCAAAGGTATCGCCGAGTCCGAGCACATATTGTCGGAAGGAATTAGCCAGAGACTGCGATCGCGCTGCTTGCACGGTCTGAATTTCAGCTTTAAACTGATCGCGGATCTGGTGCAGTTGCTGAAATTCGGGCTCAACTGAGGCAATCCGCTGTTTGAGATCAGTAATATTTTGCTCCAGCAGCGGAATCCGCCGTTGAATCGCTGCTTGAACCGTAGTAGCGGTTTGGCGTGCCAGGGTGCGGGCTTGGCGCAACTCGGCTACTGCCCGTTCTTGGGTAAGAAACACATTCAGCGCCGCCAAAAATTCTGGAAAGCCAGTGCCCGCTAAATCAGCGTTGGCATCTTTCACCCGACGCCGCAGTGCTAATAATGATGAAAGTTCAAAGACGCGATCGTCGTAGAGATCCACATTGTTTTCTTGGCAATAGTCCGCCAAATTGGCTTGAAAGACCTGACGGAGCTTGGTGGCAGCTTCGGTGAACTCTTCCGGGTCATCAGGATCTATCAGGCTCTCTTTGACCTGATCCCAGGCGTTAATTAAGAAAAAGACCGTCAGCCCTCGCCCCTTGATGTAGTTCTCCAGATAACGCCGTTCCCCAAGGGTGCAGGGCTGTGTGGCTCGCAGGACAAACAGGATCGCATGACAGTTATTGATATACCCCAACGACAGGGCATTTCGGGCTTCAGTATCGTTGAGTCCGGGGCTATCCACAATTTCAATCCCTTGTTCTAGTAGTGGCAAGGGGTATTCCACAACAGCATAGTCAACCGTTGGGAAAGCGGCTTGTTTCTGGGTTTCCAGGCGCTTGGCTTCGGCTGGGTCGATCGTGTAGCGGTGCTTAAAATCCTTGAAGTTAAGCTGCTCAGGTTGTGAGCCGTCATTAAAGTACACCGTAACGGTTTTAGTGACGCCATAACGCAACACTGTTAGCAATGCTGTACAAGGGTTCACATCGCTGGGCAGCAAGTTCTCGCCAATCAGCGCATTAAGGAACGTGCTTTTGCCCCGTTTCATATCCCCCAGCACAAGTAGCCGAAATTTGCCCGCGCGGAGGTTTTGACTCAGTTTACCCAGATCAGCAATCTCTTGATCTAAGGCGAGCTTTCCTGAACCCTCCTCACCTTCGATTTCGCTGTGTTTGAGGGTTTGGGTCATGCGATCGAGCAAGCTGGCAACGTCTGTGCGCACTTGGGCAAAGCGAGCCAGGTCAGCAAGGAAAGTTTGGGAGTCAAGGGTTGAGGACATAGTGGAAAGTCGAGAAGACAGAAATGGGGCAGAAATCAGTGTGGTGACGGAACGAGCGATCGCTTCAATCAGCACAGCGTTGTGGCGATCGCTCAGGGCAGCAATAATTCTGCTCTTTAGAGGCTAGCGTGAAGTGAATCAGTCGAATGCAAGTGCTTGGGACAGTTTTTTTGCACAGCTTGCCAGAACATCATCTTCATCAATCCAGTGCAAGCTCATCAGGGATAGTGTCGGGGAAAGGCTCACTCAGCAAAGTTGTTGAATAAGAGATAAGATCTCTCAGCACAAGTTAAGAAGGGCCAACATGAGGCGTACTAGCCTTGACGCACTGAAGTCGCTAGGATACGCTGCTTTGCGAATTTCCTTCAGTTTACACACCATGAACCAATACATTCGAATTAAGCGTGCAATCCTGCTACTAATTGTAAGCATCGCTACCTCAATTGGCCTGTTTGTCGGGGGTGCGTTCCATCCCCAAACGGCTAAAGCGGCCGTTGATGACTCAACTTGCCAATTTATGGCGGCCCTAATTTCGGGTATGCCAGAAGACAAGCTGGCTTTACCACGATTTTTTGTATTTGACTCACTGATGTTTGCAACAGGAGAATGCCCGAGCCTTTACAAGGCTTACATTGAGCGGTCTGTGCGGGAGAATTTCTTACCCCCTGAAGCGCTTAATTTCTGATGCAAAAATGATAGGCAAACTCTCCCTGATGGGCATTTGATGCATCATATATGACATTAGGGAGGGATAAATGATGTATTCCGATCGCGCCCAATACGGTGTCGAACTTTGGTCTCAAGTGTTGCCCCTAGAACCGTTGCAGCAGCTCCACCAGGCGGCTCAAGCTTGCTTCGTTAGGGTTGAAGAGACGATCGCGGCCGTTGGCGCTGCTGCTGCTGCCCAGCACTTACCCGCCTCCTACCGATTTAATCCCTATAGTACTAATGTTCATGTCGATGCGCTGGACGAGTTTTTAACAGAGCAAACCCCAGCGCTCAACCTTCTGCTTAATCTTCTCCAAAGTACTCCTGACCTTTCTAAACATTGCCAAGCTTGGGGAGGCTATAGTCAGGGATTGCGATCGCAACTTCGCCTGCGCAAACAATATGCCCCCGGTCATGGGCATGCTTTGCATCGACCCAACCAATGGCATCAAGATGGTGGTCTGCGGGTGCAGTTTCCGCCCACAGCCGATGCTGAACCCTATTGCACCACACCCCTGACGCCATTGCTAACGGGTTGGCTACCGCTAACACCCTGCGGTTATCATGCTCCTGGTCTGGAATTTGTGCGTGTGCCCCAAACGCAACTGTTGCATTATTCAAAGCTTGATAATGCAACAATCCACCATCTGTTTGATGCTGTGGACTTTTGGCAACCTGTGCTGACACCCGGCGATCTATTGTGGTTCGATCGCGGCACGTTGCACCGTACCGCAGTTAATGCAGAGATGAGCTGCGATCGCCTGAGTTTGGAATGGCGCTTGTTTAAGCCTGACCAGATTCCCCCAGCATTTCAAGATGAAGTCTGGTTCTCATGGCTGTGAAGCAGACTTATGCAAAGGCTAAGGGGGTGAATCCCCCGGTTTCGGGTTCGGTTTTACCCCCCGTGATCGCCACTCTCGCCCGTTACAGTTGAAAGACAACACTCCCAGACTAAAAAAGACCTCAATTATGGACAGCGACAATTTTTCTACCCTCGGCGATCGCCTCGATGCTGCGGTAAACCAAAACCCCTTGCTCCAATATCTTCAGACCTTGGGTACAGAGCAAACCCTGCACCTCTCACAACCCAGTCCGGATGCTTTGCAAGTGATGGAGCAACAAGTGGTTGGGACTCTTGGTCATCTACCCAATGAGCAGTTTGAAGTCAATATCACCACCAGCCGTGAGCAACTCGGTCGTCTTCTGGCCTCAGCAATGGTGAGCGGTTACTTCTTACACAAGGCTGAACAGCGTCTAACCCTAGAACAGCAATGGGCAAATCCTGATGAGCCGACTCCTGCTGAAGCTGAATAAGTCTAAATTCCACAACCTTCAACAATTTTATACTTGCGCTCAGAAGCTTTGAGAAGCGCTGCAATCCTTTTCTGGTGAGCAATTCCCACTCTACACAATGGCTTCTAACCATAAGCCCATAGCAAGACTTGGAGATTGAACGGACTGTAACCTCTAGATTTCAAACTCATCCAAATTGTTCCTCGCTGATCTCAACAATCAGCGGGGAACAAGTTTGTTGATCTTCATGTCTAGTGGTTTAGTTATGTCAGAGAATCTTAAGAAATAATAAAAAAACGTGTTGTAAGTTGGGGTCTGTAGGGAACTATACGCAGAATAGAAGGGAGAGACAGAACGATATTGTCAATCGAAATCTTTATGGTCGCGGTGATCATGCCATTGGTTAATATCTACTCCAATCTCTCTCTCCGACTACTCACGTTTACCCTTCTCAATTACTGCAATATCCAACTTTATTTTATTCTAAAGCACATGCATTGATTCAGGTTAACTTCACTAACGATAGGTGCGTCATTAGATAATCTCAGAAGTCTGCTAAGAAAAGGGATAGCATGTCTTTTCTGACAATTGGTCTAAAGGAATACAACTTTAATCTGTCCATATTTTTAAGCCGAACGAATGACATCCCTTGGGGCTAGGTTTGGGTTCGTACAAGTGAATTAGACTCGTCGAAATTTTTAATTGCTGATTTTGCTCACAAGCAAAGGAGTATTGCATGGAACGCCTGAGCACCATCGATCTAAACATCCTTGGTAGTACAGCCGATGCGGTTTTTGTGATTGATCGAGCCTGGCAGTTGCGATCGCTCAACTCAACCGCTCGCAAATTTTTAAAATTACCTGAAGCAACCTGCCCCCCCCTAGACTTTTGGCGACAGGTTTCTCAATGGTTGGGCACGGTGTTCGAGCAAGAATGCCAAACGGTCATGCGCCAGCAACGGGCTATGCATTTTGAAGCGTTTTCTCCCCTCGGCAACTGCTGGCTCCATGTCGACCTGCACCCCCATCCTGAGGGCATTGTGCTCCGTTTGCAGGACGTTTCAGAACGGAAGCAAATGGAGATGGATGTGTTAGACCGGGCGCGGATGGCCGCGGTGATTACCCGGGTGAGTCGATTTGTCACCCACAGCCATCGTATTAATGAATGCTTACAGCAAACAACCGATGTCCTTGTTGAAGATCTCGATGGTGCGATCGCGGCCATTTGGCTTTATAACCCCCAACACAATCGTTTAGAACGCCAAGGCTTAACGATTGCGCCCCTGCTCCACACCCAGGTACACAATTGGTCAATGTTGCAATCACGAACCTTGTCCCTCTCAGGTTCCGTGATCGGCACGATCGGCATGACCCGACGCCCCATCTTTGATCAATTGTTTCCGTTAGAACCTGCTTCAGAAACGCCATTACAGCTAATTCAGTCGAGCAGCCATGCGCAACATTTGTTTTGCAACTTGAGTACTCTCGAAGCATCATTGCAATGCTTGTTTTTTATGGGGTATCCGCTGGTGCTCGACGATCGCTTGATTGGTGTGCTTGCCCTCTGGACCCAGGAATTGCTTGCCCCCTGCTTTCGAGACGGCTTAGGTTTACTCAGCGATCACCTCGCCCTCGATATTGAACGCTGCCGAGCCCAAAACGCCCTGCGCTCTCGACCCACTGACCTCTTGTTTCGGTTGGCTAATCAGATGCGCAACTCTCTGGATCTCAACGTTATCCTAGAGACCGCTGTTCAAGAAATTCGCCTTTTATTCGAGATTGACTGCTGTAGTTACCTCTGGAGTTGGTCAGAACCACAAGCGAACCCTCAGCAGACTGCCTCGCCGACATTAATTGTTAGTCATGAAGCCCGTGCCAAACGAACCATTCCGTCGCTGGGAACGGTTTTGACGCCAGCGCAACAGCAGTTCCTGGCGACCCGGATGAGTCAGCAGCAAATGCTCCGGCTTGATGCGACCCAAGCAACAGGGGCAGGTGCGCCCCTCTTAGCAGACTTGGGAGTTAGTGCGCTACTGCTGTTGCCCTTGGAGACCCGCTCATCCCATATTGGTGCCATTGTTTGCACCCATTCCCAAGCGGTGCGGCCTTGGCGGGATGATGAGGTGGAACTCTTGCAGGCAGTGGTTAATCAGCTTGCAGTGGCGATCGATCAAGCAGAGCTGTTTGCCCAAACTAAGGCTGCCGCCCTAGCCGCCCAAACCCAAGCCCAGCATCTTGAACGCGCACTCCAAGAGCTACGCCAAACCCAATCGCAACTGGTGCAAACAGAGAAGATGTCGAGTTTGGGTCAAATGGTGGCAGGGATTGCCCATGAAATTAATAATCCTGTGAATTTCATTTCGGGGAACTTGGGCTATACCGAAGACTACGTTAAGGATCTGCTGCGTTTATTCAAACTCTACCAAACTCGTGTTCCCCAACCTGATGCTGAATTGCAAGCCCTGATTGAGGAAGTGGATTTAGACTTTATTGTCGAAGACTTACCTAAAACCCTGACTTCGATGCAGGTGGGGGCTGAACGGATTCGTCAAATTGTTCTCTCGCTACGCAATTTTTCCCGGTTGGATCAAGCTGAAATGAAACCCGTTGATATTCATGAGGGTTTAGATAGCACGTTGCTCATCTTGCACAATCGCCTCAAAGCCCAAGGCTCACGAGAAGCAATCGTTGTCCAGAAGCATTATGGACAACTCCCCTTGGTTGAATGCTATGCCGGCCAGCTTAATCAAGTGTTTATGAATATTCTGGCCAATGCGATCGATGCCATGGAGACCCAAACTGGCCGTCGCCAGATTCAGATCACCACAACCCTATTACCCTCCATTAACGAGACAACTCCAGCACCATCAACCACTCAATGCTGGGTCTCGATCGAAATCGCAGATAATGGCCCAGGGATGTCACCAGAAACAGCCGCTCATATTTTTGATCCGTTTTTCACCACTAAGCCTGTCGGTAAGGGCACAGGTTTAGGCCTCTCCATTAGTTACCAAATCGTAGTGGATAAACATAGGGGTCAGTTAGACTGTCAGTCCCAGCCAGGGTCAGGAACTGTTTTTATGATTAAGATTCCACTCCACCCATTCTCCCCAGCCAAAGAGAATCGTTAGACTTGCAATAGATGTAGCGGTTAGGTTTTGGGAATTGCTGATTGAGTCTGGCCGAGCACGGCTAAAGTCACAGATGACAAATTTACCAGAGAGGAGCGTGATTACACTCGCACCCTTTCTTGAATTGATTGAAACTCGCTTGGGGTTGAAAATTCCAGCCAAGGACTACGCAACCTTGCGCCACAAATTGGCACAACGGCTGCAAAGTCATAGCTTGCGTGACCCTTCCAGCTACATCCGACTGTTGAGCCAAGACGATCGCGTAGCTGAGCAAGAATGGAGCGTGCTTGCCACGCAACTGACCAATATTGAGAGTTACTTTTTTCGGGATCAAGGACAGTTTGCCCTCTTGCGCGATCGCCTCCTACCAGAACTTATCGAGCGCAATCGCCCCCAGCGCCGTTTATCACTGTGGAGTGCCGGCTGTTCGATGGGGGCTGAGCCCTATTCTCTGGCAATGTTGCTCACGCAATTGCTACCGGACATTGCTCAATGGGATTGTCGTATTTGGGGAACAGATATTAACCCAGCGGTCTTAGCCCAGGCCAAAACCGGAGTGTATCCGGCTTGGTCATTGCGGGGGGTAGATGCCACGGTGCGATCTCATTACTTTACGTCCTATCTCCAAGGCGGCTATCTCCTAGACCCCAAAATTCGGGATGGGGTGCAGTTTGAGTTATTTAACTTAGCCACAGGTGAACTCTGGACGAACGGAGGCGTGGATCTGATCCTTTGTCGGAATGTGTTTATCTATTTTTCCCAGCAGGCGATCGCCCGGGCACTGTACACTTTGAGTCAAGCCCTACGTCCAGGGGGCTATTTACTCACCGGCCACGCGGAACTCTATAACCAATCCCTACCGGGTTTAAACACGCAGCTCTTTCCGGCTTCGTTGGTCTATCAGCGCAATTCAACCCCTGCTGACTGTGCTCAGCCACCCTCTGAGGCGATTCCCCCATCATTTCATCCGCTCCCTAACTGGCTCAGACCTGCCGCTCCCCCCGTGCGATTGCTTCAGTTCAAGCACAGTACCTCCACACCTGCTCCATTTAACCGCCGTCCCCTCTCCTCTTCCCCTCAACCTCCAACTCTTGAAATCATTGCTGCCTTACTCCAGGCTGCTCAAATTTCCCTAGAACAAAAAGACTATACTGCTGCCCGCCAATATCTCCAGCAACTCCTTAATCAAGACCCCCAGAATTTTGACGGCCATTACCTCCAGGCCCAGCTTGAAGCCAATATCGGTAATTATGAGCAGGCTCAACAATGGTGTGAAGCCGCTTTACAACTTCAGCCCCTCTCCATTGCAATTTATTATCTCTGGGCAGATATCGCCACTGAAACTGACCATACTGAAGAAGCCAAACGTCTACTCAAGAAAATTATTTACCTTGAACCTGCGGAAATTGCCGCTTACTATGCTTTACGCTCCATTTACCAACAGGAAAATCAAACCCAGCGGGTACAAAAGCTGGATGCGATCGCGCTCAAGCTTTTAGCCTCCTTGCCTCCCGATCATCAACTTGCTTCACCCCTCAATATGACTGTTGCCCAACTCCGTGAGCGTTTAACCCAGTAATGAGTAACTCATCAGAGATCAGAATTACTCGAACTCTGAACCTTGAACTCTGAATTTTGAACTCTTGATAGACTTGACCTACTTTACGTTTCGGCTCGGCACCACAACCTATGGAGTTGAAAGCCAGACTGTGGTGGAAGTGTTCTTTCTGCCAGAGTTTACCCCTGTGCCTGGTCTGCCGCGCTATGTAGTGGGGGTGATTAATGTGCGGGGGGTAATTTTGCCCGTGATTGATCTAGATTTACGTTTAGGCCAGACGCCAACGCCCTATCAGACTAGCGATCGCGTTATTTTGTTAGCAGCCCGTGGTCAGCGCTTTGGCATTATTGTCCAAGATGTTTATGGCATTGAGCAGTTTGCCCCCGCGCAGATTCAGACTCACTTACTAGCGCAAGGTACTGATGCGGATGCAACTCCCTTCGATCAAACCGCTGAACCGTTGCAAATCGGTCTGGCTCAACGAGAACAAGACATTGTTGTTTTGCTCGAAACTGACCCGATGTTGGCAGCCCCACAGCAGTCCCCCAATCTTGAGCTTGCGCTTAAAACCTTACGCGAGCCCAATCCCGAGGCGATCGCTGCTGTGCGTCAAACTCTGGAGGAAGAGACGTCGCTGAGAAGCTTAACCCCGTTTTGTCCCCACGCAACACCAGCAGAACAGGAGATTTTCCGCAATCGCGCCCAACAGCTTGCCCAAACTGCTGAACAAGATGAACTCGCCCTAGGACAACAAACGGCTTTAGCGATTGTCAAACTCGGAACGGAATGGTTTGGCTTGCCCGTGGCAATGATTCGAGAATTTACAGAAATCCAGCACCTGACTCCCATCCCTGCCTGTCCACCCCATATTTTGGGCAATACTAATTTGCGGGGTGAAATTATCACCTTGGTCGATATTAGTGCTTTTTTAGCGTTGCCACCGTTGCCATCAAGCGATCGCTGGCCAGCCGTCATTGTGAACATTGAGGGGGTTAGCCTGGGGATTGCCGTTTCAGTCGTGCTGGATATTCATCGTTATAACCCAGCCACGCAACAATCCATGCCCTTAGCCGTGCAGGGGTCAGCCCGTGACATGATTGAGGGCGCGATTGATTATCAGGGCACCATGGTCAGTCGCCTTAACTTGCCCCGACTTTTGGCACAGGAGGGGTTTGTTGTTGATTTCAATGTGATATAACTCCGATTCCGCTATCACCATTCCAGCCTGACCGTTACTGTTTACCTTTGTTGAGCCAATGCAAAACTTCTCTGAATCCACCCCTTCTCTCACCACTGAATCAGGGTTTCGCCTGCGGAATTGGATTATTGGCGGGTTTGCCGTGCCCATTGTGTTGTCTGTGGCGTCCAGCGTAGTTATTTGGGGGAATATTGAAACCGTCCGTTCAACCGAGGCAAATGTGGAGCAGGAGGCTAAGGTAACGGACTTAATGGGTGATTTGGGTTTTGATATTCAGACAATCTCCCGAGCAACACGGGGCTATTTGCTCAAGAAAAGTCAGATTTCACTCAACAGCTACACCGACGCGGTTGATGGAGCTAACGTAACACTGCAAGAACTCAAGGACTTGTTGGTGGACGAACAGCAAAAGCAAACGTTGGCTGAGATTGAAACCACGATCAACAAACTCAAAGTCACGGATCAAAGTCTGATTGATCTGGTCAATCAAGGCAAAGTAGAAGAAGCAATTGCCCAATGGGATGTCCAAGATGGACGGGCACAAACTGAAAAATTTGCCGAACTCTTTAAAGCGTTCAAAGAGCGTGAAAAGGATTTGCTCAAAGAGGACGCTGACAAGGCAAAAGCAGCCACCCAACAGTTAGTTTGGCTAACACTGGGCAGCACAGTCTTGACAGTGCTGATTTCTGGCTTAATTGCGATCTGGATTGTGCAAACCACTACTCGCCGCCTCAACAGTACCGCCAGTACTTTAGCCGCCTCCACCAGTCAAATTGCGGCTACGGTTGAAGAGCAGGAACGCACTATCACCCAGCAAGCGGCTTCTGTGAGTGAAACCACCACCACGATGGATGAGTTGGGAGCTTCGTCGCGGCAGTCTGCTCAACAAGCAGAAGCGGCTTCAGACGCAGCTCAGCAAGCGCTAAATCTTGCTGACAGCGGTACGCAAGCTGTGGATCAAGCCCTAGACGGCATGAATATGCTCAAAACCAAGGTAGGGGCGATCGCAGCCCAAATCCTCCATTTAAGCGAGCAGACCGGACAAATTGGCAATATCTCCCAACTGGTGTCCGATCTGGCCAACCAAACCAATATGCTAGCCCTTAACGCGGCAGTGGAGGCGGTGCGGGCCGGGGAACATGGGAAAGGCTTTTCAGTGGTGGCCGCCGAAATTCGGAAACTCGCAGATCAAAGTAAACAATCTGCCCAGAAAATCAATGATTTGGTTACGGATATTCAAACGGCAATCAATTCCACCGTAATGGTGACAGATGAAGGAACAAAGACAGTGGAATCTAGTGTGGTGATTACCCAGAGCACAGCCACCACCTTCAACGATATGGCCAATACCCTGAACAATGTTGTGCTCAACAATCAGCAGATCTCGTTGAATATCAAGCAACAAGCTACCGCGATCGCTCAGGTGGTTGAAGCCATGAACACGATCAACCAAGGGGCTCGCGAAACCACCAATGGGATTCGTCAAACTAAGCAGGGAACCCAGCAACTGCGGGATATGGCCGTTTTTCTAAAAACGATTGTTTAGAATGAGAGCGCGTCGTCAGTTAACACCAGAAACCTTATGGGTCAAGGGATAGAGCGCCCGAACCCAAAAAGCAGGAAAGGGGCTGTAAGTCCGTCACGGCAAGAGTTTGAAGTCTAACTGACGACAGCCCCTAGTACCGCAGGGCGGAAGTTCAAAGTGCAGAGTTCAAAGTTCAAAGTGTCTGTATGACAGATATCGGGTGGATTTTGAATAGGTGGCTTACTTCCGCTGTCGAGTACTAGGGCAAGATGTCTTGAATCGGTATGTTGCCCCATGCAGTCCCTTCAATCGTGCATTGTATGCTGTCTTCAGCGGTCAAGATCGTAACCTGTTGATAGCCTGTGTCGAATTCACCACGTTTGGGCTGTGTGTAGACTTCCAGTTGTCGCTCTGGCAGGTTAACCACCC
This sequence comes from Spirulina sp. SIO3F2, assembly GCA_010672165.1. Taxonomy (GTDB): domain Bacteria; phylum Cyanobacteriota; class Cyanobacteriia; order Cyanobacteriales; family Spirulinaceae; genus SIO3F2. The sequence continues at coordinate 22,193 of JAAHHN010000056.1, read as the reverse complement.
AATAGCAGGCAATACCCGATTGGGCATACAACCGTTGTTTCAGGGTGCGATCGCGTTCTAGGGTTGCATCAGCCACTTCCACCACTAACCCCAGCTCTCTTGGCCCCGGATGGCGATCGCGGTAGTCTCGGGTATCGCCCCGCACCACCACCACATCAGGTTCTGGTTCACTGGTGTCTAGGGTAATGGGTTCTTGGGTATCCACATACCAGCCTTCTGGCATCAAAGCCTCCAGAGCTTTGCGCAGGAGCTTGGTAGCAATACGGTGAGCGGGTTTTTTGGGCATTTTTAAGGTCAGCACACCATCCAACAGTTCCACGCGATCATCATCGGTGAAGATACCCGCCGCGATCATTTGGTGATATTGCGTGACTGTCAACCGCCACAAGATTTCGGGAGGAAAAGATAGGGAGGGGCGGGGGGCTGTGGCAATCATGGGGAACGGGAAACCGCAAACATAGAGATAGTGAGATCTTAACGAATCGTCTGCACTGTGATGACCTGCGGCGGGGTGGAATCAGGGGGATAGAGGAAATTCACTCGCACTGTGCGCTTTTCGCCTGGCCGCAGGTTGAGGGTAACTAGGGGGTCTCCCTGCTGACCCCGATATTGCACCAAATGGTAATAGTCGGTTTGGGATGCGCCGCGATCGTCGGTGTAGTCTACTTCGACCGTGCCCCGGAAAAAGACGCGATCGGGCGTGGGTTCAAAGAACCGTAGACCTCCAGCCGTAGCAGCGCGATCGTCCTTAATCGGGGTTTCCATTGCCACCGTTACCGTGCGGGAGAAGCGAGTGTTATTCACCAGCGGTAAGGTCAGACGATATTCGATGCCGTAGTTGCCGTGGGCGCGATAGGCCGTATCCGGATAGCGGCGCACCATCGGCGCACTCTGAATTTGCCCCGTGCCCAACGTGCCGCGATCGAGCAGACTTAAGCCATAGGAGACGGGGCGACGCACGGGAGGGATATTCAGCACCTCTTGTCCGGGATCAGTCAAGGTGGCTTCCCATTGTGAGCCTTGGGAGACCCCACTGACCCGACCGTAATAAAACGGGGAACCTATGGTATCCGGCGGTGAAGCCGCAATATCACGGGGGCCAGCCAACCCCCCGGTTTGGAGCAGGGTTTCCCATTCTTCTAGGGTGGGCGGTTTATAAAAGCCTTGTTCATTGGTTGGCGCAAACATGGCCAAGCTTGCCAAGTGTAAATCCCCATTACTCTCCAAGCGAATATAAGTCGATCGCCCATTCACCGTAGAGGGTGACCCTTGGAACAAAATCGGCACATTTAAGAGGATCTCCGACTGGCCTGGCCGAATAAGTTTGCGCAGGGGGAGTCGTGCTTGGAGATGATCCCGTAGGACTTCATCGGTGACGCGGCTACCTGGCCCTGCATAAACCAACCGATAGGGATTGGGCACATGAGTGGGTAACTCCACAAAGGGGGCATCAGGCTGACTCAGATACGTTGCCCCTTCCAGAAAATCCACCATCACGGTGCGATCGCTGGGGTTGTGGGCCAAAATTCCAAGGTAAACGGTTTGAATTGTTTCTGGGGTTTCAGCCTTAGCAATATGATGGGCAAAAATATCAAAGCGACCGTTGAACGTGAAGTCCAGATGCGCTTCTGGTGTTGCCATACCTGCTGTTGGGAAGGTTGAGAGCAAGATCCCCGGTTCAATGACCAATTCTGGACTGTTGCTATTAAAAACCGGCACGTCATCCAACTGCTCAGGCAGGGGCCGCACCTCTTGGGGACGGAAAATCTCCCGAGGTACAGGTTTTTCTGCCGCTGGGGGTGCGAATTCTTGTACTGCTGGAGGCGTGGATTCCTCTGTTGCTGGAGATGTAGATTCCTCCACTGCTTGGGCAACCATTACAGTCTGGGCAGGCAACGCCACGGTAAAAAAGGGAAACATGCAGGTTTATCGTCAATGTCCAAATCAACGTCAATAGGCTATTGTAGGCGAGACACGTCCTCGTCTTCGTCATTTTGACTCTCTTCTGAGGCGTCTAGCGGGGAACTGCTGGATAATCGCAGGGTCAGCAAGAGATAAATCAGTAGCCCGCTCAACCCCCCACCCAATCCCCACACCACATGCACCAGTAATCCTGCTTCAGTGTTCATTAACGTGTTGTTGGCAAACTGGTAGAGAATTCACTAGCTTGGAGAGAGTCCGGTTTTTGTTGAGTCGGTCTCATTCGTCTCTAACAACCCGTGCAAGAACTAACCTTACCCCAAAACCGATGATGCTCCCTGCTGCCCCAACACGCTGGATACTCAGACCATCTTTAGCTGTAGCAGTCGGTTTGGGCTGGGGCGTAACCCTGTTGTTCACTGCCCCTAGTGTGGCGCAATCGTTCCACAAGGGCAAAAAAATTACGCAACCCGTTGAAGTCGCTCCCCCTGTATTCCCCATCCCTCAAGCTCAGGTCATTGAAAACATCGAGCCTGGTATTTGGCTTGATCCCCGTTTTGGCGTGCAATTCACCACTGGGCCAGGCGCAGGCTATGAGAGTTCCTTTGGAACGTTTTATGGTTGGATTCCCTTGGGTCAGGATGGCTTTAGGGATCTGTTTTATACCGAAGCCCAAGCGCGGATTGATACCCACAGTGGTCGCTGGGGCGGGAACTGGGCAGTGGGCTATCGCAACTTTGCCGCTGACGTTATCCTGGGAGGCTATGCCAGCTATGACGTCCAGGATGTGGGCTCATTTACAGCGCATCAGTTGGGTTTGGGGCTAGAGGCGCTCCATCCGAGCTGGGAAGCCCGGTTAAATGGCTATCTGCCGGTGGGCGATCGCAGCACCACGGTCAGTGATACATCCACTACAGTGAGCCAAAGTTTCACCAATGCAAGGTTTTCAGGGGATCAACTTCTAGTAACACCCCAGAGCACCGTACGGCAAGATGTGACCTCTGATAACTCGTTAGCTGGACTAGACCTCGAAGGTGGGGTTACGCTTACGCGTTGGCCAGGGGGTCAGCTTCAGGGATTTGTAGGGTCATATCTCTACGGCGGGCCAAATACGGATACGTTTGTGGGGTTTCGATCGCGCCTCTTAGCTCAAATCGAAAACTTTAATGCTGGGGTTGCCCTGGAGAGCGATCGCGTCTTTGGCACGAATATCACGTTTTCCATTGGTGCAAGTTGGGGCGGTGGAGCGCGATCGGCGGCGGAGGAAGCGATCGTGGCGCTGTTGAGCAAACCCACTCAACGCCAAAAGAATATTGCCATCAATCGGCAAACGGAATCTACATTCACGACTACGACTGAAGCGGAAACGGTAGCACTTAACCCCGACACCGGTGCAGCCTGGAACATTATCCATGTGGATGTGAATAATGGCAGTAGCGCGGGTAGCGGCGATGAAGGTTCACCCTTGGATACCGTTACCAACGGTGTTGCCCAAGCTACCAGTGCATCAGGGAACGATGTGGTGTATGTCGAAGGGGATGCCACAGTTTCGCAAGCGGGTTTCACAATCCCCGCCAAGACCAAAGTGCTCTCTAGCGGCCCAACCCAAACCCTAGCCGTCTCGACGGGTTCGCTTTCTGGGACAGTGACGCTGCCGCGATCGGGCACAGGGGTTCATATTCCTGTTACTAGCACCGTGAGTTTTAGTGATGGTGGTGGTGAATTGGATGGGTTTGCAATTACAACCACCAGCGGTGATGCGGTTGTGCTGTCTAATGTCACGGGCACAGCGCTGATCGAAAATAATCAGATCACGAATACCGCCGCTCGGGGGGTTTATTTTGCGAACACTGCCGGAACCCTCAACCTGACCATTAGTGGCAATACCATTGCTAATGCCAGCGATGATGCCATTCGAGGGGATGCCAATACATCAGCAATCATCAATGCCACAATCTCGAATAATCAAATTGATACCATTGGTGTTGCTGGTGGTACCAGCTTTCCAGTGGCAGAAGGCATTGATTTAGAAGCGAGAGGGAACGCTCAAATCACCGCCTCGATTACGGGTAACACCATTACGAATACCGACAACTCTGGGATTGAGTTAGAAGCCTACGATTCAACCATTATCAATAGCACCATCACAGGAAATTCAATTGATAGCACGGGGGGTGATGGCATTCTGTTGCTCCATGAAAGCGATCAATCCCTCACGATGACGGTGAGTGGCAATACGATTAGCAATAGTGGGGCAACGATTCTGAGTTCGAGTAACCCCAGTGGTCTAACCAAAACTGAGGTTGCCGGCGTTGCCACAATTAATGTGGGTAGTGGTGGCTTTGGAATTGCCATTGTCACTCTTGGGAATGGGAGTTTAAGCTTACTGGTCGAGAACAACACCATTACGAATACCCAAGATGCCAAACTGGGTATTGCTGTGAACCCGAGCTTTTTGTTTAATGCCAATACTGTCACTTCTTTGAGTGGTTTATCTGATGCTTTGGCAGCGCTTGCTGTGGCGAGTCGATTTGCGGGGAGTTCTCGTGTGGATGCCACAATTCGACTGAATACGTTTAGCGGTACAGGGATTGGCATTGCCGACTTAACAACCCAAGGGTTGACCAATTACAACGTGGGTAATGTGGGGGCGTTAGTGGGCAGTAATGGGACGCTCTGTGTGAACTGGGAAAATAATACAGCGAATGATGCTGATGGCAACGGCAGTAGCTATCAATATGTTGAGAATAATGTTGATTTTTCGGGAACCACAAATCCTAACTTAATTGAGGGCACAAATTCGGGGAATACGGGCACGTTTGTGACGACGGAAGGATCGGTTAGTTCGGGGACGTGTAACTAGACAGATGCGATCGCTGACTCCCCTTTTAGTATTGCGGGGATTAATTCAGAAGATTTACGCGAAGCGTTGACCAATGAAATTGAAATCGAAGAGCCGCTAGCGCTTTATGATTTTTTGCAGACATTGCCAGGAGAATACGCTTTAGTACAGATTAATCAAGTAGTTTGCACCCGTTCTTGTGCGGGTAATGTGCAAGGGGTGCGGAGTGCAATTATGTTGTTAATTCTGGATGATGGCAAAATTACGCCATTGGAATTTTTGCAGAACTATCCGGTTAAACCGCTCTCGATCAATGCGTCACGGGTTCTCAAATTGTTGGACTTGGTCGGCGATCGCGGAGTCGTGCCCACCGTCACAGGCAATGTGGAAGAAATATTGGTGGCGATCCAGATGGCGATCGTGGATTCCATTTGTGACTGCGTTGAGGAGGCTAATCTACAGCAGAGGAATTGATCTCAACAGAATCATTAAATCTATTGGATAGCCTATAACTGGACAAGAGTAAAAATAGTAATGTCTCCCCTAAACGTTTCGTCAAGGACAGGGGCATGAGTCAGACAATCAAAATGACCATTCAGTATTATTGATGGCACTGACCAAATCTTTGAGTGGGAGGGAGACTCTGATAAAGCTGAAGCAGCAACGATGACAACTCGCCTCTAAAAAAGTCTACATGAAGAATATATTCTGCTGGAAATGGGTAACCAGTTTATGATTATCCCGAAGCAGAATATTAAAACCATTACTATCAATGCTATCCCGCCCCAACTCCCTCCATCAACTATCCACGGTGCGTGGTTGGTGAAGTAAAACACGTGATACATTTTCCAACTCTTCTTGAGAGTTACAAGCCGATCGCGCCTGTAATGATCGCCTTGGTGATAGTTGCTTGCTGTCTGTGTCGCGCAATGCCTTCAGCGATACTGATAAACCTCACTCGGTGTCTGGGTTGAGCAGGAAACCAGAAGTCAGGCGATCGCGCTCAATTGGAAGATCTAGAATAAGGCTACAACCTCTGGGTGTATGTTCCTGTCAACAAATTGGAACCGTTAAGGATGACCGATCGCGAACTGCTCAAAGCCTTATTCAACTCCTTCAAACCCGACGCACCACTGAAACCGGGCGATCCACGTTATGTGGATTTTCAAGCGGTGCGGGGAGATGAGGATATTTTGACGGAGCTGGGGGGTTATATTCTCAGCGATGAGAGCAACACCTATCGGCTGTATTCCGGGCATCGGGGCAGCGGTAAATCAACAGAGCTGAGACGGCTAGCTAAACACCTGGAAGATGAAGGCTGTGTGGTGGTATATTTCGCAGCGGCAACGGATGATGCAGGGGATTTGAGTTTTCAGGATACGCAGTACCAAGATATTCTGCTCTCCTGTACCCGGCAATTGTTGGACAAGTTAGCAGGTCGTGCGGATGACAAACCCTTACAGGACTGGTTACACAAGCGTTGGCAGCAGTTGCGCGATCTGGCGCTAACGGAAGTGGAGCTACAGGGGCTGACCCTGACCACAGCCATCCCAATGTTCGCCAAGATCACAGCGACAGTGCGCAAGGAGCCGACCAAACGGGAGGAGATTCGCAAGCTGGTGGAGGCGAATACAGAATCGTTAGTGGAAGCGCTCAACGCATTTATCCGCAGCGCCAAACAGGATAGTGGCAAACGGGTGGTGGTGATTGCAGATAACCTCGACCGGATTGCCCTGATTCAAACGGAGGGCAAGCCGACAAATTTAGAAGAAATTTTTATCAACCGTTCGGAGCTGATGAAGTCCTTGGACTGTCATGTGGTCTACACAGTGCCGATCGCGCTGCTGTATTCGAAATCTGCCAGTGATTTGCAGGATATCTATGGCAAGCCCCAGATTTTGCCGATGGTGATGATGCAGGAGCGGGAGAGTGGCGACCCGGTTGAGGAGGGCATGGAGCAGTTGCGGGTGGCGATCGCGCGGCGGGTGGAGCAAGTCTGCGATCGTCCGCTAGTACCAGAGGTGTTTGAGTCGGATGCGGTGTTAAATTTGCTCTGTTTTAGCTGCGGTGGGCATTTACGAGATTTGATGCATATGGCCCGCGATGCGGTGAATTTGACCCCCCAGTTACCGATTACCGCCAAGCAGGTGAAGCGAGCGATCGCCAAGTTTCGACCGGCCTATTTAGCCGCGCTCAGTGAGAATGAATGGCCGCTATTACTGGAGGTTCACAAAACGAAGCGCAAGCTGAATGATGTGGACGGCAAGTATCACAGTTTGTTGGCGCGGCGCTGTATTTTGGAATATCGCTTTTTTGATGAGGATGCCGAGATCGTGACCTGGTATGATGTCCATCCCTTGATTCGGGGTACGAAGTTATTCCGGGAGAAGTGGGGGGCTTATGAAAGCGAATGAGTTTTTGGATTGGGATGAGGCGGAGTTAGCGCCGGAAACGGAGGCGGAGGTTTTTGGGCAGTTGGTGAGGGCGATCGCCAACAATGAGGGGGCGGGCTGCTTTTTTGTGCAATGTTCTCGGGGTCAAGAGGATTCGGTAGTTGAGCGGTTACAGTCTCGGTTTGGGCAGGTTTCGATATTGGAGCTAGAGCGAGATTCAGTATCAGTTTATCCGGAGGCAATGGAATTATTAAGCCAAGATAGTTTTGATGTTTTGGTGGTGCAAGGTTTGGATCAGGCGCTGTTGGGCTATGAGGATACGAAGCGATCGTTGGGTTGGGATGATGCAGCGTTACATAATTATGATCCACGAGATGTACCCAAGATTTTGCATCATCTCAATCAGCTACGGGAATGCTGGTATGAGCAGTTGTTGCGGCCAGTTGTGTTTGTAGTACCACCGTTTGTAGTGCGATATTTGATTTTGCGCTGCCCAGATTTTTATGATTGGAGAGTTGGAACGTTTGTGGTATCGATGGATCATTTCGAATATGAAAAAGCACTTGATTGGGCTAAGAGCAAAACGTTTCTAATATATAAAAAATTATCAATTAGTGAGCGGCTAGATAAGATAGCCGAGCTACACGAAATCATCAAAAATCAAGAGCTTGACTCATTCAGAAAAGCTGAATTATTGGTTGATCAGGGATTACTTTGGGCGAGTGGGAAAGAATATTCGCTTTCACTTTCGTGTTTTGCAAAAGCTATTGAGATACAATCAGGTTGTGAACGGGCTTACCGTAACCAAGCTGCTGCTCTTTCCATACTGGGAAGAGAGGAGGAGGCACTAGCCAGCTACGATAAAGCTCTAGAAATCAAACCTGACTATCACGAAGCTTGGAGTCTTCGAGGAGATACACTTCTTGAATTGGGAAGAGAGGAAGAAGCAATCATCAGTTACGAAAAAGCCATAGAAATCAGACCTGACAATGTCCATGCGTGGGACAGTCGAGGAGATACACTCCACAGTTTAGGACGATATGACGAGGCGATAGCTAGCTATGACAAAGCCATAGAAATCAAACCTAACTATCTATTTGCCTGGAGTAGTCGTGGTCTCGTTCTCACAGATTTAAAACGCTATGAAGAAGCTGAGGCGTCTTACCGCCGAGCATTAGCGATTGAAGCACGAGCATTCGACTACAAAAATTTAGGTGATGTCCTCCGAAGCCAAAAGCGCTACGATGAGGCGATAGCCAGCTATGACAAAGCCCTAGAAATCGACCCTAACTATCGGTTTGCCTGGAGTTGGCGTGGTCTCGCTCTCCAAGATTCAAAATACTATAAAGAAGCAGAAGCAGCTTACCGTAAAGCTTTAGCGATTGAAGAACGATCTGTTGATTATCGAAATCTAGCGGACACTCTGAAAGCCCAGCGACGATATACAGAAGCTCTGATAAGCTACGAACAAGCTATTAAGTTAGAGCCAGATAATGATAGTCATTGGTATTCAAAGGGTGTCATATTTTACTTGCTTGGCCATAGAGAAGAATCATTAAGGGATTTTGAAAAAGCTATAGAGATTAATCCTGATGATGAGCATAATTGTAATGCTCACGGGTTTGTGCTCCGTAGCCTAGGAAAATCAAAAGAATCCTTAGATAGTTATAATCGTGTCTTAGAGCTAAATCCAAATAGTTGTTTTGGCTGGTATAACCGGGGTGTAGCTTTAGAAGATCTGGGGCAAAATAAGGAAGCGCAAGTTAGCTATCAAAAAGCACTTGAAGTTAATATTTATATTCAAGAACACTGGTATGCACTCGCAAGCACATACAGTCTCCAAGGGAAAGCTGATCCCGTGCTTTTACCTCTCAAACGTGCCATTGAAATTGACCCCAGCTACCGCGATCGCGCTGCCAAAGACCCTGACTTCGACCCCATCCGCCACGATCCCCGCTTCCAAGCCTTGATCAATCCTGACCAATAACTTACGGAACTAAAATTTGTTGTGTGCCCACGAACTCTGTCTTGAAGTGAACCGTTTCATCTTCTAAAAGCATCTCGATAACCTCATGCAGATTTTCTTGTAGCTCATCCAGCGTTTCCCCTTGGGAATGTGCCCCCGGAAATCCCGGCACATACCCCACATAAAGTTGAGTTTCCAGATCTCGTTCGACGATCGCAGTAAAGTTTTTCATGGCTTATTGGCTTCCGTTCACATTATTAACAATGGAATGTAGTACTGATTTCAGTATAGTCTTGTGGGTTATAATCATCCCCGTCTCAATCGTGCAAAAAAACTACCCCCCAGACCGATCGCGACTGGCCACATAAACCCCCACCAACACCCCCATAAAAATCGTCGGATAAAGCTGCCCCAACAACGCCTCCAAAATCGTTAACGTCGAAGCCATCGGACTCACCGGAACAATATCCCCAAACCCCAACGTGGTCAACGTGACAAAACTGTAATAAATCATTTGGGTGGAGGTGTTATCCACCAACAAAGGGCTAGAAAACGCTTGGGGGTCAAGGGTTTCAACAATGATATACAGCACCGCCCAAAAATAGCCCAGCAATAGATAAACACAAATCCCCCCCCGTACCGTATCCATCGTCACCCGTGAAGTGCGGACAATGCCCCGCAAAATCAGCAAGGTAGCCGAGCCAAAAAACAGCGCATAGATCAGTGAAATTGTGAGCAGCGTGGGCGTAATTGCATCAATCGAAATCCACGTCATTGTTAGGGCGGTATCCAGCGCAAACGTTAGGGCAGCGATCGCCACAAACAAGATAAACAGCGATCGCTTCAGCCGATAGGACTGGACAATCAAAAAGATGATCGAGAAAAAGAAAAAAGACGCCACAATATCCCCTGGCCCGCCCAGCAACAGCGGACTGGCGAGTAGCCGTGCAACCATTACAACTAACAGTTGCGTGTAGTGGGGGGGCTGGGTAGACAAGGCGATCGCAGCCTAGCGCCGATCGGGCGTAAATTGCAGGTATAGCCCCGGAATCACAAACAGGGCAATGATCGTTGCAGACATCAAACCAAACACGATCGCCATACAAAGTGGAAACCAAATCGCATCACTCAAGGCCAGGGGAACCAAACCCACCACCGTAGTGATCGTGGTGGTGAGGATCGGACGGATGCGATCGCTCACGCCCCGCGCCGCTGCCTCCCGCACAGGCATCCCACCGCGATAATAACTATTCATCGTCTCCACCATCACGATCGCATCATTCACCACAATCCCAATCAAGGAAATAATGCCAATCATGGCTGGGAATGAGAAGGGCAGACCACCCAAAAAGAAACCAAAGAAAGTGCCGATCATGCCAAACGGAATTGTCAGCATAATGATAATCGGTTGGGTATAGGAGCCAAACTGCAACACCAGCACAGAAAAGACGAGAAAGATCGCCACCACCAGCATTTGCGCAGCTGAAGCAAACGTTTCTCCCTGGGTTTCCGCATCGCCGCCAAAACGATAGCTATAGCCCGCAGGCCAACTCTTCTGGAGTTCATCCAATTTGGGCGTCAGTTCAGCCAAAATCTGACTGTCGTACACCCCAATACCGGGCATGTTTTTGGCGAAGATGGTCACCGTCCGCTGAGAGTCTCGATGGGTAATTGAGAGGGGCACTGCGCCCTGAACGGGTTCAAGAATCGCGTCAGCGGGAACCGTTTGGCCATCGGGCGCAATAAATTCAATCGTGGCAAATTCATCCTGTCGAGAGGGCCCGCCCACCGCACCATCCAGGGATGGCCAGGCGGTACTGAGATGAATTTCCAAATCATCTTCGCCACTGCCCACCGGGAAATCGCCAATCCGATTGTCAATCATCAATAACCGACCTTGATCAGCGATGTCATTTTGATCCATACCATAGAAGTCAAGGGCTTCGCGGCGCGGCACCATCTTGTAATCGCTGCGGAGGTTGCCCAGATCATCCCGCACATCCATTGTGCCGGGAATAGCTCGCAGTTCCGCTTGGACTTGGGTGGAAATATCGCGGAGGGTAGCCATATCTGGGCCACGAAGTTCCACTTGAATTGGGTCTTCCGAGCCCCCCGAGCGAGCATATTGTACTGCCAGAGTTGCCCCCGGATATTGCCGCAGCAGGGTATCGAGGTCTTGGCGGATCTCCCGGGCATAGTTAAAGGAGTCATCTCGTCGTTCGGAGCGGGGCCGGAAGATCGCCGAGAGACCCACAAAATAATCAGCATTGCCCGGTTTGAGTTCCCCAGAACTCACCAAGCTACTGCGTGACCCCGCAAATTTCGTCACACTCTCCAGAACACGCTCACCGCGATCGTCGCTATAGGTGCGGAGATATTCTCCTAAAATATTCGCAACCTCCTGGGAGCGGCTCAGGGTTGCTGAAGGGGGCAACTCCACATTGACACTAAGCTTGAGGCCATCATCATTGGGGAAGAGATTCGCGGGCAGGGAGCCAAAGAGGAGGGCAGCACAGACAAAGGCTGCGATCGCGCCCAATGTCCAAAACCGGGCAACACCCCGGCTGCGTACTGTATTGTTTAAGCTCCAAGCCGTAAACCCCTCTGACACTTGTTTGGTGAGGCGATCGATAAACGTAGGTTCACTCCCCCCTTGATTGGCACCATCGAGCAGAAATTTAGAGAGAGGAACCACCACCAGCAACGCCAAACCATAACTGATCAACAGACAGGTGATCGCGCTAATGGGAATTAGCCGAATAAACTTACCCATTGTGCCTGAGATCGCCATCAAGGGGGCCATCGCGAAGATGGTGGTGAGCTGACCTGTAAAAGCGGGTGCAGCATAAGTTTTGACCGTCTCCAAGGCTGCTTCCGGGAAGCTCAATCCCTCACCAAAGATGCCTTCATGTAACCCCTCCAGCATCAGAATAAACACATCCACCAACAGCCCCAAGGATAGAATCATCCCTACCAGCACCATTGTGTTCAGGGTCTGACCGCCCAGCCACAAGGCAAAAATGGCCGCCAGAAACGTTACGGGGATCGCTAAACCTGCAAGAATCGCTTCACGCCAGGTCAGGGCAAAAAAGAGGACGGCAAAGACCCCGAGGGAAGCCTGCACCACATTACTGCCCAAGTTAAACAGATCATCCTGAATCGTTTCAGCATCGGTACTCAGAACACGGTATTCCATACCAAAGGGCCAAAGTTCCGGGTCTTGGGTGGCAGCCTCCAGAGCGGCGAGGGTATCGTCCACCACTTGGATTGAGTCTGTACCCGCCACTTTGACAATATCAAGGTTGATTGTGGGCTGGAAGTCTTCGCCCTCCCAACTCAGCTCAGCACGGCTTTCTTCCCGTTCCAAATCCCGCCGCACATCCGCCACTTCTTCGAGGCGCACCACCCGGTTCTCGTTTAAACGCGCCACCGGGAGCTGGCGTAAATCTTCTAGGGTACGAAAACGACCATAGAGACGGACTTGCGCCCCGATCGCGTCATCTCGAACCAAATCCCAAGAACTATCGGAGTTCCCCGTTTGAATAGCGCTCTGAACTGCTGTGGCAGAAATTCCTAAAGTTCGCAAACGATTGGGAATCATTTGCACATGAATAACCTCTTCCCGTTCCCCCGCCAGATTGACTTCACGGACATTTTTCACCGATTCCAAGAGATCTTGGAGATCCAAGGCGGCACGACTGAGGGTGGCCACATCCAAACCTGCACCACCCAAGGCCACTGTCAAAACCGGTTGATCCTGGGCAGAGACTTGCTCAAACTCAGGCTGTCGTCGCCCTTCTGATTCCGAGGGCAGCTCGGGTTCGGCATCATCCAGTTTGCCTCGCAGCAGTTGAATCGACTCTGAGACAGGGGCTTCGGCTCGAAATTCCACATTGATCAAAGAGAAGGAATTAAACGTGGCACTCTTAACACTTTTAAGTCCCTGAACCGATTTAATCTCATCTTCAATCTCATTCGTGACCCGATTCTCAATCGTTTCCGCATCCGTGCCTGGCCATTCCGTGGTGATCACCGCCTGGGCAATTTTGATATCCGGGTCAGCCTCCTTGACCATTGAGAGATAACCCATAAAACCCCCCATCACCACCAGGAAGGTGAGCAGAATCCCAAAAATCTGTTGGGTAAAAAAGAATGCGGCCAGCGGATTTGTCTGCGTTGGCGAGTGAGGGGGTTCCGATTCCGGCTGAGAATGTTGCGTCATAGGAGTTTATAGACAGGATTCACACATTTACACCGAGCAAGCAAAGCCTGCGAGATCCCCCCGGCTACGCCGACCCCCTTGATAAGGGGGTTTTTAAGTTCTTGAACCTGAGCTGAGACTTTATCCCAGCCGCTTGCGGCGTCACCCTCCTTAGTCAGGGGGGAAGGGGGGATCTGGGGTCTAGAGACAATGGGCATAGCTTGAATCAATTTTCATTGTTGGGGATGGCGCAACCCTGCCATAAACGATTGGTTGGCATCAAGGGTTGCCTTCGACAATTTCCACTGCCGCCCCATTCACCAGACGGTTCCGGCCTTCCGTGACCACAAGCTCACCTGGATTTAGACCGGAGAGCACTTCCACCGATTGCAGGCCTTCAATCCCGGTCTCAACAGCCCGTCGTTCAACCCGATTGGTACGGGGGTTAACCACAAAAACATAGGGAACGCGATCGCGGAAAATAAACGAGCCAAAGGGCAACACAGTTGTTGCTGGGGTGTTCTCGGATTCAATCCAAACGGAAACTTTCGCCCCCACCCGTAAATTCGCCACACCTGTGGCCACATCAACCCGCACTTCGGTGGCGCGACCCCCTGGCGTAACGGCGGGGTTCACTGCAAAGACGTTGCCCTTAGCAGTGGAGAGTTCAACCAGCATTTGATTGGTCAATCCTGTAACTGTCGCTTGGCTCATCCGCTCATCGGGGACAACATAAGCCCGCTGACCCCGCTTGATTCGGGAGCCTTGGAAGGCGGGTAACTCCACAGTGACTTCGAGATCATTGGGGTCAACCACAATAATCGGCACCGATTCTACAATGCTCTGATAATCACCACTGGCCTGAATCCGCTGGGTTGTCCAATAGTCCCCTTCGCGGATATTCAAAAACGAAACCACGCCATTAATTGGAGAGATTAACTGGGTGTCTTCGCGGGCAATGCGAGCATTGACGACGTTAGACGACGCGGAGACAATTTCTGCGTTCTGGGTTGCCACATCATCCTGGGCGACTCGTACCCCTTGCTGGGCAGACTCGACCGCAGCTTGGGCGGATTCAAAAGAGGCTTGGGCTTGGGCAACATCATTGCGACGCACATCCACATCACTTGCGGTTACGACCCAAGCTTCACCATTTTCCCCAAAGAGCGTTTCATAACGCTTGAGTTCGGATTTTGCGAGATCTAGGTTGGCTTTGGCAGCTTTGAAGTCGCTTTCGGCAATCTGTAATTCTGACCGGGCCTGCACCAACCTGGAGTTAGCCTGATCGCGTGCCCGTCGGGCGACGACGAGATTGGCTTGGGTGGAGCGAATATCAGAGCGGTAGGTGCGATCGTCGATGGTTGCGAGAACCTGCCCAGCTCGGACAGTATCTCCTTCGCGGAGAAAGCGCCCGCCAATCCGCATCAAGTAGGTGATTTCACCATTGGCTTCAAAGGTCAGATGTTTCCCGCGGGTGGCTTCTACTTGACCATCGCTGGTGATCCAGCCTTGAATCGGGGCGGTTTTGGCTTCGACCACCTGAACCGGTAAGCGAGCAGGTTCTCGCTCTTCAGTCTCAGCCTGTTGCATCACAGTGGCAACCCGCCAAGCTCGCCAGCTCACAAAACCCACAACCACAACCATCCCTAAAATTAAGGCGGGCCAAATGGGCCGCTTCGGACGAGCCACCACGGGAGGCAAGGACGGTTCAGGTTCAGAGGGGGGAGTGAATTTTGATTCAGGGGATGTTGGTTCTGGGTTAGAGGAGTTTTCGGGTTCCATATCCCTCGATAGCGCCCGCGAATTTTATCATTTGGATAGTAGCGTGACTTTTGGCAAGTCGATTGCAGTCAGCAAGATGCCTTAATATTTAACATCCACTCGGCCCCAAGAGTTTGACTGAAAACGCAAAAAAATTGACCTACGGCGCAAAGCAGATCAGTAGTTGTGTTGTTAAGAACATTAATTGAGTTTATGTGGTGGAGAGCAATGATTCTGCCCGACAGCACAGTATAAGCGCTATCTTAGAACAAGAGTATTTTACTTGACCCAATAGCCCAGCCGCCCACAAAGATGATGTACCACTTCACTGAAAAATACATCAATCCCTTCACCGACTACGGTTTCAAGAAGCTTTTTGGGGAGGAGCCGAACAAAGATCTGCTTCTAGATTTTCTCAATGAGCTCCTCAAGGATGAGCAGGGAAAAATTAAATCGATCAGCTACATCAAAAATGAGCAATTGGGTGATACTGCCCTCGATCGCAAGGTGATTTTTGACCTCTACTGTGAAAGTGAGCGGGGCGAAAAGTTCATCGTGGAGTTACAGAAAGCTAAGCAGAACTATTTCAAAGATCGAACCGTCTTTTATTCGACATTTCCAATTCGAGATCAGGCCAAGCGAGGGGAGTGGGATTACAAATTAGAACCCATTTATGCCATTGCGATTTTGGATTTTGTCTTTGACGAGGATAAGGACAAACCCGAGAAATATCGCTACGACGTCAAGCTCACAGACACCGAGACGTGCAAGGTGTTCTATGACAAGCTGACGTTTGTTTACCTGGAGATGCCCAAGTTCAGCAAAACAGTTGAACAACTCACCACTCGATTTGATAAGTGGCTGTATCTGTTGCGGAACCTAACCCAGATTCAGGAAATTCCGGAGGTGTTGCGGGAGCAAATCTTCACCAAGGCGTTTGAAGTAGCCGAGATTGCCAAGTTCAATCCGGAGCAGGTGCGTTCTTATGAAAAGAGCTTGAAATACTACCGAGATTTGCAAAATACAATGGATACAGCTCGGGGGGAAGGTATTGAACTGGGTATCGATATTGGCAAGCAGCAAGGTCGGGTCGAGGGTCGAGTTGAGGGTCGAGCTGAGGGTCGAGAAGAAGCAATGACTGAGGTTGCAATGTCGATGGTGACAGCAGGCATGGCAGATGCCCAGATTTTAGCAATGACTGGATTGACCTCTGAGCAGTTAGCACAAATCAAAGAAGCGTTATGAGTTAGCTGAAATATGTTGTTAGGATTCGGTCAGTTCCATCGGAGGTAACTCAATTGCAAACGTTGTCCCCTGACCCAGCTCGGAATGGAAATCCAGACGACCCTGATGATGCTCCGTGATGATTTGGTAGCTGATTGCTAAGCCTAGACCCGTTCCTTGACCAATGGGTTTGGTGGTAAAAAAAGGGTCAAATAGACGCGATCGCGCCGCTGGCGGAATACCTGGGCCATTGTCTGCGATCGCGATCTGGACACCTGCCTCTCCCAGATGCTGTGTCTGAATCTGGATCTGATTAGGGTTGGCCGTGATTTCGGCAAACGAACGGTTCTTGTTGGTCACTTCACAGGCATCAATCGCATTCACCAGCAGATTCATAAACACCTGATTGAGCTGACCGGGATAACAGGTAATAAAGGGTAGCTGACCATAGGTTTTAATTACCTCGATCGCTGGACGTTGGTCGTTTGCCTTGAGGCGATGCTGTAAAATCATCAGGGTATTGTCAATGCCCTCATGAATATCCACTGCTTTTTGCGGCGATTCATCTAACCGCGAAAAATTGCGCAAGGATTGCACAATGATACGAATGCGATCGGCTCCACTGCGCATGGACTGGAGTACATTGACAAAATCCGTAAGTAGAAACTCTAAATCAATGTCCTCTAGATAGTCCGTTAGGCTTGATGGGGTCTCAGGTAAGGCAGCTTGGTATTGCCGTAAGGTCTGGGTCAGCTCTTGAGCATAGTCTTCGGCATGTTGGAGATTGCCCCAAATAAAGGCCATGGGATTATTAATTTCATGGGCAACCCCCGCAACCAATTGACCCAAACTGGACATTTTTTCGGTTTGAACCAGTTGGGTTTGAGTTTGCTCGAGTGAGGCTTGGGACTGCTGTAAATCTTGAATGACTTTGCGCAGCAGGGCTTCCTTTTTCTGGTTCGTGTCTTCCAGTTCATCACAGGCGCGTTCACAGCGTTTCAGTTGGCGCTGTAGTAATCGATTGGCTTTTTCGAGTTGACGGACTTGTGCTTCGAGTTCAGCCTGCGTCATAACTCCCATCCTCCTCGCCCAACAAGAGGGTCACAAACGTCTCATTATGAAAACGGCTGATGCCTTGGGGGTGATTCGGCGCAATTTCACCATTGGTGTAGAACCCACAGCTCGGAATTGGGTCTGGTAAACAGTTTTGGGCCAGTTGATATTCTTGGACGGTGCGTTTACCGAGGATTTGACGTCGCGCAAAACAGGAAAAGAATAAGGCCGCATCCGGTGTGCCAGGATACTGGGCCAGCGCTTGCTGCATAGATGCTTGCGAGGCTTGCAGAATGTCATCGTGGGTCGTCTGGGTGAGCTGCACCACCGCATTCGGGGGCACATCCCCAAACAACGTGACAGAACCCGTTACAGGATCGTATTGACCGCTAGGTGCCCGCATGTAATACCCCTCGTCCGGTGACTCAAAAACTGCCAAGGGATATTCAGCAGAGGGAGGGCGATCGCCTAGATAGTAGCGATAGAAGTCCAAGGCCGGTTGGTGATCAATTTCATAAATAATGTTGTCCTTGACCGTGGTTACCACGCCAGCTTTGCCGATGGGTTGCCAACCACTGGCAACCCCGTGGGCGACGGCCACTGGCCCCGCAAACGTTAGAACGGGTACAGCATCTTGATAAACTTCTGTGCCGTAGAACTGATAGGTTTGGTTGGAATAGCGCTGGGTTGAGGTGAGTCCCCCTACAATCGGGATCTTAGGCCCCAGCGCCGCTTGTAATGTATTTAGAATCGTCACCCCACTAAGCGTTAAGCTCTCCGGTAAGGTGATGCATAGACGAATGGGTTCTAGTTGATAGTTAGTGGCTTGAGTGATCGCTGTAGCAACGGCTGCTTCAATATCTTGGGATGCCGCTGTCCCCACCCCCGCTCGAATCGTGATGCGATCGCAGCAAAACAAAACTAAGGTGAGGGAATCTTCCTCAAACCCTAACACTGATGAGATTTCACCATCGGTTGTGCCACCAATCAGTTCAATATCAGGGAAGGTCGCCTGAATGGTTTTCAACACCAGCCTATGGTCATAATCAATGGCACTCAGTAGTAGGCCCGCTTGGGGCATGTGGCATTCTAGCACCTGTTGGCATTGAGCTAAGACTTCTGCGATCGCGTCTTCTGTATCAATATCATTGCTATGGCCAACCACAACTTTGAACATAAATTCTCTCTCTATCCAGTCAGAGATGCATCAAGAGCATGCATCTTGTAACATCCTAGCGAGAGGAAATCATCTTGCGTGTGATTTATTCCCAGGCAATTGGCTCATTTAGCTTAAATTTTCCTGAAAAACTTGATTGATAGTTCAGTAGACTTCGTGAGCACAAGTACGATCCCAAACAGTTATCGTTTTCAGGGAACATTATCTCCAGGCAAGAAATGTAAGATCAGCGATCGCCTCAATTACAATTTCAGTGGTTAACGCTTGTACAACTTCCCTGATCCTTTCGTTAGTCATGCGTTGGGTCAATGAACCTTGCCGTTCAACGATTGGAATATCCAAATCAGCCGAAAGATCATCACAAACATAGAATTTCAGTGTGGTGTTGTTTTGATCGAGCAAGCCAACAAAGTTGTGGGGATAATTGAGATTCTACTCTCTCTAGACTATCTGTTACGGGAGTGGGCATGGCTTCTGAGGATAGAATGCCCATAGTGGCGATAGTCAGTAAAGAAGAGGCGAAATTGCATGACCGAATCATCACTGCTGCAAATAATCATCCAACGACAAGCTGCTAAAGCCCGCCTCAATTTCCGCCTCGATCGACTTCACCTGATGCTCGGGCAAATCTAACAGACTCAACAGCTTTTGATAGACCCGATTCTCATACTCATTAATTGTATTCGAGCGAATAATTTCGTAGCTGAGCTTGAGCACCTGGAGGCGATCGCTCTCACTGCTTAACTCTGGAATTAACGCCTCTAAAGCAATTTCTTGGGAGAGATAATTTTGCAGTTCTGTTTTGAGTTCTGCCTGTTGCTCTGGGTCACTGGCAAACTGCTTGCTCAACCGGGTGAGAATCACCTGCATCTGCTCGGGGGCAAAGTTGCCATCCGCCCAGGCCATCGCCGCCGCAATGCGCAAAATCAACAGTTGCTCCGCACTAACGCTGGGGGCTTTGCCGAGATAAACCTCAATCACGCGAGGATCATTTTGTACCTGATTCATACTGCCTTCACAGAGCACTGACCCCTGGTGCAACACCGTCACCTGGCGGGCAATCTGACGCACAAATTCCATATCGTGCTCAATCACAATAATTGAGTGATGCTCAGCCAGGGAGAGCAACAGATTGCCCACATTTTCCGTTTCTTCGTCCGTTAGACCCGCTACAGGTTCATCCACCAGCAATAGCTCAGGTGATTGAGCTACCAACATGCCAATTTCCAAGCGTTGCTTTTCGCCGTGGGAGAGCAGGGCCGCTTTGAGGTCAGCCTTGGCAGTCAGACCCACTGTTTCCAATAAGCCTGTAACGGTGCGGCGATCGCCTTTTTTCGGCGAGGTCAACAGCGTCGCAAACACATTCTTGCGGCGTACCCAGGCTAAATCCAAATTGTCCCGAACGCTGAGATTGAGGTAGACTCGCGGGGTCTGGAACTTGCGCCCAATCCCGAGGCGAGAAATATGATGCTCTGAGATATTGCGTAGATTCCGACCTTTGAAGCGGACGGTTCCCTCAGTGGGCTGAACCTTACCCGTGATCACATCAAGGAATGTGGTTTTGCCCGCACCATTGGGGCCAATAATCACCCGCAACTCTCCAGTATTCATGGTGAAGTTGAGGTTATTGAGGGCCTTGAAGCCGTCAAAGCTAACGGTGAGATTATCGATTTCGAGGATGTGATTTTGCATGGCGATCGCGTTCAGAATTCAGAAAGCTAAAGTTCAGAGGAGGTGTCGCCTAACCGTTCACGCTCCTGTTGGATATCCGGATCAACCGCCAAACGGGGATAACTCACTGCTCGATCAAGACTCGGACGCGAGAACAAGCCTTGCAGCCAAGGCAACTCACCTAAACCCATCAAACCTTTGGGCAAAGCGGTAACGACTAGCAAGAATAAAGCCCCTTGGAAAAAGAGCCAAAACTCCGGAAATCTTTCACTGAGCAAGGTTTGGGCAAAACGCACCAACACCGCTCCAATAATTGGCCCCACTAGGGTGCCCCTACCCCCCACCGCGACCCAAATCACCATCTCAATCGAGAAGGGAACCTGCATAAAGGCAGGGGTAATAATGCCCGATTGCACGGTATAGAGCGCACCTGCCACCCCAGCAATCCCCCCCGACACCGAGAACACCACTAACTTAAACCAGGTGGGGTTATAGCCAGAAAAGCGGACGCGATTTTCATCATCCCGAATTGCTACCAATAGCCGCCCAAAGCGTCCACTGGTGAGCCAACGGCAGAGCAAATAAACTACAATCACGGCCACCACCGTAATTTGATAAAACTGCCATTGCATCCGGGGCGAACTGACCACCTGACCAAATAATTCCGCCGTATCGGTTTTTAAACCATTGGTGCCATTGATCAGTTTCTGTTGCCCATTGAAAAAGTTGAAGAAGACGATCAACGCCGCTTGGGTCAAAATCGAAAAATAAACCCCTTTAATGCGGTTGCGAAACACCAAATAGCCCAAAATTCCTGCGACTAGGGCTGGGACTAAAACCAGCAGGATTAGGGTTAAGGGAAATGAATAATAGGGATACCAAAAGAAGGGCAGTTGATCGACGCCATAAAGCGTGAAAAAGTCCGGGAGTTGTCCCTCCGGAATTTGCAACTTGAGATGCATGGCAAAGCTATAGCCTCCCAAGGCAAAGAAGATGCCATGACCCAAACTTAGCAGGCCGGTATAGCCCCAAATGAGGTCGATGCCTAGCGCTACAATTGCCAGGGACAAAAAACGCCCCAACAGCTTGAGACGAAACGCGGGTAATAGGGACGGCACAACCGCCATCAGGAAAATACCGATCACCGCGATCGCCACTCCTTCAATGATCAAACGTCGCCGCTGCTGCTGACGCAGTTGGCGTCGGCTGACTGCTTCATCTACCATGCTGGTTCATCCCTCTGGCGCGTAATTGATCGGTGCTCTGCATTCTTAATCTGTTAATCCAGAAGACTACAATTCTGCGGTGCGCCCTTTCTGGGGGAAGATCCCCGCGGGACGAACCTGTAAAAAGGCAATGATCAAGGCAAAGACTAAAACCTTGGCCATGCTGGTTGTGGCAAAGAAGTTGAAAACCTCAGTCACAGGTTGTAGGGATTCCACCGGATTCAGGAGCAGCGCAAACGTACCCGACCCGATGAGATAGGTCACAATCCCGATCGCCAATGCTGCCAAAATTGAGCCAAACAGGTTACCAACCCCGCCAACGACCACCACCATAAAGGTATCAACAATATAGTTTTGTCCTGTGTTCGGTCCCACCGAACCGAGCAGCGTAATGGCACAGCCTGCGATTCCAGCCAGCCCTGAGCCGATGGCAAAAGTTAGGGCATCCACCTGAGCGGTGGGAATCCCCAAACACGCACTCATTTCACGGTTTTGGGTCACGGCACGAATCTTCAGCCCCCAACTGGAGCGGTTCAGGAAGAGATAAACCGCAACCACACAGAGAATCGTAAGCACAATAATAAAAATCCGGGCGTAGGGCAATTGAAACGTGCCCACGGGCAAGCCGCCTCGCAGCCAGGCTGGCGGCGTTACATCGACATTCCGGGGGTTGATGCTCCGCACCGCCTGCTGCAAAATCAGACTCACGCCCCAAGTTGCCAGCAGGGTTTCCAATGGTCTGCCGTACAGAAATCGGAA
>JAAHHN010000055.1 GCA_010672165.1 Spirulina sp. SIO3F2 | reverse complement strand
TGCTGGTTTCGAGAGTGTTTTTCAAACAAGGTATCCAGGCTATCCGCACAAAACCTATTTACCATCAAACTTTGAGCCATTACGCTCACTGGACTTTCTTGGGCGAATGTTTCCAGGATTGTGGATAACATTATTTTTCCTCTCGGTTGCTATTCCCTACTCTAATCGTTCTCTATCTGTACACGTGTTCGCGTTGAAAGGGCTGAATAAAAGCACCCTACGCAAGAGTTTAGCCTTTGCTATGCGGATTTTGTATAATAATTATGCCAGCCTGAATTATCCGCCAACCGCTGTAATCCGTGCTGGCTGGACAGCCCAAAAAACACACTGTTTTTTGAGCAAATCGCTAAAGTGCTCTTCAGAAGAAGCTTTCAGCGATTTTTCGAAATTGTCATGAATAATCCACGATCAGAATATTTTCATCGGTTTCGTCACGCCAAACAAAAGCCCCAGACAGATTATCGTAGAAAATCTTTTCATGCTCCACGGGCTTATCGATTGCATCTAGATGAGCAGCATATTCTTCAAGTTGGGGCTGCCACTCATATTTTCTCTCAGAGTTCTGGCTCGAAGTGCTCATTACAACCCTTAGTTTAGCTACAAGATTAAGGTCGTTAGCAGCAGATGGAGCAATACGAAGCCCAACACTTTTCATAGATCCTTGAGTTTAAATCCAAAAACCCACCCTTTAATCCTGAGGCTGTGGCAATCGCCCATACAGCGTTGTTAAATGCTTCAAACGGCTAATCCGCTCAGGCGTCAATTGCACCGCCGCATAGCGCCAACCCCAATTCCCTTCCGCCTCACTCGGGGTATTCATCCGCATTTCTCCCCCTAGATCGAGAACATCTTGCAACGGGAAGACCGCAAGTTGCCCCACTGACGACATTGCCATCCGAATTAGCGCCCAATTAATCGGCTCGGGTGGCTCACCACCGAAGTAGTCATAAACCCGACCCTTCGCCTCCTGATCTCGCTCTGCAAACCACCCTAACGTGGTGTTGTTATCGTGGGTTCCGGTGTAGACCACACAGTTAAGACCGTGGTTAAACGTTAAAAATGGATTGCCTGGGCCGGAATCAAAAGCAAAATGTAGCACCTTCATACCAGGGAAACCAAACTGATCGCGCAGGGCTTCCACTTCTGGAGTAATCACACCCAAATCCTCTGCAATAATCGGTAACTCACCAAGGGTCTTTTGGAGAATCTCGAAAAACTCGGCCCCTGGTGCTTCAACCCATTCCCCATTCGTCGCCACTTTTTCGCCACCGGGAACCGACCAATAGGCCTCGAAACCCCGGAAATGGTCAATACGCATTAGGTCTACATAGTTGAGCATTCCCTGAATGCGCTGGATCCACCATTTAAAATCGGTGGCTTGTAGTTCTTCCCAGTTATAAACCGGGTTGCCCCAAAGCTGCCCCGTCTCACTAAAGTAATCTGGTGGTACACCTGCCATTGCTTCGGGTTGACCCTCTTCATCAAGCTGAAAGATCTCGCGATGGGCCCACACATCCACACTGTCGTGAGCCACATAAATGGGAATGTCGCCAAAAATTTGCACCCCATTATCGTTAGCATATTGCTTCAGGGTTGACCATTGTCGGAAGAATTCTGCCTGAACATATTGATGGAAAAAGATCTCATCTTGAAGCTGGGATTTGGCTTTGGCTAAGGCTTGGGGTTCACGAGTGGCGATCGCTTCATCCCAGTCATACCAGCTTGCGCCATTGTTGGCACTCTTGAGAGCCATAAACAACGCATAGTCATCAAGCCAATAGGCTTGACTTTGGCAAAAAGACTTAAAACTCGCCAAACGTTCCGGCTTGGCTACCTTAAGGAAGCGTTGAGCCGCTTTTTTGAGCAAGGGCATTTTACAGGCGATCGCCCCATCATAGTCCACTTGATAGACTGGAAACGCAGGCAATGCGTCTAACTCTGACTGCTCCAGGAGTTTATCTGCCACCAGCCATTCCAGATTAATCAGCAACGGATTACCTGCCAAAGCTGAATAGGATAGATAGGGGGAGTTGCCATAACCTGTGGGGCCGAGTGGTAAGACTTGCCAAACCTGCTGGCCACTCGCTACCAGAAAATCCACAAAACGATAGGCCGCTTCGCCCAAGTCTCCAATGCCACAATTGCCCGGGAGAGAAGTGGGATGTAGCAAGAGCCCACTTGCACGGCCTGAAAATGTCATTGATGTATTGTCCTCGCTACCACTTGAGCAAATTGAACTGTTCCATATCCACAGTGTCGCGGTTGCGATAGATAGCCAGAATAATAGCCAAACCAACTGCGGCCTCAGCTGCCGCCACTGTGATCACAAAAATGGCAAAGACTTGGCCCTTGATGCCGTCGGGATCGAGATAATTGGAGAATCCCATGAAGTTGAGATTGACTGAATTGAGCAACAACTCAACAGACATCAGCACCCGTACCGCATTACGACTGGTCACCAAACCATAAATGCCAATGCAGAAGAGAGCCGCACCCAGCAAGAGAAAATATTCAAGTTGGAGTTGCATGATTGAGATTACTATCGAACCGATTAAAGTGTATCGTCTCCCGCCGAAGAAGGGAATTCACAAGTGTGTTTAAGGCAGAACAAAATTTTAAGTTCCATCTCGCTCATCCTTCAAGCTTCAGCCTTCAGACTTCTAACTCTCCCCTTCCACCAAATCCCGAGGACGCTCAGGCAACATCAAAGCAGCTTCAGCGGCAGCAGCATTCTGTTGGGCATCGGGGATGAAGTCGCGGCGGGCAAGAATAATTGCACCCACCATCGCCATCAGCAGCAGAACGGAAGCCAGTTCAAAGGGCAACAGATAGTCACTGAAAAAATGCTTGCCGATCGCGACTATCGTACTCGTGGTATTGATTGTCGAGTCGATCGCCCAAGGGGTGGCCAGAACCATCGTCGAGAGCAGTGCAAAGATCCCCACACAAACCACAGCTGTTACACCCCGACGCAACCACTGTTGCCGCAGGGTGCTAAAGGGTTCTTGTTTATTCACTAACATAATGGCGAAGAGAATCAAGACATTGACTGCGCCCACATAAACCAAGATCTGTGCCGCAGCCACAAAATCCGCATTGAGCAGCACATAGAGCCCTGAGACACTCATAAACACCCCCGCTAACAAGAAAGCGGAGTACACAATTTGATCCAATAGCACCACGCCTAAGGCTGTCCCAATGAGGGACACAGCCAAAGCAGCAAAGGCGATAAATTGGACATTCTCAGCTAAATTCACAATGGGTTTCTCCTGATTAACTTGCGATCGCCATGGGCTATTTTAAGATTCGGCTTTGGCTGACTTTTTGGTTTTAACGGGCGCTTTTGCCGCAATGTCCTCAGGGCGCTGTCCAGCCCGTTGTGACCCCTTGGGCAAATCATGGGGTTCGACGACCCCCTTGGGCAAATAGGCAAACTCCCGTAAGGGTGTCACCATCGGGTCTTGATTGACGCTGTAGGGCAAGCGACCCAAAGCCACGTTGTCATAGTTGAGTTCATGGCGATCGTAGGTGGCAAGCTCGTATTCCTCAGTCATGGAGAGACAGTTTGTCGGGCAATATTCCACGCAGTTGCCACAGAAGATACAAACCCCAAAATCGATGCTGTAATGGTTGAGCTTTTTGGTCTTTTTCTTACCCACCTTGACCATTTCCCAATCCACGATCGGTAGATTAATTGGACAAACCCGCACGCAAACCTCACAAGCAATGCACTTGTCAAATTCATAGTGGATCCGGCCTCGGTAGCGCTCAGAGGGAATAAGTTTTTCGTAGGGATATTGCACTGTAATCGGACGGCGTTGCATATGGTCAAAGGTTACGGAGAGACCTTGACCAATATATTTAGCCGCTTCAACAGTACCTTTGGCGTAATCACCGACTTGTTGGAGGAATTTAAACATGGCAATGGGCGTGGGTCATCAACTGGGTCATTAACGATGGAGCGTAAGATTAGCCCCCGAAGGCAAAGGGGAAAGCGAGTTTCAGAGCTGCGGTGAGCAACAAATTCACGAGGGAAACAGGGAGCAGAAACTTCCAACCAAGATCCAGGAGTTGGTCAATCCGCACCCGGGGCACAGTCCACCGCAACAGCACAGCTAAGAAGACCAACAGATACGCTTTGAGCACCGTCATGATAATGCCCAATGAAGCAGTGAGCACCTGCAACCACGGGGTTGTTTCACTCACATTCAGCCAGCCAGCCAGGCGATCGAGGGGAATCGGGAATTCCCAACCCCCAAGGTAGAGGACTGAGACCACCAATGCAGAAAGCACCAGGTTAATGTAAGCCCCAACATAAAAGAGGGCGAAGCGCATGCCCGCATATTCAGTTTGGTAGCCCGCAACCAATTCTTCTTCAGCTTCTGGCAAGTCAAAGGGCAAGCGCTCACATTCAGCTAAAGCCGCAATCCAGAAAATCACAAAGCCAACGGGTTGCCGCCAAATATTCCAACCCAAAATGCCATAGCCGGATTGTTGTTGGACAATATCAATAGTGCTAAGGCTATTGGACATCATTACGATGGCCAGTACAGCCAAGGCTAACGGGATTTCGTAGCTAATCGATTGAGCAGCAGCCCGCAACCCACCCAGCAGAGAATATTTGTTGTTGGAGGAATAGCCCGACATCAGCAAACCAATCGGCGCAATACTAGACAGGGCAATCCAGAGAAAGATCCCCACATTCAGATCCGTCACTAACAGATTTTGACCAAAGGGAACGATGATGTAGGCCAAAATAACGGGGATAACCACGAGCGCTGGCCCAAGCGTAAAAAGCCACGGGTCAGCCTGGTTGGTGACAATATCTTCCTTAAACACCAGTTTTAAACCGTCTGCGACGGGCTGGAGAACGCCCAGCGGCCCTGCATATTCCGGGCCAATCCGTTGCTGAGCTGCGGCTGAAACTTTACGTTCAAGCCAGACCGTTACCAGTACTCCCACTACAGCACCAATCACCATCAAGACAATGGGTAAAGGCAACCAGAGGGCATAGGCAATATCTTGAGGGAATCCCAAGTCGGTCAGGGTTTGAATAAAGCTACCTTGTAAATCAATTCCTGAATTCATTAGCTGTTGCTGTTGCTCCCGAGCATTCCTTGGGCAGATGAATCATCGCTGGTTAATCAGTATATCGTGCTCGGTCAGCGCCCAAGTGGTTTTTCTTCTCACTGGCTGGAATTGATTCAGGGAGTTTTGATTCAGGGAGTTTTGAGCCAATCTAAGTTCTGGTTTTGTCTTGAAGGGGAGAGCTCGTAGAAATCAGACTTATGGATAGCATCTCAGCCGCGAGTCTTCCTTAAGAAGGCAATGCCAACGACTCTACTGACTGACCGTTCTAGACTTCAATGTCTTCTTAGAGCGGACGTCCAACAGCGCTATTCATATAGGTTGAAATACGGTTTTGCCGTGTCCCGACCTACTAAGACTGGATAGTGATGGATTGCTGGTATTAGATGAGCGTGATGAAAGAGCGCTTAGACGTCTTTCCTTGTTTCGACTCTAAACGCTCTTTAAATTTACTCCTCACACTCAACCAACATGATACTTCAGGAAAATAGCTTGTCAAGTGTTTTGGGTTAACTTTTTTGAAGCGGCTTGCATACTTTATTCAGGTTGACCATAGTCAACCCGACCACGTCGAACGGATCGAAGTAGGCGATCGATCGCTCGCCGTTCATCCTCGGAGAGCTGCTCATCCAAAATTGCAGCCATCAGACCGTAGCGATCGCACAGGGTGAGTTGCCCTGTATCTGCAACGGAGGCAAGGATATCAAAAATTGCACCAGGTATTAAGTTCATGGGCAGCACAACTCCCCCACAAATTTCTCTGCTCGTAGTTTTTCCTACACTCTTCCATCATGCAAACTCATCAGGGATATACCCGTGATACCTCTAACAGCACAGTTGTGTGTTTCGTCGCTAGCGAGGGGGGGCAGAAATCACAGCACTACCGTGATCTAGCAACAGCATTGGTCACAATGGGAACAATTTCAGTGCATTTTGGTAGTCTAGATAGCAATTTACAGGGATAGGTAGACGTTACGATGAACTAAGATTAATCGTAGGTTTGCCTAATTTTTATCTGCTTGTGCACCTTCCCACTACATCCACTCAACAAGTTACCCCTTCAACCCGTCGCACTTGTTTGAGTAATGGTTTGACGTTGATTCATCAATCACTCCCCACAACCGCAACTGTGGTAGTGGATGTTTGGGTTAGAGCAGGTACACGCACCGAGCCAGATGACTGGCCAGGGATGGCGCATTTTTTAGAGCATATGGTCTTTAAAGGGAGCCCAGATATTGCGCCTGGTGAGTTTGACTGGCTGATTGAAAATCGGGGCGGGATGACCAATGCAGCAACCAGCCATGACTATGCCCACTTTTTCATCACGGTTGCTACTGAGCATTTATCGACCGTATTGCCAGCCTTTGCTGACATCTTGCTCAATGCTGAAATCTCCGAACTCGAATTTGAGCGAGAACGGGATGTGGTCATCGAAGAAATTTACAGTTGCCAAGATGATCCAGATTGGCTCGGGTTTCAGGCGTTGTGTGAGAGCGTTTATGGCTCATCACCTTATGGACGCTCAATCTTGGGCACAGAACAGCAAATTCGCCAGCGATCGCCTCACCAGATGCGATGTTTTCATCGCACCCATTACCAACCAGAAAACATGACAGTGGCGGTGGTAGGGGATATTGACTATCATCGAGCTTTGGCACTAGTGAGCGAAGCCTTTTGCAATTTTCCTGTGCGTTCGGAATGCCCACACACCTCAGTGCAAGACCTCCCGCCCCTAGACCAGATTAGACGGACAACGTTACAGCTCCCTCGCCTTGAACAAGCCCGTCTAACCTTAGCTTGGTTAGCACCCGGCATTGAGCAACTCGATCAGGCGATCGCGCTCGATATTCTCTCAGTTATCTTAGGGGGTGGACGTTCATCGCGGTTGGTACGCGAATTGCGGGAGGAACAGCAATGGGTTTGGGATATTGACTGCGAATTCTCTTTGCAGCGAGATACCAGTCTTTTCACGATCAATGCTTGGCTTGAGATGGATCAGCTCGAACGGGTAGAAACCACCATTGTTGAGCACCTCCAGCGTTTGCACCATCAAGGTGTTCAATCTGGGGAGCTGGCCCGTACTCAGCGTCTACTGACCAATGAATATGCCTTTTCCACCGAAACTCCAGCCCAAATCGCAGGGCTTTATGGTTATTACCAAACCATTGCCGATGCAACACTAGCCGTGGAATACCCAGAGCGAATTCAAGCAACCACCCCTGAGCAACTCCAAGCCGTTGCTCAACACTATCTCTCCCCAGACTGCTATGCTGTGACCACCCTCAAGCCCATGTGAGTTGCAGGCGTCCAGCAAAATCTTTATTAAGGAAGGAAAATGGCGATCGCTAACCGCCTAATCTGGTGAGCAATGCTTATTCTGAACCATTGATTCTAACCTTCCCCTGTCGTGATATACCTGGCAATACAATGTGGCCACACTACACCCACAGATGACTCAATCGTTAACCCATTCCGTCCGTCTACCGAACGGGATTACACTGATTACCACTGAAAATCCAGCCACTGACATTGTGGCCGCCCGTTTGTTTATCCGCGCCGGCACCCGCTGGGAGTCGCCCCAGAAGTTAGGTTTATCTCATTTGCTGGCCGCAGTGATGACCAAAGGAACGCATCAGTGGACAGCGATGGAGATCGCCGAAAAAGTAGAGTCGGTGGGCGCAAGTTTGGGCACGGACGCCTCAGCAGACTATTTTGTCTTGAGTCTCAAAACCGTGACTGCCGATTTTGAGCCGATGCTGGCGCTGGCTCAAGACATTCTGTGCCAACCCAGTTTGCCGCCAGAGCAAGTGGAATTAGAACGACAGCTCACCCTCCAGAGTATTCGGGCGCAGCAGGAACGACCGTTTACCGTTGCCTACGACCATCTTCGCCGCCAAATGTATGGTGGGCATCCCTATGGCACTTCGATATTAGGGACAAACGCAACGGTCAGTACGCTAACGTCAGACGATCTCAAGGCCTATCATCAGTGCTATTTTCGGCCAGACAATCTTGTGATTAGCATTTGTGGTCGCATCAGCAGTGCAGCAGCGATCGCCTTGGCTGAAGAGCTGTTTGGAGACTGGCGAGTTCCACCCTCGCCATTGCCTTCGCCTCCTGTTGTGACATTGCCGGCCCAAGCGCAAGTTAAAGGCATTGTCCAGGAAACCCAACAGTCAATTATCATGTTGGGCTATCCTGCCGCCTCAGTAGAACAGCAATTAGATTATTTGACGCTTAAGTTGCTGAATACCTACTTGGGTAATGGCCTATCCAGTCGTCTATTCGTGGAATTGCGTGAGAAACGGGGCTTAGCCTATGACGTATCAGCATTTTATCCCACCCGTTGCGATCGCTCCCAGTTTGTGGCTTATATCGGCACTGCCCCTGAAAATACAGCAACTGCTCATGCGTGCTTACAGGCGGAACTGCAACGTTTAGTGACCACGCCTCTGAGCGATGCAGAGTTACAAATGGCCAAGAATAAACTCCTGGGTCAATATGCCCTTGGCAAGCAGACCAATGCAGAGATCGCTCAGCTCTTAGGGTGGTACGAAACCCTTGGCCTTGGGATAGGTTTTGACACCGATTTTGCCCCTGCTATTGCCCAGATCACTGCTGAACAGCTCCAAGCGGTGGCGATCGCCTACTTCAACACAACGCCCTACCTGACGGTGGTGGGGCCAGCCCCTGCTTTGGAGACCATTGAGGCGCTCGCTGCATCTGAGCTTGCTCAATAGAACAACAGCCGCCGCACCACAAACGCCACCAATGCCACGGCACAGGTCATTGCCAGTTGACTTGGCAAATGCTGAATGGAATATTGGAAAATATTTTTCCCCAGCTCAGTCGTTTCCAGACTCAGGGATTGCACCAGTTGCAAGCCCACCTGATAGGTAATGCCGAGGAGATGAATCATACTAAAACCCGCCAGACAACTAAGCATCAATGATTCCAGAGTAGGCGCTTGGCGAAATGCCAGTCGGGCACAGAGCCAAGCCCCCGGAATAAACCCCGCCAGATAACCAAAGGTGGGTTCCTGGAGATAATCAACACCGCCACCGTGGGTAAAGATCTGCAAACCCACAAGCCCCAATGCCACATAGAGAAGCTGAGCACTGGTTGCCCCCCAAGGGCCCCCCAAACAACCAATGAGCAGCACCATGCCCAATTGGTAGGTGACATTTAACGGCTGAAACTGTAGACCATGGTCAAGCCACAGCCAGGGAGCTGTAGTAATGGAGGCATGGGTAAAGGTGCCACCAATGGTTAGCGCCAGGCCGATCCCTGCCCAAAGTAATTGCTGCATGGGCGTTAGGGGAACGACCGGACGACGGTTAGCGATCGCTTTAGAGCGTCGTGGCGGGTTACGTTTGCTGCTCACCAGGAATGGGGGCTTCGCCGCCTTCAAGACCCAGGTTAGCTAGCATGGCATGGTCAGCCGCAGGTGGTTGGCCCAAGGTGGTTAAATAATGGCCAATTAACATAGCATTGATCCCCGCCTTGAAGCCTAGATGTTGTAATTCGCCCATCACGGCTTCCCGTCCGCCTGCATAGCGCAGAATTTGCTCTGGGAGCAACAACCGGAACAGAGCGATCGCCTTGAGGGCTTCATAGGGATCAAGGGCATTATTCTCATCCAAGGGCGTGCCTGAGCGGGGATTCAGCAAGTTCAACGGCACTGATTCAACCGCAAGCTCCCGAAGCGCCAGGGCCAGATCCACGCGATCTTCCCAAGATTCGCCTAAACCAAAGATGCCACCAGAACAAGCTTGAATCCCGGCCGCTTTCAGATTACGGATGGTCTCAACGCGATCGCGCCAGGTATGGGTGGTGACAATTTCCGGGAAATGTTGTTCAGAGGTTTCCAGGTTGTGGTTGTAGCGAGTCACCCCTGCCTCTCGCAGCGCCTCAGCCTGCTCCGGCGTTACCTCTCCAAGGGCACAACAGGGTTTGATGTTGGTTTGAGCAATAATTTGACGGACGGTAGCCAGAATCTGCTCAAATTCGGTGGTGTGGTGTTGATATTTTGGCCCCCGACCCTGACTGACCAAACAGAACCGTTTAGCCCCTGCTAATTCAGCAGACTTGGCTTGAGCGAGAATCTCGTCCGGCGACTTGAGACCATAAATTGGTGAATTATCACCAGGATGGTGGGCGGATTGGGCACAAAAACTACAGTTTTCGGAGCAGTTCCCCGATTTCACGTTAACAATGCTACAAAGATCAACAGTATTACCACAACAAGCTTGCCGCACTTGTTCGGCTGCTGCACACAAGCGCAGGATGTCTGCTTCGCCCTCAATGGTAGTGAGAACCATTGCCTCGGCTTTGGTGAGGCGCTCGCCCGCCACAATCCGGCGCACAAAGGTGTTTAAACTGTTTTCTAGCTCAGTCCCAGTGAGGCGATCGCTGCTCGGGGGAGCCATTTCAACGACTTGAACCACGGTTGCTTTCTTCCATGCCAAATAGGGCGATCTTATCACCCTTATCCCCCCTGCCTCCAAACTCCCTAAACAGTTTGCAAACAAGCTCCTCGCAAACTCAATATCACCCTAGACAGTTGCGATTGATAACCTATACAATAAAAACCTATATTTTTTTCTTAAATTTAATTTAAATTAGACTTAATGGTTGCCCTCAACACTCACAGACGCATCAGCAATTGGTGCTGATGGGTTTGGGGGGAGTCTGCCAAGCAACAGCGTAATCGTTAATCAGTAGTAGTATAGGATATCTGAACCACGATTTCTTCGCTTTAGTACTGAACGAGCACGGGCGTCCATAGCCCTCTGGGCAGTAACGCCAATGCCTGGCTCACTGAATACCAACCTGGGTTGTATTGTCTGCCGAGAAGCATTGCTAGGCTTTGTTTTTTGCCTTGCGCAATCCGACCCACTATGTAGAATCTCAAATTTTGTTTAGAGCGTTTCAAGCGATCGGGCCAAACTGCTCTAAGATGAGTGCATTTTACGTCCACTTTGGTTTACAGCCCATATCCCAAATTATCGATAACGAGTATTGGAAATCTGCGTAGATTTTGTCACTTCGTTCGTTGTAGAACAACAATGAAGATTATTAACATTACAGATTGCTTTAAGACCTAAATTGTGAGGAATTTGTATATATAAAGGTTAACTCTGCTCAAACCGCATTGGTGATAGTCTTGACGACTCAATCATGCACCAGAGTTCACTCAAAGTTATAGCCCGCCTACCTATCCATTCAACCCACTTCAACTTAATTACCTGTGGTTTCTTCTCTCCCCCAATCTCCCGTCCCCCCCACGGCGATCGCGCCGATGCGACGCTCCGGTGCCTACGCGCTCATTGATAGCCTTGTTCAACATGGTGTCAAGCATATTTTTGGTTATCCAGGGGGCGCGATTTTGCCCATCTACGATGAGCTCTATCGGGCTGAAGCCCGGGGCGACATTGAACATATTCTGGTACGCCATGAACAAGGTGCATCCCATGCTGCTGATGGCTATGCCCGCGCGACGGGTGAGGTGGGGGTTTGTTTTGCTACTTCTGGCCCCGGCGCGACTAACCTGGTAACGGGGATTGCGACGGCCCATCTAGACTCTATTCCCCTGGTGGCGATCACAGGTCAGGTCGCCCGGGCAGCCATTGGCTCCGATGCCTTCCAAGAAACTGATATTTGGGGCATTACCCTGCCGATTGTCAAGAATTCCTACGTGGTGCGTCGGGCAGCGGATATGGCCCGGATTGTGGCAGAGGCTTTTCATCTGGCTTCCACAGGGCGTCCCGGCCCGGTGCTGATTGATGTGCCCAAAGATGTGGGTCTGGAAGAGTGCGACTATATTCCTGTTCCTCCCAGCAGCATCAAACGGCCCGGTTATCGACCCACCGTTAAAGGAAACCCCCGCCAAATTAATGCAGCGATTCGGCTGATGCAACAGGCAGAGCGTCCCTTGCTATATGTGGGAGGGGGGTGCGTCACATCGGGTGCCCATGCGGAACTGCAACAGGTGGCTGAGCATTTTCAAATTCCAGTGACCACAACCCTAATGGGCTTAGGGGCTTTTGATGAGCATCATGAGCTCTCAGTGGGGATGCTTGGGATGCATGGCACAGCCTATGCCAACTTTGCAGTGACAGATTGTGACTTGCTGATCGCGGTTGGGGCACGTTTTGATGATCGCGTTACGGGCAAGCTCGACGCTTTTGCATCTAAAGCAAAAGTGATTCACATCGATATCGACCCGGCAGAAGTCGGCAAAAACCGCGCCCCCCAGGTGCCGATTGTGGGAGATGTGCAGGTGGTATTGCGCCAGTTGCTTAACCGCATCGAAGAATTAGGTTTGCCCCGGAGTACCACCCAAACCCAGGTTTGGCGCTCTCAAATTCAGGACTGGCGATCGGATTATCCCTTAGTGGTGCCTGATTATGAGACCCAACTTGCCCCCCAAGAGGTAATTGTGGAAATCGGTCGCCAAGCCCCCCATGCTTATTACACAACTGATGTGGGTCAGCATCAGATGTGGGCGGCTCAATTTATCAACTACGGCCCCCGCCGTTGGATTTCTAGTGCAGGCCTCGGCACGATGGGCTTTGGGATGCCTGCTGCAATGGGGGTGAAGGTGGCGCTGCCCCAGGAGCAGGTGATTTGCATTAGTGGGGATGCCAGCTTCCAGATGAATTTGCAGGAGTTGGCGACCTTGGCCCAATATGGCATTGCGGTGAAAACCGTGGTGGTCAACAACGGTTGGCAGGGCATGGTGCGTCAATGGCAGCAAACTTTCTATGGGGAGCGTTATTCGTCTTCTAATATGCAAAAAGGGATGCCGGATTTTGTGAAGCTGGCGGAGGCCTTTGGCGTCAAGGGCATGATGATTCAGCAACGCAGTGAACTCAAGGATGCGATCGCTGAGATGCTGGCTCATGATGGGCCGGTGCTGCTCGATGCCCATGTGGTCAGGGATGAAAATTGTTATCCGATGATCGCACCGGGTAAGGCCAATGCGGAGATGTTGGGGTTGCCAGAGAAAAAGGGCGATCGGGCTGCTTCGTAGGTTGACCCTCTAAGTCGTTTCGAGAGAGTCGGGATGCCCGCTTTACAGTTGTTCTCCTGTGAGATCGTAGCGCGGGCATCTTGCTCGCCAATGTTATCCATCTATCACGATACAATTGAATTATTTAACGTTGCTCTGTTCGCATCATGCCGACCCTCGCCATTGAACGCAACCTCAAAACCCTGGCTCAACTCCACACGGAATTTAAGCTGCAACCCGCTGAGGCAGAAGACTTTTTTGAGGAATGGCTGACGATGTTACCCAGCTTAAGTGATGCCGAACGCAGTGGTCTGGATCAAATTCGGGCTCAGTTTCGCTATCAATTTTCTGAAGGACGTCTGGGGGAAGAAACAATCAAGCTGATCGTGCTTTCACCGTTGCTGCAACTGGCGGGTTTCTACAACCCGCCTTTTCAGTTTCGGGCAGAAGACACCATCTATCTGGAGATCGAAGCAGATGAGCGGCGCTATCGCGGCCGCATTGATGCCTTAATTTTGCAAGAGCGGTTTTGGGTGTTGGCGATCGAATCAAAGGAAACAGGTTTTTCGCTGGGCCTGGCCATCCCACAGCTTTTAGCGTATTTGCTGGCAAGTCCGAATGGCGATCGCCCGGTTTATGGCATGGTCACGAATGGGGAAAGTTTTGTGTTTGCGAAGGTGCAGGGGGGCGCGATGCCACAGTATGAGTTGTCTGATGTGTTTTCTTTGTTGCCACGTCGGAATCGGCTTTATGATGTGTTACAAATTCTGAAGCAGATGGGGGAAATTGTTTTGATGGTGGATTAGGTTTTTTGAGGAGCGACACGTTTTATAGTGGTTCAAATTTTCGAAGCTCTGAACCTCTCATTTTATCAGTACTGACACTCTATATCTTCTGCTATACTAGAAAAGTCAACAAACAGAACTGATGCGCCATCGGTCTTTGTATCATGCATCTAAAGAAAGTTTTTATTCGCTTCTATAAATCTTTCAATGACGACTTCTTGAGAAAAAATAATGAGCGTGTAAAACCTAAGCCTTGGGAAAAGGTTAATAACGCTTTCTATCCATATATTGAAGTTCCTATTGAAGAAAAAATTACAACAATTGTTGGGGCTAATGAGTCCGGAAAGTCTCATTTATTGAGTGCTATTGAAAAGTCCATAACTGGTAAAGGTATTGAGCGCAGTGACTTCTGTCGCTATTCACCTTTTTTTACTGTCAAGAAAGATGAATTAAAGTATCCCGATTTTGGCACTGAATGGTCTGGATTTTCTGCATCTGAAGAAGTGAGTTTAAGGAAAATAATAGATGTTCCTGAAAATATAAAAATTGACCGTCTCTTGGTGTTCAGGCAGAATATCAAAGATCTAACAGTATATTTACCAGAGAAGGGAGATTACAGACCTTATAAAGTTATTGGAAATCAATCTGAAAATTTGCAGGGCTTACTTCCCTCTATCCTAAAAATAAAATCTGATGTAGCACTTCCTCCCAGTGTACCCATCAAAAAATTAGTTGAATTAGATCAAAAAGAACTATTGGATAGTCGGACTTTTGAACTTCTTAGTCGAAAACAACGAAATATTATTGTAGATGCACTCGATGACCTTAGCGGTGATCCAGAGTTGGTTGAGAAAGTTCGTCATATTACTGGTAATAGCAAAGAGGAAATAAACTCCAGAGCTGTACAACCACTGAAATCAATTATTTCAACCTTAGATAAGGTTGACGAGAATAATGTAAAGAGGGCAAAGGAGTTTGAACTGGCGCATAAACTTATTTGTAAAATTGCACAAGTTGATTCCAATGCTCTAATTGATCTGGCTGAAGCAATCAAAAAAGGAATGCAGGGCTATGCTAATGGAATTCTAGAAAAAATAAATCGTCAATTATCCATTAATTTCAACTTCCCAAACTATTGGGTTCAAGATAGGAATTTTTGCTTGAAGGTAGTGGCGAGAGACTACGACCTAGTTTTTACCATAACAGATCGGACAGGGACAGAGTATTCATTCGATGAGAGAAGTCAAGGGCTTCGATACTTCCTGAGTTATTACATTCAATATCGTTCTCATGAGCCTCATGCAAGTAAATCTGAAATTCTATTAATGGATGAGCCTGATGCTTACTTATCTAGTCAAGCACAACAAGATTTACTCAAGATTTTCGATCTATTTGCAAGTCCAAGTTCTGGTTCTCACTTACAAGAAGCGATTCAAGTCATTTATGTAACTCACTCACCTTTTCTAATTGATAAAAATCATGCTGAGAGAATTCGAGTTCTTCAGAAGGGTAATGAGGATGAAGGAACACGTGTTGTTAAAGATGCGGCAAGAAATCATTATGAGCCGTTAAGATCATCCATAGGAGCTTATGTAGGAGAAACAACTTTTATCGGTAACTGTAATTTAATGGTTGAGGGTCTTTCAGACCAGATTGTTATTGCAGGAGCTACAACCTATTTACGATCTAGAGGAAACGCTAACCTTGAGACCCTAGATTTGAATCAAGTTACTATTGTCCCATCAGGTTCAGCCTCGCATATCCCATATTTAGTTTATTTGGCTCGTGGAAGAGATGTAGAGCAACCAGCGGTAATTGTTCTACTAGATAGTGATAGCAGCGGGAATAATGCAAAAAAGCAGTTATTAGGTAAAAGTGGCCAGCATAGAAGACCTTTACTTAAAGAAGATTTCATCCTTCAGCTTAGTGATTTATCCAAAGACTTCAAGGTGACTACACACAATACATTGACCTCTATTGAAATAGAAGACATCATTCCAGTATTGATTTGTATAGAAGCCACAAAACTCTATTTACATGAGTTTTTGTGTATAGACAAGAAAGACTTATTCCATTTAACTGAAGAGCTTGTTTTAAGTAAAGCTTCTGATCACACTATGATCGATGCTTTAGAGAAAAGCTTGTTTGACTCTACCAAGCAATCAATAGAAATAAACAAGGTTGGTTTTGCCCGCAATGTTATTAGAGTGGTCAATGAATGGGGACGAGAGAAAAGTTTATCAGAAGCTCAGAGTAATGCTCTTGAGATTTTTGAAAAAAACTTTAGGATTTTGTTCAAAAAGTTAAATTCTATGCAGCGCCGTGCTCAACAAAAGCTAACAAATGAAAGACTGACACAAAAAATAGAACGTCTCAAGAAGAATTTTAATGCACAGCATCCTGTCTCTGCTAGGCGAGAAGATGGTGTTCTTCTGCTAGATGAAATTGAAGGTATTTTAGATGCACATATTGGGTATGATTCAATCAAAGAGATTGAAGCAATTAAAAGTGCTATTCAAAACTTGCGCCGTGATTACAAGCTTGATACTGACATGAATATGGCAATTCATGACTACCTTGGATTTCAAAAAGGTTTAGAAAGGGTTAAATATGCTGGGCTTATAGCAAGCCAAGATAATGGAATTAATCCTCTTACAGGATACAGTGATAATACAGAAAAAACAGTAAGTAAATCTCAAACTGATAATAAGCCTGCCAATAATAGATCTCGTAAAAGTAAAAAACAAAAAACAAATGAGATAACCAACTCTGTTGATGAATCTGCGAAGAGCAATAATGAGGACAACTCGAACACATAAATAATAGATAGTGGATATTTTGGGAGACGTTGGAAGAAAATGGACAACAACTCATGTTATTGTGCGAGCCTGTGATATTGAAGAAAACTCAGAAATGCCAAAACCAATTGTATTGCCGCTACCGGATTAAACTCACAACACAATAAGACCGATTGCATTGCTTGAAAACAGTAGAGGGGCGATCGCCCCAAGCCAACAAATATCAAAAGAAACCGTCTTGAACTTCTTAAAATATTAAAGACACATCTTCGATCTCAACGATGGTTCACCCAATCCCCAAACCCGATCTGGTTTATCCCGATAGCGACGGTCAACCCATGGCAGATAACACGCTCCAATTTCAATGGATCGTCACAATCAAAGAAAACCTTGAAATCCTCTTTGCCGACGACCCTAATATCTTTGTCGCGGGGGATCTGCTGTGGTATCCCATCAAAGGCAACAACAAAACCCGCCGTGCTCCAGATGTGATGGTAGCGATCGGCCGTCCGAAAGGCTATCGCGGCTCCTACAAACAATGGGAAGAAGACAACATCGCGCCCCAGGTGGTGTTTGAAATTCTCTCCCCCGGCAATACCCTGAGTGAAATGGGCCGCAAGCTAGAGTTTTATCAAACCCACGGCGTCGAAGAATATTATCTTTATAACCCTTACGTCATGGATCTAGGGATTTGGCAACGACAGGGCGCATCACTGCTGACGATCGCCCAAACAAATAGCTGGGTTAGCCCCCGCTTGGGGATTCGCTTTGGAACTCAACTGGGGGAGCCCCTGCAAATCTGGCGACCCGATGGGCAGCCCTTTCTCACCTCAGTGGAACTGGATCAACGTCGTCAGCAGGCAGAAGCTGAACGAGATGCCGCTCAAGCAGCACGCCAACAGGCAGAACAGGAGCGCGATCGCTCCTTGGAACGAGCCGCAGCCCTAGCCGCACAGTTGAAAGCCTTGGGAGTTGATCCTGACGCGATCGTTGAGTAATACCAGAGCAAATCAGTCATCAATGCCCACCAGACTGCATTGCTGAACTACTCGACTTCGCCAAATAAATTCCACCTAAAACAATCACAAACCCCACGCCTGTAATAGGGCTCAAACTCTCCGCAAAAATCAGCCAGCCCAGCAGCGCACTAACAATCGGCTCTAGTAATAAAAACAACGCAATAAAACTCGAAGAAAACTTCGCCATGCTCTGGGCCAGCAGATTCTGACCCAAGCCTTCTGAGATCACACCTAAACCCAAAACAGCCAAGATCCCCACCCAGGATTGGGGAAAAAGCTGTCCTTCCGTGAGCCAGACGAAAGGGATCAATAACGCTGAACCGATCGCACAGCGCCAGAGCAAAATGGTCACCGCCTCAAACCGGGTGCGCAATTGTTCTACGAGCAAGAAATACATCGCCAGAAAAACCGCTGAGAGCAGAGCATAGGCATCTCCGATTAGAGAATCCGCTTCACCCCCCTGAAGATCTTCAAGACCCAACAAAATAGCCCCCGCCACCGCGATCGCAATCCCCAGCAAAAACCGAGTATCAAACCGCTTACCCAGAAACAGCCAACTGCCCGCGCTGGCAAACACCGGGGTGAGATTATTGAGCAACATGGACTTCGCCACACTAGTGTAAGCCAGAGAAATCGCCCAGAGTCCCAAGGTAATTGCGGAAGCCAAGCCCACCGAACCCAAAAGTAGCCATTGCCGACGGGTAATCGGTGCAGTTTCACTGGACTGTCTCGGCTCAGGGGTGCGCCATTGTTGCCAAAGCTGACTCAGCCCTCGCCCCAACCCAAAGACAACCAAAAACACCAACATCCGATTGAGCACTGTGGCATTGGGACCCACATCCATCTCGCTAAACCGAATAAAAATGGGGGCAAACGAGACCGCCATCAGGGCAATACAGAGGGTAGCGATCGCGCCCATATCGGGTTTGGCAGGAGCGAGAGAAGGGGCAGAGGATTGAGCCATAGTGGATAGATT
Source organism: Spirulina sp. SIO3F2 (assembly GCA_010672165.1). Lineage (GTDB taxonomy): Bacteria > Cyanobacteriota > Cyanobacteriia > Cyanobacteriales > Spirulinaceae > SIO3F2. Next base: position 15,375 of record JAAHHN010000055.1, on the reverse strand, counting down.
TTACCGAGATCCCTGAGCATAACCTTTCCACGCTACCAAACTCAGCGCTACCCAACTCAGCTAAATAGCGCAGCCCAGTCGCTTAATCTGCATCACTGTCATGCCTTGGTGTCATTCGTCTAGGAAAATTGGGTTATGGTGGGCCTATCTGGTTTGTCGTCCTTGCCTCGCTAATTATGTCCCAGCCGTTTGCCAACCCAACTTCCCCCTCATCTCCCCATGCCTTCCCTCAACAACGTCAGACCCTCGCAGTTGCACTCCAAACCCTTGCAGAGCGTCTGACCGAAGCAGAAAGCACCGGCGCAACTACTTCAGGGAAATTGGAATTATCGCCTGCGATTGAAACCTTGGCGCAAGCAGCTCAACATCTACGTCAGTCTCGGTTCCGAGTGGTGGTGCTAGGGGATATGAAACGGGGGAAGAGCACATTGATTAATGCCTTGCTGGGGGCAGCGGTATTGCCGATGGATGTCAACCCTTGCACTGCGGTGTTAACAGTGATTCGCGCCAGTGAAACGCCGCAAGTCACCATCCATTATCACGCAACAGAACGCGCCTCAACAGTATTAGATATTGAGACTTTCAAGCGGGACTATACGATCGCCCCCGATGAAGCCAAAGCTTTAGCTGACCGTGAGCAAATCGCTTTTCCAGATGTGAGCCATGCGGTACTGGAATATCCCCTTCCTTGGCTCCAGAACGGCATTGAACTAATTGACACGCCGGGCCTAAATGATACGGAAGCCCGCAACCAACAGGTGCTGAACTATCTCAGCCAAGCCCATGCGGTGCTCTTTGTACTCAGTGCCACTCAGCCCTGCACCTTAACCGAACGCCGCTATCTCCAGAATTATTTGCGCGATCGCGGGGTGGCGCTCTTTTTTGCGGTGAATGGTTGGGATCGTTTGCAAAGTAGCCTGGTTGATCCGGAGGATGCCACAGCGGTTGCAGCGGCTGAAGCCAACGTTCAGACCGTGCTCAAAACCCAGCTTGCGGACTATTGTGGCGATCGCTATGCCGAGCGCGTGTTTCCGGTTTCGGCGTTGGCGGCTTATCGTCGTCGTGTCCCGAATGCGGAAGCAGATCTCACGGGCACAGGGCTGTCGGAACTTTTGCAAGCGCTGACGCAGTTTTTACGGGATGAACGGGGTCAAACCGAGGTGCAACATGCCTACGGTGTGGCGCAACGCGCCTATTGGCAAGTGCAGGAATCGGTAGCACGACGGATTCCCCTGCTTGATCAAGATGCCGCAAGTCTCCGCCAGACATTAGACACGGTGCAAGGAGAATTTGAGCAGTTACGGGAGATCCGCGATCGCTTTGGAGAGCTAATTGACCAAACCCGGGATACCCAAGCCCAAACTATTGCGGATTCATTCCGAGACTACATCCACAACCTCGAAGCTACCTTTGAAACTGATTTTGCCGCTACTCAGCCCGAGCTGAATATGGGGGCATTCTTAGACCCTAAACAGCGATCGCAATTTCAACGCGATTTCCAACGGGCCTTTGAACGCTATATCAATGACCGCCTGGCAGCTTGGGAATTTATGGCCCGTCAAGATCTCGCAGCGGCGTTTACTGAACTCAATCGCCAAGGCCAAGACTATCAGGTTGCCTATGCCCAAGTGGTTGATGTGATGAACGAAAAACTGTTGGGAGGACGTTTCCATGCGGTGGGGGCGCAGGACACTAGCGCAAACTATTCCCCCTGGAGCGATCGCCTCCAAGACCTTTTTACTGCGGTGCCCGACTACCTCAATGACACCATGCGCTCATTTAGTCTCTTCTGGCAACAGGTGCTGCAATGGGGATTAATCTATGCCTGCATTAGCATTGCCTTGCGCTTGGTGGCGATTTTATTCTCTAGCCTAGCCTTGAATATTTTTGGTGCTGTGGCGCTGACGGCTGGGGCAGTAGCCGTGCAGGCGGAATTGGTGCGCCGCGATTTTCTCAAAGCCGTTAAACAAGAATTTGCCAAACATCTGCCGGAGATTGCCCGTGACCAATGGCAGCCGATTTATAATGCGGTGCGGCGCTGTTTTGAAGACTATAAAAGCGCCGCGATCGAACACATCGATCAAGATATTGATGCTCGCCAGGGCGAACTGGATAATCTGTTGCACCAAAAAGAAGCCAATGCGGTGCATCGGGAGCAGGAAATTAAGCGATTGCAGAATTTAGAAGCAGCCGTAGCGGCAGATGTGCAATATATTCAAACCATAGGCGCTATGGCTTTGGGCGAATAAGGGATGTCCCCAGCGCAATTGCATTGATTTTTGAGTGAATTGCAAGACAAATCCATAAATTTGTTCCTATCCCGAGCACTGCCCTTTAAGATCAAGGCATTCCCCCTTGCCTCTTGTTCCATAGCAAGGTTTAGACTCAGTTAGGACAGTTCATAATTATTTGAACCCCTTTGCTGGTGGGCACTGCTCACCCTACGCGATGTCCTAAACATCGATCAATGCGGCTATATCTACTACGACCTGCTCGTTTTGAGAGCCTATACTTTCTGCAACTTTCCTAGCAATGCACCGATTCAGACGCCCTGATTCTGGTCTTTCCAACTCGACCTTAGGTATTCGTCTTTCTGGCCCATCATGAACGTTCCTGCACATTCCCCGGCCGAGAGTCACGCTCATCCGCTTTTGACGGACGTCACCCTGTTTGCCAATTTGGTTCATGACCTGACTCAAGCTCCCGATCTCACTGCGCTATGCGATTTAGTGGTGGGGCGTCTCCAGCCCTTGCTCGCCGTCGATCGCGTCTTGATTGTGCAGGTGCAAGCGTCTGACCAGTATCCAGTGGTTGCTGAGCAGGTTCAACCCAGTTATCCCAGTCTGCTCGGCCAGTCTCTCCCCACAGAGTTGGTAGCACTGCGCAGTGATGAAGCGCTAGCTGCAATCACCGCGATCGCGGCGGCGGATATCAGCCAACTCCAGCTCTCCCCCACGAGCCGAGACTTTTGTGAGCAGTTTGCGGTTCAAGCTCAACTGCTACTGGCGATTCCGACCGGCGATCGTCTTTGGGGCTTTCTGGCGTTGCACCACTGTTCCGGGCCGCGATCCTGGCGTCCAGAAGAACGGCAATGGCTCCAAGCTCTTATTTTGCCATTGACTCGTGCGCTCCACCCGTTCCTCACCCTAGAGATGTCTTCAACAACGACCCATTCTCCTCACCTCGATCCAGAGCAGCTGTTAACCCTGATTCCGGATGTGATGTTTATTCTCGATCGTCAAGGGGTTTATCGTCAGTCCGTTCACCATTGCTTGGGAACCAATGATGATGCCGAGGCTTGCCCCATCGCTGGGGCGCATTTAAGCCAATTTCTTGACCCTGAGATTGCCCAGCGCTATATCGAAGCCTGTGAACAAACCTTGACCTTGCAAACACCACTGCAATATGACCAACATTTCACTGTTGAGGGGGAATCTCGATATGAAGAAGTCCGGATGTTACCCCACGGGGAGCGGTCTGTCTTTGTCATTGTGCGAGATATTACAGCCAAAAAGCTCGAAGAACTGGATTTTCGAGCAATGCAGGTTACGCTCGAACAACGTATCCAAGAGCGTACAGCGGCCCTCCGTGCCACCGATCAAGAACTCCTACAAGAAATTGTCGAGCGGGCACAGATTCAATCCAAGCTGGATCGCAAAAATGCTGAATTGGCAGCAATTTTCCGAGCCATTCCGGATGCCATTATCTTTACCGATCCCCAGCACCACATTCGACGCATTAATCCAGCCTTTAGCCGCTTGTTTGGCTATGAACTCAACGAGATTAAGGGTCAGCCTTCAGATATTTTATATGTCAGCTCCTATGACACCAATCCTGATACTCGCGATCAAAAATATCCCCATCAGTCTCTCAATGCCCTTGAGCAGCTCAAACCTCATGAGGTGAACTATCGACGAGCTAATGGTGAGATTGTTTCTTGTGAAACAGTTGAAACCTCAGTCACTGATCACGCGGGGAATCTACTGGGTTTTGTTAGTGTTATTCGGGATATTAGTGAGCGTAGGCGGGCCCAAGCCGCTCTTCGGGAGAGCGAGGTCAGGTTTCGCACCATGGCTGATACTGCACCTGTCCTGATTTGGATGGCCGATGCCGAACAACAATTCAACTATTTCAACCGGGGCTGGTTGGAGTTCACCGGGCGCACATTGGCCCAAGAACAGGGGCAAGGCTGGCTCACTGGCATGCATCCTGAGGATCAAGACCCTTATCAGGCAGAGGCGGAGGCAGCCTTTCGCAGCCACCTCCCCTTACGGGTGGAGTTTCGGCTCCAACAAACCGATGGTGAATATCGCTGGTTGCTCAGTAATGGTACACCCCGATTTTGGTCTGATGGCCAGTTTGCGGGCTATATCGGTTCTTGCATTGATATCACCACACAAAAACAGCTTGAGCAAAACCTCGAAGATGCTCTCTCCCAAGAAAAGGAACTCGCCCAAATCACGCTTCAGTCCATTGGTGAAGGCGTAATTACCACCAATGCCCAAGGTCGGATTACCTATCTCAACCCAGTCGCAGCTGAATTAACGGGCTGGACATTAAGCCAAGCTCGCAACAAACCCCTGCCGGTGGTGTTTACCGTCATTCATGAGCTGACTTTACAACCGGCCGAAAATATTGTCGAGCAGGTGATTTCGACCGGGGAGCGACTCAGTGGAGGGAGCCAGCTTGCCCTAGTGCATCGTCAAGGGGTGCAATCGAGCATTGAGGATTCGGCCGCGCCAATCCGCGATCGCCAGGGTGAGATTGTTGGGGCAGTCTTGGTGTTTCGAGATGTAACCCATGCTCGCACGTTGGCCAATCAGCTCTCTTGGCAAGCCAACCATGATGCTCTTACTGGGTTGATGAATCGACGCTACTTTGAGGAGCAACTCACCACTGTGCTCGACAGTGTGCGCCAAAACAACCAACAGCATGTGCTCTGTTATTTGGATCTTGATCAATTCAAGGTGGTTAATGACACCTGTGGCCATATTGCGGGGGATGAACTGCTGCGCCAAATCAGCTCGGTGATTAAGCTCAAGATTCGGGCGACTGATGCCTTAGCTCGCTTGGGTGGGGATGAGTTTGGTATCTTGCTCTATCACTGCCCGCTTGACAGTGCCGTCGAAGTCGCTGAAGCGATCCGGCAAGCAGTGTATGACTTCCGATTTAATTGGCAGGGCAAGATGTTTGGCGTGGGGGTGAGTATTGGCCTGGTCTGTTTAGATCACCACAGTCCCAATTTGGCAAGTCTCTTGAGTGCTGCCGATACGGCTTGTTATGCGGCCAAAGACCGGGGGCGCAACCGAGTGATGGTGTATCAACCGGATGACTCAGAATTGGTGTACCAACGTCAAGAGCGGCGCTGGAGTGTACGTATTCGTCAGGCCATTGAGAGCGATCGCTTTCGTCTGCTCCGTCAACCGATTGTGTTGGCCCATGACCCCACAAATTCAGCGATTCCCCATTATGAAGTGCTCCTGCGCATGGTGGATGAAAATCAAGACCTAATTCCGCCGTCAGTATTTATCCCAGCTGCGGAACGGTATGACCTGATGCCGGCCTTGGATCAATGGGTTATCCGCAACTGCTTTGCCCATTTTGCTGAGCATCCCTTGCCGTCGTTTCAGAAATGCGCGATTAATCTCTCAGGGGCCAGCCTCAATGATGATCAGTTTTTGGCCTTTCTTCAAGACCAGTTTGCTGAATTTGCGATCACCCCAGAGCAAATCTGTTTTGAAATCACAGAAACCACAGCAATTGCGAATCTCAACCAGGCGATCGGTTTTATCGGTGAGTTGAAAAATTTGGGCTGCCACTTTGCCTTGGATGATTTTGGCAGTGGGATGTCATCATTTGGTTATCTTAAATCCTTACCTGTAGACTTTCTCAAAATTGATGGTCGTTTTGTGAAAGATATCATCAGTGATCCAACCACCTATGCGATTGTTGAGTCGATTAATCATGTGGGTCATGTGATTGGCTTACAAACGATCGCTGAATGTGTAGAAGATGAAGCCACCATCCAGCAACTCCAAGAAATTGGCATTGATTATCTGCAAGGTTATGGCACAGGTCAACCGGAACCTTGGATTTAGGACAACGTTGTCAATTAACACCAGGAGTCTGGAGAGATAAGGAATAGAGTAACCAAATCCAAAAACAGGCAAAGGGGCTGTCAATCAGTCACATCACGAACTTGAAATCTAACTGGCGACAGCCTCTAGGGAATGTTGTGGCAGATTGCGAGGTTATGTTTGACCGCCAAATTCTGAGTTACCGTAGAAGCAATAGCTATTCAGAATCTTAAAATTCATGGCAAAGCTTTCCTTTTCTTCTTGGTTTGCTCACTATCCCGCTCGTTTGCTGGGTGGCCTGGGTTTAAGCCTCGCCTGCTGGGGCTGGGGTGAACTGGGTTCAATCGCTGCTGCACATGTGGTCAAGATCCAGGATAGCGGCGATATCCTGCTGACCTATGACCCACCCGCGATCGCTGAGCACCAAGCCATCTATGAATCCTTGGCAAGCAATGGATTTTTTGATGCTCTCGTTGATGAGCTGAACACAGATCTTGCCTTCCCTCAAGATATTCAAATCACGTTCACCGAATGTGGTGAGGTAAATGCGTTTTATTACCCTGATTATGTTGAGGTGACAATGTGCTATGAGCTGCTGGAGCAATTTATTTATATTTTTGGGGTTGAAGACGGGACTGATGGTTTTGATGATGCTGTGATTGATGCGTCCTTGTTTACGTTTTTTCATGAGTTGGGTCATGCCTTAGTGCATCAATATGAACTTCCGATCACTGGGCGAGAAGAGGATGCGGTGGATGATTTTGCTGCGGTGATGTTGATTGATATTTACGGGGATGAAGCAGGCTTGCTTAGTGGCATGTGGCAGTTTGAATCGGAGGCCATTGAGGAACAGGAAAACTTGGCAGACTTGCCCTATTGGGGTGAACATTCCCTCAGTACCCAACGGTTTTACAACACAGCTTGTCTAATTTACGGAAGTGAGCCTAACACCTACGAATTCTTAATTGAAGAGGGTGCGCTGCCTGAAGATCGTGCCGAGCGCTGTCCTGCTGAATATGAACAGAAGTCAAGGGCTTGGTTTACCCTACTTGAGAGATTTTGGCAGGGTGAGTAATGACTTGAGAGGCAACTATGTTAACGCAAGTTGCTAGTCATCAAAAACGAGGAATTCCAGTAGTTTCGGAGAATTTTCTTGCAGCATCTTATACAGAAGACTCATTTTTTGTATCGAGGGCAACAAAATCAACTAGTAACTAGCAACTTGGGTTATGTTAGAGATTATCTTGGCATAATCAATCACTACTTTTATGGTCAAGAATTTATCTAGATGAATTCTCAGATGATGTTGGTTAGGATAGTAACGGGAGATTATCGATGCCGATATCTATAAATGCATTCACCACTTTGTTTGCATCGATGCTCTAAGCCAGAATCCAACTCAAACATCATGGGAGATCTGCAATACTTATGATTGACTCAGTCCACAACCATCTCTATCCCTATGCTTCGTATCAAGGTAATCTAACTCCCTCAGAGCTGGTTTTTAATGCAAATTTGCAGACATTTGCCCAGCGTGTGAACTATATTTGTGGCTTAGAAACAAACGGTAAAATTACGACTCAAAATGCCTATGAGCAGGTTAATCTGCTGTGGCAACAACTCCAACAGAGCTATGAAACCTTAGAGCGCTAATTGCTATGCTTGGTTTTCGACGCATGGTGCAATAACAATTCAGACTCAAAAACTCAGACATTGTGAAACTTTTGCCCTTGCTCCCAATCGCCCCCCTATTACTCACCCCTCCACCTGCTCCCACTCAACTCGCTCAGCTATCATCCCCTCTGGCCCTCCATCAGACCTTGGCTGAAGGGCATCAAGCGCGGGTGACAGGATTGACATTTCATCCTGACTATCCCCATTTGCTGATCAGTAGCGGTGGCAAAAATGATAGTCAGGTTGTGGTGTGGAACTGGCAGTCTGGCAAACGCAATCAGCGCGATCGCGCTCAAGGCTCCGGCATTGAATCGTTTGCCCTGAGTGCCAATGGTGAATGGCTAGTGACGACAGGTGCAGATCGCTACATTCACTTTTGGGAGATGCCGGAGGGGAAATTCACCCACACCCTCAACGTCGACTTTTATAACCTCTTGAGCATCGTTATTTCCCCTGACGATCGCCTCTTGGTGAGCGGTGGATTAGAGGGGATTCGGCTGTGGGATCTGCAAAATCGGCGATCGCTCTCCACCTTAGCCCGCTTTTTGCCTGTGACTGAGCTGGCGATGCACCCCGATGGCACCCAACTGGCCAGCGGCACAATTCAGGGCACAATTCAACTCTGGGATCTCACCACAGGCGATCGTCAACAGACCTGGCAAGCCCATGAAGACACCATTCAAGCCCTAGCCTTTACCCCCGATGGCGCTGGGCTGGTGACGGTGGGACAAGACGAAATAATTTATCTATGGGAAACCACAACGGGCAACCTTAGCCAAGCGTTTGAACATCCTCCGGGTTCCGTGGGCGCGATCGCTCTACATCCAAGTGAACCGTTTTTGGTCGCCAGTATCCAGAACCGTCTTTACCTCTGGAACTGGCTAACAGGAGAACAACTCGCCCAATGGCCGCTCCATACCAATTGGATTAGTTCGCTGACCTTTAGTTCAGATGGGCAATGGCTAGCCAGTGGCGCTTATGACGGCGAGATTAAAATCTGGCATTGGCCGCAGTTTCAGCTACGTCCATAAACTTCAGTTACTCTCCTCGACGGTGACAGCCTTGATCAGAGACTGATTTATCCGGCAACTTGGTATTGCAGAGATTAACTGTATCTAATTCCACACCTGTGATATCGGCATTTCGCATGTCTGAGTCCGATAGATCAGCATTACGCAAGTCACTATAGCTCAAGTCAGCATTGCGTAAATCACTATTGCTGAGCATGATATTCCGCAAGTTTGCCTGACGCAGGTTGGCATTGCGCAAGGTCGCCTCTCGCATATGGGCATCCCGCAACGTTACCGCACCTAAATCAGTGCTTTGGAGGGTTGCCTCATCCAAAATAGCTCGTGTTAAGTCTGCATGACTCAGGTTGGCATTGGAAAGATCTGCAACCTGCAAATTCGCCAGGCTCAAATTAGCTTGATTGAGACGGCTATTTCTGAGATCTGCATTATTGAGATTGGTGTTGCGAAGATTAGCTTCGATCAGCTTAGCTCGCCGGATCTTGGTGTTGCTAAGATCCGCATCGCTAATTTCCGCCTCGATTAAGTTGGCATCATTGAGATTAGCGCCCTGCAATTTAGCATGGGTTAGGATCGCACGGGTCAGAATTGCCGTTTTGAGCTTGGCATTCTCCAAATCTGCCCGGAGCAGAATGGCCTGATCCAACGTACTCGCCTCCAGCTTGGCATTATTTAAATCTGCTAGGGTCAGATTAGCTCCCGTCAAATCGGCAAAATCGAGATCCGCGCCTGTGAGCTTGGCATCAATCAGGTTGCTCCCCGCCAACTTAGCCCGTTGCAAATCAGCACCACTGAGATCGATACCACTGAGGTCACAATTTTGACATTCATTGGTTTCAAGTAATTGCTGGCGGTGTTCATCATTATAGGCTTGGGCAGGCGCTGCCATAGCCCAAAATCCTAACCCAATGCCGAACCCCATTAACTTGTGCCACTGCATTATCAACTCTCCAAATTGCTGACCTGCTCAAAGACGCTACCATCTTAGCCCTTCTGTCGCTGACCATAGCGAATTAATAAAAAGAGTAACGCTGTGCCTGTGAGATATTTAATGGCATCAGGAATCAGGGGGCTTGGAGAGTATAGCCCTTCAATAAAACCCGCAATGACTAGCAGTCCAATCACCCCAAACGCCAGTTGTGCAGCTTGGCCACTGTAATACTTGAGGGCGGCGAGGCGGGTGTACCGACCGGGATAAACCAGGCCTCGCGCAATCAGCAACCCTGCCCCTCCAGCAATAAAAATTGCGGGCAACTCCAGGGAACCGTGGGGCAAAACAAACGCCCAGAAGGGATAACCTAAACCATATTGCCCCACGAATGTGCCCACTACACCCAACATCAAGCCATTGAGCATCAGTAGATAGATCGTCCACAAGCCCAGGGTGATGCCACCACCGATCGCGCCAAAAGAAACCAGCAGATTATTGATCATAATTTCCGCTGAAGCCACTGGCTCGGTGCCCAAAATTGACCCCATCCATAGCTCACCGCGATCGCGCACCTGCTCAATAAGCGACTCCGGCAAAAAGGTGGCAACAAACCGGGGGTCAGCAACCGCGATCGCCCAGCCCACCAGACTCATACTGCCAAAGAGCAGCGTTGCTACGGCAATATAAGCTGCATTGCGCTGGAGTGCGGCCGGTAGCCCCCAGAGCACAAACTCACGTACCGTAGCCCATTCCTGGTGGCGTTGCCCTTGATAGATTTGGCTATAGCCCTGAGTAGTTAAATCCTGGAGCATTTGGGTTAGCCGTTGACCCACGCGATGGGTCTGGGCACGGGCCAAGTCCGCTGACACCGTGCGATAGAGACTGGCAAGTTCTTTGACCTCATTCGCTGAGAGCTGTTGAATTCCCTGGCGCTTAATTCGGTAAAGCAACGTTTCAAGTGTCTGCCAATAGATTTCCCGACGCGCGATCCAGCGTTTAATGTTCATAAAGTTTCCAAATTTGAGCCGGAGTAATCGCTTTATGATGACCCATAAGTTCTACCGTATATTGATAACTGTGTTGTGACTTCAGATAATTTACCAACACCCCCAACCCCCCACCAACCCATGACCGTGGGCAACATTGTCACCGCCACCATTGGGTTATATCGCAGTCGATTCAAAGACTACATCCTTCTTGCTTTTCAATCCCTACTCTGGATTGTGATCCCCATCTTCCTGTTTGGAGTGGTATTTGCCATTCTCTTTGGTGGTGTCGCTGCCGCAGGAACTGGCCCAGGTTCCGCCTTGGGTTTAATGGTTTTACTGGGAATCGTGTTCTTGGTGCTCTTAATTTACTGTTTGGCCCGTTCCGTCGCTTATAGTGCCGCCATTTCTCGTCTGACCTTTGGTGAACTGCTTCAGATACCCGAAACCCCCAAAGAAGCCCACCGCTTTACCCGCCGTCGCATGTGGAAATTTATTTGGGCGGGATTTTTGTTTGCGGTCATTCTGATCGGGGCTTACATTGGCCTGCTGATTGGCTTGGTTGTTTTTGCCGCGATCGGTGGTGGCTTAGCGGCTGCTCTTGGTGGTGGCGCCCCTGGTTCTGGCAGCGCCGCGCTGATTAGTGCCCTAATCAGCATGATCGCGGTACTCCTCTTTTTATGGGTTTTTACTTGGCTGATCGCCCGCTTGTTTATCTATGACACCATCCTCGCCATTGAAGAACAAGTTGCCGCCGCAGAAACCCTTGGCCTGAGTTGGAAACTCACCAACAAAAATGCCTTTCGCGTGTCAATGGTAATCTTGCTTGCTGTTTTGGTTTCATTACCGCTTCTGCTTATTGCTCAAGGTTTATCGATTTGGGCTCAACTCCAAGCGACATCGTCACCGGGAGCTATTGGCGCGTTGATTGTGTTGATGAGCTTTGTAATTAGCCTATTTGCCAGCTTAATCACAGTGCCCTTATGGCAAGTGGTGAAGAGCGTAATCTACTACGATCTCAAGAGTCGTCAGGAAGGTATCGATCTGAAGTTCTCCGCATCATAGACCTTATCATCGGTTGTCCGTGACGAACTTTGAACGATTAATCCCCCTGAACCAGCCCATGACGGCGGGGAATGTTGTGAACGCTGCGATTCAACTCTATCGATCGCGTTGGCTTGATTACCTGGTTTTGTCGAGCCAGGCGCTGTTGTGGCTCTTCATTGCGCTGGCGTTATGGGGGATGCTCGGTGTTGTCTTCACAGCAAATCCAAACACCTTTGGATTTGCCAGCGAACATCAAACTGGTTTAGTGGTGCTATTGATCGTTATTGCCATCCTAGCCACTGTTTACTGTGGGGCGCGATCGCTGGTTTGTGGGGCGACAATGTCTCGACTGGCGTTTGGGGAGTTACAACAGCAACCCGAAACGCGTAAAACTGCCCACCAATGGCTACGCCGCCGACTATGGAGACTCTTTTGGGCATTTGTTTGCTATATCATCCGCTTATTTGGGGTTTACTGTCTAATTTCTATTGGGGTAATGCTAATCCTCTTGGTCGTGGGCTTGGTTGGTGTTGCCTTATCAAATCATCAGCTAGCGTTGTCTACTGAAACCGAAGATCTGATTGTGGGCATTCTGGGTTTAATTATCTTTTTCGGCCTGTTTGTCGGGATTGTGTTTACGTTGCTCTGGGCGATCGCCAGACTGTTTGTGTATGAAGTGTTGCTGGCCATTGCAGATCTGCCCCAAGTGGGTAAAGTTTTGGGTCAAAGTTGGCAGCTCACTAAAGGCCACGGCGTGCGAATTATCCGGGTCATTGTTGTTGCGGCATTGGTGACATTACCACTACTGATTACCCTGCAAGTTGTGATGGCATTGACCCAGTCCGTGATGATTGCCATAATCCCCTTACCTCCCGATCAAGCAGCATTGCTCGGCAGCTATAGCATTGGCTTAATCGGTAATTTTTTGATCTTGCCGCTCTGGCAAATTCTCAAAGGGGTGGCTTGCTATGACCTCAAAAGTTGCCAAGAAGGGATTGATCTGTCTTTGCTGACATCATGATGTCTAGGTTTAATGATCAGAAGAGTCGAGGGGAAATCGTCTAGACCGAAGATGCTGACAAACAAGACAACTGTGACAAATACTGAATTCCCCAAACAGCTACCATTGCCAATGTCAGTGGGAAATCTTATCAATATCGCTATTCAGATCTATCGAGCACAATTCACGCTCTATCTAGGCTGGGCAATGAGAGCCGCATTATGGTTGGTAGCCACCTTTTGGTTATGGAGTCTGATGAGCCTCCTAATTGGAGCCATAGCTAGCGTTACCAGCGATCAAATCGGGCTTCAAGTTTTTTTGATCGTCGCATCAATCGTCATTCAACTAATCATCGGCTCCTATTGTATTTCTCGTTCCATTATCTGTGGGGCAACGATCTCCCGTCTATCGTATCAGACATTATTGCAGTCTTCAGAAACTATCCAGTTAGCCCACCAATTTGTTCGTGCTCGGAGACGTCAACTCCTATCGGCTACAACTAACGTCTATTTCACATTCTTCATGGTTTATATAGGCGTGGGAATAATTGTTTCAGTCGTTTTTTATCTGATCGGTAATATGTTCGGAGTTAATTTTTGGTCAGGACAGCTAGGTCAAACTATTGTGGTAATCGGCATTGTTCTATTTTTATTTTCAATCTATGCCGCACTGCTGTTCTGCTTCGCACGTTTATTTGTATGCGATACAATCTTGGCGGTTGAAGATGGTGTTGCAGTTAAAAAACCAGATAACATGAGCTGGAAGCTTACTCAAGATAATACCTTGCGGATTATTGCTGTAGTTTTAACCACAGGTGTCATTATGATGCCGAGCTTATTGTTACTTCAAGTTATAACTCATTATATTTTTCTACTCTACGATGGAGCTTTTCATTATCCATCGTCAGACTTTATCGGATTTTGGTTCAATTTTTTATTAGGTTTAACTGTTCGAATATTGTGTATTTTCGTATTTTTGCCCCTCTGGAAAATTTTACAAAGTACTGTTTATTACGATCTCAAAGCTCGTAAAGAGGGGATCGATTTACAACTAATTTAACTGATGAGGATTGGCTATGCAGCTCTTTAACGAAGTCACCCTACAAACACCTGAGAGCGTCACGCTTAAATTTAGACTAGCGGGGATTGGTAATCGCGCCTATGCCCTACTGATTGACTATATATTATGGTCGTTAATGCTAATCGGAATATCGTTGGTTTGGTACTTGGTCTCGGTACGCCTGGTTGAACTGCTTGAACCTATTCTGAGCGATCGCTTCACAGACTCTCTTGAGCTTTGGTTAGTTGCCAGCTATCTTCTAACAATCTTCGCCATTTATGTGGGCTATTTTGTGTTTTTTGAAGTGGGGTGGCAAGGGCAAACCCCTGGTAAACGTTGGGTCAACATTCGCGTGATTCGAGACAATGGCCGCCCGGCACGTCTCCCGCAAGCCTTGCTCAGAGCCCTGTTACGACCCATTGACGATCTCGTCTTTTTAGGGGTTTTGGTTATCCTGTTTAACCGCCAGGAAAAGCGCATTGGCGACTGGCTGGCGGGGACTTTGGTGATTCAAGAAGAGCGGCGAGGACAGGCTAAACGGTTGCCAGTACCAGAAGCCGCTCAAGCATTGGCACAAGAACTCTTAGAACAAGTCAATCTTGAGCGCTTGAGTCCGGAGAACTTTGCAATTATTCGCACCTACCTCCAACGCCATGACAAAATGCTTCCAGCCGCCCGTCGGACAAAAAGTGATGAGCTAGCCCAGCAACTCCGAGAGCGGCTTGAGGCACCTGAGCTTGCCCTCCAGTCACCCTCAATCTTAGTTTTACAGGCGGTTTATTGGGCCTATCAGCAAGCCTATGGCGATCGCCTCTAGGCCTACGGTTTAACCGACCTGGGGAATATGCTCAATTTGGGCGTAGCCGCTAAAGAGTAACTCCTGCCCTCGGGTTTGGAGGCGGTTGAGGCGGAGCTTTACACCATCAAGATTAAAGCGATCGAGATCCACCATTTCATTGAGGATCTCCACCAAAATCTCCATCAAAATTTGTGAAAGCCCTTGCATCTCGGTAGGAATCGGCGCAGGCTCAAACTGCGCTTCGTCATAGCGAATCCGCCGTCGCTTCACCAGACCCAGTCCACAACTAAAACTAATGGGAACTATTTTGTTGATTAAATTGGCATTGGCTTGGAGCAAAATCCGGTTCTGGGGCAATAACTGGAGGCGGACATCCGTAAACGAAACGGGTTCACCGCCAGAGAGATTGGTTAGACGCTCATCCGTAAGATTTTCCAGATGCTGACGCACAAGCCTGGCTTTGAAGGCATGGTTGATATCAGCCTCGGTAAGTTTGACTTGGGCGATCGCTTGGGTGGGCTGCTTCAGGGCAATCTGGCCCTTAAGCACAGAACCAAAATCAAGCAGAACTGCATCGGTTTCAAAGGAAAGTTCTGCCGTCCGAAAATCCTGACGAATCACCAGGCCGGTGCCATACATTTTGAAGCTGTCAATATTGCCTTGCAACAGCTTGCTGGGAGGTTGGCAGCGCACCTGCACCTCAACAACATCACTTTGGGTGAAGAGATGGCGGAGAGTGTTACTGGCTCCCGTCTTCAGTAGCTCGGCCGAGCG
>JAAHHN010000054.1 GCA_010672165.1 Spirulina sp. SIO3F2 | reverse complement strand
ATGCAGCAACACGAGGCGCAAAATGGTGGGTTGTACGGCCACCACCGACCCCCAAGTCCAGCATTCTCATTGTGGCCAGTTGGGGCTGGAGTTGTTTTAAAATCGCTTGTTCAGCAGCTTGGAGCTGTTGCAATTGTGCGTAGTGATGTACAATTTGCGGCTCAGTATAGACGTGCTGATTCTTATCGCTTGTCACTGACGACTCTTAATCTGCTGTTGTAACGCCCGTAGTTGATCTGCAACATGTGTTGATGCTTCGTTCTTGGCGGGTTCCCCAGATCCAGCATCGGGCATTACTGCTCCGGTAAGATTGGCATTGCGGAAATTCGCTTCATGGATATTGGCATCAATCAACATGGCATTGACCAAAGTTGCACCAATGAGGTTTGACCAACAGAGCTTAGCCCGGTAGAGTTTGGCTTCGGTAAGATCGGCACTGCGCAGGGTTGTCCAGGATAAGTTTGTGGCACGAAAATTAGCCCGCTGGAGCTTAGCACTGGCCAGATTGGCGCTATTGATCTGGGCTCGACTGAGATCAGCATCACTAGCATCCATATTGGATGCATTCACCCCATGCAAAATCGCGCCCGTCAGATTTGCACCGTGGAGATTTGCTTCCATCAAAATCGCATTCGTGAAATTCACCCCTTGCAGATCCGCTTCCATCAGCAACGCCTTCATCAGTTTGGCCCGCCCGAGATGACATTCAGTGAGCTTGGCCCGGCTGAGATCGGCCTCCCGTAGATCCGCCTCGCTGAGAATTGCTGAGCTAAAGTCAGCAGACTTTAGGGTTGCTCCATACAAATTCGCAGCACGTAGGCTGGCATCCATCAGCTTAGCACCTGTCATGTTGGCACTCTGGAGATTAGCACTAATCAAGTTCGCCTCTCTGAGATCAGCCTCTAGATGGGCTTCAGCCAGATTACATTCTCGAAAATTGACTCGAACCAGTTTTGCCCCAATCAAGTTGGCACCGCTCAGGTCACTTTCTCGAAAATTGGCTTCTGAGAGGTTCACGCCACCGAGAAACGCACTGCTTAGATCCACCTTCTGGAAATCTCGCTCTCCTGCTGCGTAGCGTTGTTGCAGTTCTGTGGCATCCATTCTTGATAACTTCTGGCTCATGGTTTTTCTGTAATACAACATACCAACATGAAGCAGGGGAACGTCTTCACGTTTTTCAATGTTGCACCCTTAAATTTCGGCCATTGTCTGTTAGGTAGCCAATGGCCAATCCCACAATGAGAGCGAATCACGTCTTTCCACTCTAGCCTATTTTTCTCTGAGCAAGGCATATCATCTTGCGTCTCTCTATTCTATTTTCGGAGAAAATCACCGCAATTCAGGACAATGTTCAGGTGTCTAAGTCAGGCTGGCGGGGCAATTGGACTGTCAACTGTAGAAATACAGAATTGGTAATTAGTGATTTTGAGCGCCACTGCCGGATGACGACTTCATACCCCAGAAATAGTTCACGACGTTGGGTTAATGGGGAGCCCAACAATAGGCAATCGCTCAGCATAAACCACTCGTTTGCTATTCCTCAAATGAGCAAGCCGAGGTGCATCAAACTGAAGTTCCTTAATCTGATAGGGAGGATACACTGTGCAACAGGATTGGGTTTGATCGAACATCACAAAACAGACCCAGGCCTCAGGCTGACTCAAAATCGGATCACAACGCTCTGACCCCGCCTGAAACACCCAGGACAACCCAAAACGATAGGCACTCTCAATCCTTTGGGTCTTGACGGCTAAGTCTACTCCCTCAACCTGTAAGTCAGCCAGCCAGGATTTTTGATTACGACTGTAAATCTTGTAGTCTGGCCCTTTGACCTGCTGGCTCAACCGCTCGAAAACAGTCTTAACCGCTTCTTCTCCCACTTTGCTGACAAAGTGATCCTGATGAATTTTTGCCAAATTGGGTTGGTGGCTATCGAGGTAGCCTCGGCCTGGCGTCCCGACGGTGGGTGTAACTTGGTCTGCAAATTGTCTTGCTTTGATGAGGACAGCAGCTTGGAGTTGCACAGATACGGCTTGGCAAAAATAACGCATAGAGACAATTGCTGAGTTGACGACTATTCCGGCGGACGGTAGCCCCGCTCGTAGGCATAGCGCACCAATTGCGAACGATTTTCCAAGTCGAGTTTGGAGAGAATATTGCTCAGGTGGCTTTGTACAGTGCGGGGTGAGATAAAGAGATTCGCACTAATCTGCTTGTTGGTGTTGCCTTGCATCACTTCCCAGAATACGCGCTCTTCAGCGGGGGTGAGTGGCAATGCGGGTGGCTGTTCTGGGGGGGCGGTTTCTGTTGTAGCCGGACGGATTTGCTGCATCATGCGAACAATTTCAGCGTTGATGCGACGCGATCGCTCCAATTGTGCTTCAACTTTAGCCCGCAGTTCTCGCATGGCAAAGGGCTTGGTGAGATAGTCATCTGCCCCAATTTCATGACCCTTGACGCGATCTTTGAGATCATCCTTGGCAGACAAGAAAATAAAAGGAATCAGTTGTCCAGCAGGGATGGCTCGCACTTGTCGGCAAAATTCCCAGCCATCCATCTCCGGCATGGTTACATCCGACAAAATAAGATCAGGGGGTTGTTGTTGAAGTTGCTGAAGTGCCACAGACCCCGAAGTGAAGTCTTCAACTTGATAGTCTAGTTCGAGAAAAAAGTCTCGGAGACTTTCACGGAGTTGGGTATCGTCATCGACAATTAAAATTCGTTTCATAGGTTGATATCTCAACGTGCCTCAAGAATCGAGCTAGAGACGCTCATTCACGTTACTTAGGCTAATCATTCCCATTCTAGGCGACCTTTTCCGGAGTATCCCGGAGATGAGAGAAAAATCAAGGCTCAGATGCTAGGCCCAGAGGAGTACAGAGGGACAAGTCTTGGGAACAAGCAGATCCGCTGATCCCGTTTGCATTAAAGTAGGCGGTATGCGATTTTTAGACGTTGGTTGCAGTTTGTCAGTCAAGGCCTTGTCTGAGGCTGCGGACACCGTTGATTTGTCTCCCTTAATTTCTCAATCCCTTCTTACTCCTATGTACGACAAACTCACCCCTCCCACAACGGGTTCCAAAATCACCTTTGAGAATGGTCAGCCTGTGGTTCCCAATGATCCGATTGTGCCGTTTATTCGGGGCGATGGAACTGGGGTGGATATTTGGCCCGCGACAGAGAAGGTAATCAATGCTGCGGTGGCGAAGGCCTATGGGGGCGATCGCGCGATTCATTGGTTCAAAATCTATGCGGGAGATGAAGCGTGTGATGAATACGGCACGTATCAATACCTGCCAGAGGATACACTCCAAGCCATTAAGGACTATGGCATTGCTATTAAAGGCCCCCTCACGACACCTGTGGGCGGAGGCATCCGTTCTTTGAATGTAGCCCTGCGCCAAATTAATGATCTCTATGCCTGTGTGCGTCCCTGCCGCTACTATCCCGGAACACCTTCACCCCACAAAACCCCTGAGAAGCTGGATATCATCGTCTACCGCGAGAACACAGAGGATATCTATCTGGGCATTGAATGGCGGGAGGGTTCCGATATTGGCCAACAACTTATTGAATACCTCAACGACACGTTGATTCCTGCCACGCCTGAGCATGGCAAGAAGCAAATCCCTCTAGATGCAGGCATTGGCATTAAGCCCATCAGTAAAACAGGCACCCAACGCCTCGTGCGACGGGCAATCCAACATGCCCTGCGTCTGCCGAAAGCCAAGCAGATGGTGACACTGGTGCATAAGGGCAACATTATGAAATATACCGAAGGGGCATTCCGGGATTGGGGCTATGAGCTGGCTACCACGGAGTTCCGCGCTGACTGTGTGACGGAGCGGGAGTCTTGGATTTTGAGTAACCAAGACGAAAATCCAGACCTCTCGGTGGAAGACAATGCCCGCAAGATCGATCCGGGCTATGATGCGCTGACGCCAGAGAAGCAAGCGAAAATCTGTGAAGAGGTGAAGGCGGTGCTCGATGCGATCGGCTCGACCCACGGCAATGGCCAATGGAAAGACAAAATTATGGTCAACGATCGCATTGCCGATAGCATCTTCCAGCAGATCCAAACCCGCCCGGATGAATATTCGATTTTGGCGACGATGAACCTGAATGGGGATTATCTTTCGGATGCGGCGGCGGCGATCGTTGGCGGCTTAGGTATGGGGCCAGGGGCAAACATTGGTGATACTTGTGCGATCTTTGAGGCAACCCACGGTACTGCGCCCAAACATGCGGGTCTCGATCGCATTAATCCCGGTTCGGTGATTCTTTCGGGGGTGATGATGCTGGAGTTTATGGGCTGGCAAGAAGCGGCAGATTTGATCAAAAAAGGGCTGGGGGCGGCGATCGCCAATCAGCAAGTGACCTACGATCTGGCGCGGTTAATGGAGCCACCAGTGGAGCCGTTGAAGTGTTCGGAGTTTGCCCAGGCGATTATTGATCATTTTTAAGAGGTTTGACAAACAACAAAGCAGGCGTGGGCTTAACTCCTGCGCCTCTTCTTCAGTTTCTCTTTCACGCGCTGCCCATATAAACGGTCTTACATTAGATTCAATTGTTTCCGGATCAGACGGCACAAACTATCTTTGATTTCACTGTGTCGTGGGACAGGGGTTTTGCTTCCTGTGACAGGATTCCGATAAATATCGTGCTTTGCACCATGACGATGCAACACACAACCTGCCTTTTCTAGTTCACGAATAAATTCTTTTCGCTTCATATATCAAGGACAAGTTCTTTGGTCTCCGCTGTGGTGGGCGCAGGGTCTTCATCGGCTGTCATGAGCTGATAAGCATCTTTGATATTCTCTTCTAGCTCCTCGATCGTTTCTCCCTGGCTAAATACACCTGGAATTCCTTTCAATCGCCCAACAAACCAACCGTCGTCGTGCCAATATTCTAAGATAAATGATTGTGGCATGGCTTTTCCTAGATTCAAAACTCCATTGATATTCTATCTAGAAAATAGATGCAGACAGGATATTTGTAACACAATCAAGACTCACCGAGAGTGTATATCTAATCCCTAAATAGCAATTTGCTCAAATCTCAAATCGACATCAAGATTTTCAATGATATCAGCCGTTTCCTGACGGAGATATTCAATATCAAAGCTACAAGCTTGAATGATTTCGTTGTCTAATCTAAAACAAAGTTCAGTTTTATCGGGTGCGCTTAAAGCTTCAATGATGAAAGGCGTTTGGGCAATACCTTTCTTATGAAATTGTCTTCCTACTCTGCCATTAGCAACAATTTCTGCATGAAATTCAGAGCTAAGCGCATTGAGCACCGCAAGTCCCAGCTTGCAATACATTGAACCCACCTCAAAATTCTTTTTCATGTTGTGACATGCTCTAAGTACAGAAAGCAAAGTCTCTGCAACAGTCTGGCCAGTTGGTGGATGAACTTCCAAGGGCATCGCCACGTCATAAACGGTGCAAACTTCTGTGCCTCTGATCGTAACAGTAATGTATTTGCAATTCCTTTCCATCGCTTCATCAATCGCATGGCAAAGAGAGGTTAGAATTAAATCGCTTGGTGATTCTGTTCGACTAAGATCGCCAACATACGTCTGTGCTCGTCTTCGAATAGGTTCTAAGCCTTCAAGCACCTCGATATCGTCAGCCGATATATTCTCTGATTCTTGGGATGACATTTTTACAGCTTAGTATCAGCGCAGTACTATATTGTAATTCTCTCCAGTAAGTTTTATATCTAACTGCTCTCACTCATCTACAACAGAAATTATATTGTGAGGTTATAACAGCCCAACTCCAAGACGGTGACGATGACAATATGCTAGTACTCGACGGCGGAAGTAAGCCACCTATTCAAAATCCACCCGATATCTGTCATACAGACACTTTGAACTTTGAACTCTGCACTTTGAACTTCCGCCCTGCGGTACTAGTCCTGAATTACCCACATATTGAAAAGCCAGCCGAACAACCTGCACGGCTACAGCGACTCCCTCGTATTCGTGTGGCGCAAATTGTGATGGACTATCTTGCCTATGGTTGGTCTGTTGAGGAAATCTGCCGCCAGCACCCCTACATCAAACCAGCCGAAGCCTATGCCGCAATGGGCTACTACTTTGATCACCAAGCAGAAATCGATCAGGAAATTGCTCAAGAATGGAAACAGACCGAGGTTGACGCAGCAAGAGCAGTGCGATCGCCCTTTTACATCCGGATGAAAGCGAGAGGACTGTTGTAAAAGACCCCCCAAATCTACGGTAGGGTAATCAAGAGCAAACCCTTCCCTCCTAACCCATGACCGCTGTTGCTGTCCACAACGTCCAAAAAACCTACAACAAAATCCCCGTCGTCAATAACCTCTCCTTCGAGATCCCCCGAGGCGAAATGTTCGGCTTGCTTGGCCCCAACGGCGCAGGCAAATCCACCACAATTCGAATGCTGATCACCCTCACCCGACCCACCCAAGGCGAAATTCGTGTCGCAGGCTACGATGTGCGCCGCCAAGCCGCCCAGGTCAAACGCTCCATTGGTGTAGTACTGCAACAGGTCAGCGTCGATGTGGATTTAACCGTATGGGAGAACCTAGAATTTCATGGGCGGATGCACCATATCCCCAACCCTGAGCGGCAACAACGCATCGATCGCTGGCTGGGATATGTGGGCTTGAGTGAACGAAAGGACTCCCTGGTCAAAACCCTCTCCGGCGGCATGAAACGCCGACTGCAAATTGCCCGTGCCCTGCTCCATGAACCTGAAATCCTATTTCTAGACGAACCCACCGTCGGCCTTGACCCCCAAAACCGCCGCCGCCTCTGGGAAATTATCCAAGATCTCAATCAGCAAGGTATGACCATGCTGCTAACCACCCATTACATGGAAGAAGTGGAATTTTTGTGCGATCGCATTGGCATTATGGATGCTGGGGCATTGATTGAACTGGGAACCCTGGCCGAGTTCAAAGCCAAACACGGTGAAGGCATTGTGATCCAGCAACAAGGCGATCGCCTCGAATCCCAATTTTTCCCAACGCTGGACGCAGCTAATGCCCATATTGAAGCAGCCCGCGATCGTACCGGGATGATGAGCCGCGCCACGAACCTCGAAGATATCTTTGTGAAACTGACAGGGCATCAACTCGATTGATCACTGCGCCCATGTTTTGAACTATGTCTGAACTGCCTGAACCTCGCCTTGCCACTAAAATTGAAGCGATCTTATACCTCAAGGGCCAAGCCTTGCCTGTGGCCGCGATCGCTGAACTTGCAGGCTGCAAACGCAAGCATGCTCAAACGGCATTGCTTGAACTGATGGACGACTACGCCTATCGAGATAGTGCCCTAGAAGTTGTAGAAACCGAGGCAGGCTATAGCCTCCAGCTCAAAGCCGGGTTTAGTCATTTAATTCATGATCTCGTGCCCGCTGAACTGAAGCTGGGCGCACTACGCACCTTAGCCGTGATCGCCCTTAAATCCCCGATTGTTCAAACCGAGCTAATTGACTTGCGCGGGAGCACCGCCTATCAACATGTACCTGAATTGGTGGAACTTGGCTTTGTGCGCAAACGTCGCCAAACAGAAGGGCGATCGTTCTTGCTGGAAGTGACCGCCAAGTTCCATCAGTATTTTGAGGTGGACGAACTCTCGGAAATCATGAAACAACTACAAGCTGAGGTAAAAGAATCGATTAGCGCTGCAACAGATGACAGCCGCATAACCACTCCCTCAGACTCACCACAATCTAACAGTCAGCAAAGTAAATCGGCAGGATAAAAACCCTAAGGTTGCAGAATACCTATAAGGTGTTTTTGCTCTCCAAGCAAGCTAAACGATCGAAGCCGACCGAGCAATTTTGCGACGCCGCTGGGTTCGATTGAGTTTATAAAAAATGCGGTTGAGCATATCTCGATGCTCCTCTTTAAGGAAGGGATCTTGCTGGAGTGTTTGCAAGATCTGATGTTCCCGGAGGGTCAGCTCCGTCACGCGATGAATCTTGCCATAAACCTCATACAAGGTCTCGCTAATTTGAGTGGGCTGATTTGCCTCAAAGTAGTTCAACATCACTCCAACTCCCGTATCGTCCTGATTTAGATTTCTCGATATCAGTAAATCTAACGAGAGAATGTGAAAAACTTGTGAAGGTTTAGTCGATTCTCAAAGTAAGCATCTGCGGCGTATAAGATTTGCAGTCATTTTAATTTGAGTACATTTGCCGAGAGCACAAATAAGACCTGCAACCATAAATGGCTGCAAGTCCAAGAAAAAGTACGTAAGTATTTATTTTTAAAAATAAGGATTGTGACGATGAGATGAAAGGAACGATTATGCCTCAACCGTCTTTAAATTTCTATTTTTTCACAGGCGATCGCAAGAAACCTAAGACACACCATTGGCAGGTGCAATAACCTGCGGGCGAGACACAGAATCACGGAAGGCTTCCACTTTCTCGTTGTAGTCAATGGGCAACACTGCCACTACGTTCTCGTGAGGACGGGGGATGATCACCCAGGACTCTAAAACTCCACCGTAGGCATTTTCTACAGCAGCGATTCCTGCATCCATTGCGGCCTTGACCTCAGAAACATCACCCCGAATGTTAACGGTAAACCGAGCACTTCCGACCCGAATATACCCAACGAGGGTGACGCGTCCAGCTTTAACCATCGCATCGGCGGCGGCCAAGACACCGGGAAATCCTTTTGTTTCTAATGCTCCAACGGCCTGTGGCATTACTCTACTCCTATGGTTAACGAATACGATTTTACGGGATGGCGGGGCATTTTAGCGCACCAATCCATGAGGTAGGCTTATGGTTTAGATTGATTTACCTGAATCGTTCAACGGCTTCGGTATAGTCTAGGGGGAGAACGGTGACAACATTTTCCGGGGGATTGGGCACAATGTAATGGGTAATGACCTTGCCACCGAAAACTTTATCCACAGCCTCTACACCAGCAGCATGACCCGTTTTCACTTCTGAGACCGGGCCACGGATTGCAACGACGAATCGGCCACTCTCAGCTTTATCAAACCAAACCAACGTTACTTTCCCAGCTTTCACCATAGCGTCTGCCGCCGCCAGAATAGCCGGGAATCCCAATGTTTCAATTACACCAACAGCGTGAGGCATAAGTCTTTATTATCCTACTTCTGCAATCGCACCGCTTCAGAATATCAACAACTGGCCCTTCCAGGCTAGAGGCAATAGTCAATTCGCTAGCTCTCAAGTCGGTATCTCCAGTTTTGACATTGCTAATGCGTTGATGACGTTTAGGTTGGTGTTGGATGGGGCATCTTAAATAACGAATTTCTATAGAATCCATTTGATCCCTTTTTTCAGCATCATAAGGGTTTCAGAGAATCCGTTGTGGCCGATTTCGTAACGATAAGGCTTCAGAATTCTGGAAAATCATGCACAACTATCTGCATGATTCTGAAAACCAGGTGGGGAAAGGCTTTGAATCTCAAGGTATAGATCCCAAATGGGTTCTATAAATTCTCTGGGATCGCTCATGGCATGCCCCAGCGATTTTTCTTTGATGTTTACGTTTGAACATCTGATGAGAGCAATGCTTGTATCAGCTCAATAATGGCCGATATCTGTTGACCCAGCACCGTCTGTTGCTGCTGTTGCTTCGCTGACGATCGCGCCGTCTTGAGAAATAAACATTGCGTTTCCACCAAACGTAGATAGCGATGCACTTCAGTCAAAATTGCTTGGCCTTGGGGATGGTTTTCAAAAAGAGCTAGACAAGCAATTTCGGTCTGATATACTTGTTGCACCTCTGAAGCTTGCTGCATTAAAGCGAGGCTGTCTGCCGCGATTGTTGATTGGTGAGTACAAGTAGATTGGAGCGTTTGGAGTTGACCCAACCAATGGTTAATTGTTTCTAGCTCAGTGCGATTGCGAGGCATCACCCTAGATTTTTATATGGAGTATCATGACTTGGTATGAGAATCATATCCTTGAGAATGTTAAGTTCTCAAGGCACGATCGTCCTTTTAAGACCCACTCATTAACCCTGCTTGGGTAAAACAAATCAGTAAGCTAGGTGAATCTCCATCCGTGTTGTTTCTCCTTCTCCAATTTTCCCGATTTCCAATCAAAATGCCTCATCACACTCTACTCATCTCAACAATACAAAACTGCTAATGGGCTATTGGGTCAAGAGTTTCGGCTTAGGGCCCATTTCATTTTTCTAGCACCTGTTTTGTTCTGTTGCTGCTGTCGGTTTGGATTTTTATTTGGTTTAGACTCATGACCCCTCCGGTGCTTACCCCAACCCTGACTTCGTCTCATGCTGCGATCGCGCCAGCGAACGATGCAACACCTCTACCTGAGCCTGTCTTTCAGGATCTGGTGCTGCCGGATTGGCTCAATACTTGTTTGGCAACCCATGAGTCTGGGGCAACTGTTGGGGAACACCCAATAGAGGAGGACACACCAGCCGCGATCGCCCGCATCTGTCGCGCTTTTAACTTCGCTTATACCCTGCATCAGGGTCAATATCGCAAATCAGGAGAACCCTATATTGCTCACCCAGTGGCTGTGGCAGGCTTGCTGCGAGATCTTGGTGGGGATAGTGCCATGATTGCAGCGGGTTTTTTGCATGATGTGGTTGAAGACACCGACGTAACCTGTGAGGACATCGAAGCGTTGTTTGGCGAAGAAGTGCGCCAACTGGTTGAGGGCGTCACTAAACTGTCTAGCTTTAACTTTGCCAGCAAAACCGAGCGCCAAGCTGAGAACTTCCGCCGCATGTTTATGGCGATGGCCAAAGATATTCGGGTGCTGATTGTTAAGCTTGCCGATCGCCTCCACAACATGCGCACCCTAGAGCATCTTAAGCCGGAAAAGCAACGGCGTATTGCCCAGGAAACCCGTGATATCTTTGCGCCCCTGGCCAATCGTTTGGGGATTGGACGATTGAAATGGGAGCTAGAGGATCTCTGTTTTAAATACCTTGAACCGGAGTCTTATCGCCAAATCCAAGCGCTGGTGGCTGAACGGCGGGTCGATCGAGAAGAGCGCATCACCACCATTATTGAAACCCTTCGCCAACAACTCCGTACCCTCAAAATCAATATCTTCGAGTTGCAAGGGCGCCCCAAGCATTTATATGGCATCTATAAAAAGATGCAACAACAACAGAAAGAATTTCACGAAATTTATGATATTGCCGCAATTCGGATTATCACTGACCAGTCCGAAAGTTGCTACCGTTCTCTGGCTGTCGTTCACAATCTGTTCAAACCGATTCCCGGCCGCTTTAAAGACTACATTGGCTTGCCTAAGCCCAACCGCTATCAATCGCTTCACACTACTGTGGTTGGGCTGAGTGGCCGTCCCCTAGAAGTTCAAATCCGTACCCTAGAGATGCATCATGTGGCGGAATATGGGATTGCAGCCCATTGGAAATATAAGGAGACAGGGGGGTCAGTAGCGGCCATGTCTTCTGATGATGAGAAGTTCACTTGGTTACGCCAGCTTCTCGAATGGCAAAATGACCTCAAAGATGCCCAGGAATATGTAGATAGTCTCAAGAGCAACCTTTTTGAAGATGATGTTTACGTGTTTACGCCTCAGGGTGATGTGATGGTGTTGGCCCGAGGCGCAACGCCTGTAGATTTTGCTTATCGCATCCATACGGAGGTGGGCAATCACATGAAAGGGGTGCGGATCAACGATCGCTGGTCAGTTCTGGATACGCAACTTGATAATGGCGATATTGTCGAAATCATCACCAGCAAAAATAGCCACCCCAGCCTCGATTGGCTCAATTTTGCGGTGACCCCCAGTGCTCGTAACCGGATTCGTCAATGGTATAAGCGCTCCCATCGCCAAGAAAACCTGCTGCGAGGCCGTGATCTGCTGGAAAAAGCGATGGGAAAAAGCGGTTTTGATGCCCTGCTTAAGTCAGAACCCATGCAACTGGCGGTCGATCGCTGCAACTATTGTTCTGTCGATGACATGATTGCCGCTCTGGGGTATGGCGAGATTACGCTGAATCATGTGGTCAACCGGATTCGGGAGGCGGTTAAAGCCAGCCAGCCCCTCGAAGAAGTGGTTGAGCCCGCCCCCAGCGAACCCCTGGAAGCCGAGATCGCCCTCCGTACTGAACCCCAAACCTCAGAACCCAGCAATCGTTCCCCTATTCAAGGTATCGAAGGCTTACTCCACCAGATGGCTGGTTGTTGTACCCCCATTCCGGGAGAATCCATCATTGGGGTGGTGACGCGCACCAAAGGGATTTCCATCCATCAGCAGGGGTGTCCTAATGTGGATGGCGTCGAAGGCGATCGCCTTATTCCCGTGAGCTGGAACCCCCATTGTCCTCAGAAGAAGCAGCGCCAGAGTACCTATCGAGTGCGAGTGCAGGTGGAAGTGCTCGATCGCGTTGGCATCATGCGTGATCTACTCGCCAAGATCAGCGACCACGATATTAATGTTTCCCAAGCAGTGGTGGTCACGCACCCAGGTAAACCCGCTTTGATTAATCTGGGGTTAGAGGTGAGTGATCGTCGTCAACTGGACAGTTGCTTCAACCATATGCGGCAAATGGCCGATGTGATTGATCTGCGTCGGATTTCAACGGTGAGTTAACGCGTTAGCAATTCACAACTGTGCAATAGCGCTTGGGTCATGGTTTTTTTGGGCTATCTTTGATTCAGAGCCAGCTATTCAGGGAGTTTCTATGCGTTATCAGGCGGCGATCGCGGTTTTAAGTACCACCCTCACCCTAGGGACGATGCCGATGACCCCAGCACAAGTATCGGCAGTCGAGTCGCCAGTGACGAATAGACAAGTCACACCTGCGGATGTGCGGGGTTACTGGGCGGAGCAATGCCTCCAGCAGATGATCCACCAAGACATTATTAAGCCCTTCCCTGATGGGACGTTTCGTCCCTATCTCGCCATGAACCGGGGTGAATTTGCTGACGCACTGCGACGTGCCTTCCCTGAGATGCCTTTGGTACGGGTCTACGATGGGGATGAGTTTGTGGATGTGCCCGAAAACTATTGGGCATGGCTCGATATTCAATATGCCTATCGCACTAATTTTATGTCGGGCTATCCCGATCGCTCCTTTCAACCCACGGAGCCAATTTCGCGTTTGGAGGTGATTTTGGCGATCGCCTCAGGTCTAGAGGGGACACCGCCAGCACCATCGGAGTTTGCGTTTCCTGACGTGGTGAACCCACCGTTAGGGTCTGGGGCGCTTGCCCCCTCACTGTTAAATAAGCCCGAGTTTGGCGGGCCAGAAGCACTGCTGGCCGGACTCTTTGTAGATGCCGCTGCGATCCCCCCCTATGCCCGTCCTGCGGTGGCAATCGCAGTGGAGCAAAACTTGGTGGTGAGCTTCCCCTATCCGGTGGTTTTGCGCCCGGATGAGCCCGCGACGCGGGGGGATGTAGCCGCCGCGTTTTGTCAGGCAACGGGCAGCCCGGGTTTAGTGCCGCCTGCCTATGTGGTGCGCTCGCAGTCCTCACGCCTTAATGATTTCCGCTTGAATAACGCTCGCTTTGGGATTTTTCGCCCAGACATCATTCTGATTCCAGAGTTACCATCACCACCCCGTTAGCTAGAGGCTGTCGTCAGTTGGACTTTAAACTCTTGCTATGACTGACTTACAGCCCTTTTCCCTGTTTTGGGGTCGGGCGCTCTATTTCTTGTCGCGTCAGACTTCTGGTGTTAACTGATGACATGCCCTATAGGGTTGAACGTTAGGCCTCTGTTTCGGTTGTTCCTTCCTCCCCGATTTCATCAGCCGTAGCGCCTTCAGCAGATTTGTCTTGGGCTATATCACCTGTCTTGGGTGGTGCAGGAGAAGTTCGTACCCGATGGCCAATATCACGGCGATAGTAGATACCCTCGAAATTGATCGCCGCGATCGCGTCATAGGCTTGTTCGGCTGCGGCATCAAAATCAGTCCCCAGCGCAGTCACCCCCAAAACCCGACCGCCACTGCTCACCAACTCAGAGCCGCGCTGCTGGGTTCCGGCATGGAAAACGACAGCACCCTTTTCTCCAGCTTGTTCAATGCCCTGAATTTTCATCCCTTTGGTGTAGCTTTCAGGGTAGCCTGGAGCGGCCGCCACCACACAAAGCGCTTGGTCAGTTTTCCATTCCAAGGGCGGCAACACTTCTAGCTTGCCCTTAACACAGGCCAACAACACCTCTTCTAATGGTGTTTCGAGTAGGGGTAAGATCACCTGGGTTTCCGGATCACCAAAACGGCAATTGAATTCCACCACCTTGGGGTTGCCCTCAGGTGTGATCATTAACCCCACATAGAGCACCCCACAATAGTCAATCTCTTCGTCGCGCAATGCTTGCAACGTGGGTGCAATAATTTCAGCTTCAATACGGCTCATCAATTCTGGTGTCACTAGGGGAGCCGGGGCATAAACCCCCATCCCGCCAGTGTTTTTACCGGTATCCCCTTCCCCAATGCGCTTATGGTCTTGGGCGGGCAGGAGAGTACGGAAGGTTTTGCCATCGGTTAGGGCAAACACCGATACCTCTTCGCCTTCTAGAAACTCTTCAATGACCAGCTTTTCAAAACCCTGTTGGGTCAGCTCATCCACAGCCTTCAGGGCAGCTTCGACCGTTTCGGCAACCACCACCCCTTTGCCTGCCGCTAAACCATCGGCTTTAACCACAATGGGAGCACCTTGGCGTTGAATATAGCTTTTTGCTGCGGCGGCGGTGGTGCAGGTTTTGGCGGTGGCTGTGGGCACATTCGCCTGTGCCATCAACTGCTTCGCCCAAGATTTGCTTGCTTCGATTTGCGCCCCCGCTTGGGTGGGGCCAAACACAGGCAAATTCTGTTGACGCAGATGATCGCTAATGCCCTTCGCCAAAGGATCTTCGGGACCTACAATGATTAAGGAAATCCCCTGAACCCCCGCAAACCGAGCAATCCCATCAAAATCTTGCGGATTCATCGCAATGTTCTGGCATTTGGGCAATGTTGCTGTGCCGCCATTACCGGGAATGCAAAGAATCTTTTGGACTCGGGGGGATTTGGCGAGCATCCAAGCGATCGCATGCTCACGACCACCACCCCCCACAACCATAACTCGCATAATCACCACACTCCTGAAAATCGAAATATCCCAGACCAATAGTGACAGACGGTTAATACTATTGCGATTTGACACTATAGACTGCTTCTATAGTGAAATTCAAGCCATCTATTGCGAATTTTGCATATTTTTTAGGCAATTTGGGTTGGGGCAATGCCATAGCGTGACTCTATCATCTAGAAATGTTAAAGTTGAACTTGGGAAATAGGCAAACCCATTGCCCTAAATCCCTAAGCTTTGGCGCCCTTGCCGCAACCGCTTTAGGAGAAAATCTAATGGAAGCCCTTGGTTATACACAGATGGCTTTATCGTATGAGGAGGCCGTTGGTCCCTTACACTTGCAGCCTTCAGCAATGCAGTATCAGGTTAATCTACGTCGTATTTCCAGTGCAGCAGCCGTGATCGGCTTGATCATTTTGGGTGGATTTACCGCGCTGGTTTCTAGCGCGATCGTCAAACCGGCAGGTGTTCCTGTGCATCACAATTCCGGATTTTAGGGTCACATCATCTATCGCTACCCACGCACGGGTCACTGCCACAGTTAAACCCCTTGTCTGCTGCTTATCTACTTATCGCTCATGGCAGCCGCGATCGCCGCTCTCAGGAGGCTTTCGCGGCTTTAGCTCGTCAGCTAACTACTCGATTAAGCGTAATGATGTCCCAATCCGTATTGGTGGGGACAGCTTACCTCGAATTGAGTAGCCAGCCGCTACATCAACAGATTGTTCAATTTGCTCATCACGCTGTCGCTGAGTCTACCAGTACTGAACTCCATCTGCTGCCCCTGTTTTTATTGCCTGGGATGCATGTTCGGGACGATATTCCGGTGGAAGTGACCCAAGCAAGAACCTTGCTGACCATTGACTGTCAGTTACATCTCAAAAATTATCTGGGGGCTCAGGCTGGTTTTGTGCCTCTGCTCCGGCGGCTGTTGAGTCGGCTCCCCGCTTCCCAACGTATTCTGATGGCCCACGGGAGTCGCCGGTTTGGTGGCAATGCCCCGATTGAGGCGATGGCAGGTCGCCTGCAAGCCTTACCCAGTTATTGGGCGATCGCCCCAACCCTCTCCACCCAAATCAAACAACTCGTCAGCCAGGGTCATCAAGACATTGCTATTCAGCCCTATTTCCTGTTTCCGGGGGGGATTACCACTGCGATCGCCGATGAAGTGGCATTGCTCCAACAACAGTTTGAGGAAACTCAACTCCATTTGGGGTATCCCCTCAGCGAAGCCCCAGAATTTATTGCTTTGGTTCTAGATTGGCTGCTGCGGGGTGATGGTGTTGGGATAGAGTAATCCTCTTGTTACCCTCTACCACCCTACCTTAGCCGTCAAGGCAATTAAGCTGGGATGGGCCCACCAAAAAAAGCCCACAAATACAGCAATGCCAAGATAAGCCGGTCGCCAAAACTCTTGCCATTGCAGTGTTTGGCGACCCTCCCAAATAGCTTTGAACGGCACAATTGAGGTGTGCTCACGGGCAGTGGCAAATGCAGCCCCATAGCGCCTTGCTAAACGACGATCGCCATGCCACACCGCAAAACAATGGTGAGCAATCAACCCAAAGCAGGTTACGAGCATAAAACTAGTTCCCAGCCAAAGGGCATGGGCGATACACCAGATAATCTGACCAACCATCTGAGGATGACGGGTAATACGAATAATGCCTGTTTCGTGGAGATGGAGTTGGGGCTTGGCGATCGCTGCCACCTCCAGTAGATTAAAGGTTGAGGGATACAAGAAGAGGAAGGAGAGTGCACTTAAGCTCCAAATCACGGCGCGAAGCCCAGGAACCCCCTGCAAGTTCCACAACTGAGCACCATCGTAGCGGTGGTTAAAGAAATAGATAATGAGTACGGTGGCAGCGGGGACACTCACCAATGCGAAGAGGACTCGATAGGCTCGGGCGCCAATTTTGACTTCTCCCCAAGGTCGTAAAGCCGCTAAACCACTGTGGGCGATCGCAAAACCCAATAAAAGTGCCAGCATCACACCGTGGCTCGGCGTAAACCAATCACTATTCATCTGAATCAGTCCGACGTGAGAATAAGTTGATGTTTTGTAACAAAAAGCAGGCTCACATGTCGTAGCTGCATTTAAGTTAAGCAATGCTAATCATTGTAAAGGGTGTTGTTACCGTGGTGTGATACTGTCAAACTCAGGGCGTACCCTTCTTAGCGACTCAATTTGGCTTTATAAACAGAACCAATCAGTGCTAAGAGCGATGTTACACCTCTACTCTGTTGATTCTCGGGTTGAAACCCATGCCAGAAATTCCTTTTACACTGGATCAACTGCGCATCCTGAAAGCAATCGCCACCGAAGGCAGCTTTAAGCGAGCGGCAGACAGTCTGTATGTCTCACAACCAGCGGTGAGTTTGCAAGTGCAGAATCTAGAACGTCAGATGGATGTACCGCTGTTTGATCGGGGGGGACGACGGGCGCAGATGACGGAAGCAGGACATCTGCTACTCAATTACGGAGAGAAAATTCTCAGCCTTTGCCAAGAAACCTGTCGGGCGATCGAAGACCTACAAAATTTGCAGGGCGGGACTTTGATTGTTGGTGCATCACAAACCACCGGCACGTATTTGCTTCCTCGGATGATTGGTCAGTTCCGAAAACGATATCCTGATGTCTCGGTTCAGCTGCAAGTCCATTCAACGCGACGAACATCGTGGAGTGTGGCCAATGGTCATGTGGACTTGGCTATTATTGGTGGGGAAGTGCCAGCTGAATTACAGGATACACTGCATATTCGCTCCTATGCAGAGGATGAACTGGCGCTTGTCCTCCCTGTCGCTCATGCTCTAGCCCAAGTCGATACCATTCAACGGGAAGATCTCTATAAGCTCAGTTTTATCGCACTCGATTCCCAGTCCACAATCCGTAAAGTGATTGATCAGGTGCTCACCCGAGCTGCGATCGATCCCAAACGCCTGAAGATCGAAATGGAGTTGAACTCGATTGAGGCAATTAAGAATGCTGTGCAGTCTGGACTAGGGGCTGCCTTTGTGTCCATCTCAGCAATTGAAAAGGAATTGCAAATGAACGTGTTGCATCGTCCCACGATTGAGGGAGTACTGGTTAAACGCAACCTTTCTGTGATCATTAATCCCAACCGTTATCGATCTAAGGCAGCTGAAGCGTTCGTCCAGGAAATCCTCCCGGAATTCTCAACTCAGCCCCACTTCACCTTGTTTGACAGTGTGCCCATTGATAGTGGTCCCACCGAGCCGACACCTGTGGCTTCCAATTCGTAGGTTGAGTGCGAGAGCATCTAAAATCTTCCCATGAAAGAGATGTGTCCGAAATGATAATGATATAGGTCTATAACAGGCAAGATGCCTGCAATTACGGATATGTTAAAAGATTAATGCTGCGACCACTGTGGGGAGTTATTGGTGAGCAGGTTTCAAGATAAGTAGGTCAGCCTTGAAATAATCAACTATATTTCTGATTGCAAATGGACTCAAAACTCTCATCTGATAAGGGATGTAGTAAGATTTACATTTCTTGACACAAGTAACCTTTTCTCCCCCGACCTACTTAAGCATTGCTTAGGGAGAATCCAACACTGCTCAATTTAACAACCTGAATGGACTATTTTGTCTGGGTTAAACAAGCGATCTTAAAACCTAGATCGCCTGTTACCAGATTGCCCACAATCCTGTTTAGGAGAGTTGACCACGCAGGATGGGGCTTACCTCGTGGTCACTCATTTCCCCCAATGAATGCTCAATGGTCAAGGCCTCAGGCTTCATTTGCCGAACTTGAGTTTGAATCCCCTGTGCTCCTTCTTCAGTGAGATCTTCAACATAACCGGGGATGGCGATCTCCGCATCTGGAGAATTGGCAAAAGGGCCAAAGTAGTAGGTACAAGACGGAGTCGTTGTTTTTACTTCAACCCAAAAGGCTTTGCCTGTTGCCTCTAAGAATTTAAGCCAAATTTCATTCATATTTTTCCAAAGCGCGCGCCAGTTTTAAATCGCAAGGCAGAACAATTACTCGCGTTTACATTATTTAACATTTTCGATTTCCTTTACTTTATACTCTGTCTGCTGATTTTTTGAAAGTCTCTTATGACACAGTTTCTGGATTTTGACTGATGTGAAATGCACCTAACGCAGTCACTCTCTTGGTTTGAGGGAATCCTCTTGCTCTGAGCATGCTTTAAATTGTCGTTGACGGAAGACTTCATACAAAACCATGGCAGTGGCGACTGATGCGTTGAGGCTTGGAACCTGCCCAGAGATTGGAATGGAAACCAGTACATCACAATTCTCCCGCGTTAGGCGACTGATTCCCTCTGCTTCTGCACCAATTACGAGGGCGATCGCACCACTAAAATCTGTTTGAGGTAGGGTAGTATCTGCTTCAGCCGCAGTGCCATAGAGCCAATAGCCCCACTGCTTGAGCTGAACCAAAGCCCGCTGTAAATTCACAACCCGGGCCACAGGCAGATGACTCAACGCCCCCGCGGCAACCTTCATCACAGTTGAGGTGATGCCTGCGGCGCGGCGCTGGGGGATGATGATTCCCTGGGTTCCTATCGCCTCAGCTGTACGAATGATTGCCCCCAGGTTATGGGGATCGTTAATCCCTTCAGCCACGACAAGGACAGGCGCTTCTGTTTGCTCTGCGGCATGGCTCAAGAGGGTTTCTAAATCCCAATAGGCGTAGGGGGCGACTTGTACGGCAATTCCTTGATGGTTACCCCCTTGGGTCATTTGATCCAAACGCTGCATTGAGACTTCATCGACGACAGTTCCTTGGGACTTGAGGATTTTGAGGAGGGGGCCAAAACGGCTATCTTGACGGGTCTTGGTTGTGAGCCAAACTCGTTGGGGGGGGCGATCGCTTTTCAGAGCCGCCAACACAGAATGGCGACCGTAAATTAAGTCATCGCGTGAGGACATAAGTCGGTGATTATTAGTGAGGGGGAGAAACTAAAACGTTTAATCTAATCAGAGGAATAGCCACGGTGGCTTATGCTTTATCCATTCCTCTGCTCTCATCTGCTTCGCTAAACACCAAACTCAACAGTTGGTGTAAACGGGCGCGATCGCACAAATATAAATAGCCTATTAAGGTTTCAAAACCACTTGCCTGTTGATAAATTTGGGGGTCAAGGCGAGCAGGGCATCGCGTTGTCGCATTGCGACCACGACGGACAATATCTTCCTCTTGGGGTGTAAGGTGGGCACGGAGACAGTCTAGATATTGCGCTTGCCGTTCAGCACGAACCTGAGCCACCACTTGCTGATGGTAGTCAACAATGCGTCGGGGGGGAAAGAGATGAGCCAAACGTACATAAAGTTCATACACGCTATCTCCGAGATAAGCTAAAGCTGTGGGAGAGAGGCATTCAGGCTGACACCCTGAGGGAAGATCTGTGGAAACCGACAAAAGCTGGTGGTTGGCCCATTGCGCGATCGCGGGTCTAGGAATTGACTCCGTCACAGGTGATTATCCCCATGCTGAATATCCGCCGCCAATGGATTACTCTGGTTGTTAGCTGGGCTCACCACCGTACTCACGATGCCTTTAAATTTTCTAGGGCAGCGTCTAGAGAGGGTTGTAAGGAGAGAAACTTCTCAAGGCGAACCAGCTTAACAGTTTGCGTGACGCGAGGATTAGAGACCATCTGCACCGTGCCTCCAGCCGTTTGAGCCTGTTTGACCAGTTGCACTAAAGCGCCTAGACCTGAACTATCGACAAAATCAATCTGTGCCAAAACCAAAATGATGTTTTTGGGGCCATTATCAATGTAATTGCCAATAACCTTACGAAAGGTGGGTTCAGAAAACGCATCCAATAGACCCGTTAACCGAAAAATCTGGCAATTGTCTTTGATTTCGATTGTGCCCCGTAAGCTAACGGTCAAGTTAAGTTGTTCAGGCAATGTCTTTACCCTCCCCTAAATGCGTCACAGATCAGTCCATTAGTATAGCAGGGTGGGGCTTTTCTTACTTTATTCCCTGACCTTATGGTTACGCATCAAGTCCACAAATCGGCCAAAAAGATAATCGGCATCATGGGGGCCAGGACTGGCTTCAGGGTGATATTGCACTGAGAAATAAGGTAAGGTTTTATGACGCAAACCAGCCACAGTCTGATCATTCAGGTTGAGATGGGTGACTTCTACTGTCTCATCGAGTGAATCTGCGGTCAGAGCGAAGCCATGATTTTGACTCGTAATTTCGACTTGCCGCTTAAGACCACAGGGATGGTTTAGGCCGCGATGCCCAAATTTGAGCTTAAAGGTTTGGGCTCCCAGCGCTTGACCAAGGATTTGATGGCCCATACAAATGCCAAACATCGGTTTGTGAGCACCCAGTAATTCGGTGACGGTAGTAATCCCTTCGGTAACGGCAGCGGGATCACCTGGGCCGTTGGAGAGAAAGATGCCATCGGGCTGATGGTTAAGGATTTCGTCAGCACTGGCATGGGCAGGAACCACCACCACACGGCAGCCATAGCTTGCCAGCCGTTTGAGGATATTCCGCTTGACACCAAAGTCGATCGCGACAACGGTTAACTCTTCTGGCTCACTGGTTGTTGTGTTGAATGCCCAGGTTGCATCCGTTTGCTGGTTCCATTCGTAGGTGGTTGATGTGGTGACGGCCGTGACCAGATTTTGACCTGTCATTGAAGGCGCCATCGCCACTTGACGTAAGAGATCCTCTGGGTCAAGGATCTCGGTGGAAATACCGCCGTTCATTGCCCCCAGCGATCGCAACTTACGCGTTAGTGTCCGGGTATCAATGCCATAGATACCAGGGATTTGGTGTTGCTTAAGATAATCAGGCAACGATTGAGTCGAACGCCAATTACTCGGACGAGTGCAAATATTCCGGGCAATGACCGCTCGAATCTGTGGCCGCTCCGATTCTTCATCATCGGGATTCACACCCGTATTCCCCAGCTCAGGGTATGTAAAGGTCATAATTTGACCACAGTAGCTGGGATCGGTGAGCACCTCTTGATAGCCCGTCATACCAGTGTTAAAAACCACTTCTCCAATGGCTGTGCCAGGTGCGCCAAAGGAGAAACCATGGTAGGTTGAGCCGTCAGCTAAAACTAATAGTGCAGGGGTCGAGCGAGAAATGGGCATAGGATAGGGTTGCGTTAACTCAGCCAGTTTTCAACTGTAGCAGCCTGAGTCCGCCCCTTCCGTAGTTTAGGGTGCAAAATTTTGAATTTGTTTGGGTTGGATGGGATTTGGCGAGACCCACCCCAACCCCATCAATTAAACGCTCAACAATAAAATTCAGAGTGATGGAGCATAATTTCACCATGATCAGGCACCCACGCCCGCCATTGCTCAGCTGACTCTTGGCAGAGGAGGAGTGCTTCATCGAAGCTATACGGGTTGGGGAGATGGTGTAGTTTAACCCAAGAGGTGCGGGTGTAATTGAGATCAGGAATACAAAGATTAGCCGATGCAGATGTGGTTTGGAGCTGAGGCTGCACAGCAGAATGGATCATGGGGACGGGACCTCCGTAGCGATTGCTTGCACTTCAGTTGAGGATTAACTGAAGATTCCTGTATTCATTGTTACTAAACCTTCGAGCATTACTGCCAACTTGTCTTAGAAATTTACATATCCAGACAGAAATGCAATCCAACCGTTGTGAGCCGTGGGGACTGCTCCTGTGAGCCACCACACTACAGTTCGAATGATATCCCCAAGGAGTAACCAGCCAGGCTCTGGTGGAGTTTGGGTGGGAATTGCGATGAATTGGTAGGCAATGCCATGAGCACCCCAGATGAGATAGGCGATGAGGCGCGATCGCGCCCGGTGGAAATCTGAGGTGATCACATAGACATGGCGAATCTGAGTCGCTTGTAACTGGGGCAGCAAGGTTGTGAAGTTGGTGAGGGTATCCACAGCTTGATGGTCATAGACAAGGCGATCGCCCCCAACCCCGACCTGTGCAAAAAATTGCCGGGACTTGGGCTCGGGCATTCCTGAGGAAATCACCACGGGGAGTTGAGGATAGTTTTGGGCAAAATCCGCTGCGAAATATTCCCGCTCAAAATCCCCGCCTAAGACCACAATGGCCATGGGATTGGGGGCTTGGTTTTGTACCCACATCAAATGTCCGCCAATCGTGCCCACTATAGACATGACCAACGCCAAGAGAGCGAGACTAATCCAGCCTAGCCATCGCCGAGTTCGTCGCCAGAAGTTTGGAGTCATAGAGATTACAGTGATGAGGAGCGTGTTGTTTAAAACGATGGTAGCCAAAACCCGCAGGACGCCTGTGTGACGGTTCGCGCTCGTTCAATCTTCTCCCCACTGCTCACCCTGCTCCTTTCTCCTTACGGAGCACTTGCCACCCCCGCGATCGCAACCGTTTCTGGGCCCGTTCAGGGGCGCGAGTTGCCAGATAATTTGGCGGTTCCCAGGGGTGAATCTGGGGATAATCAGCGGGTAGCAGTAATGGTCGCCAAAAACCTTTCCAGAGTCGGAATACTTGATAGCCCTGAGCTTCTAAAAAGGTGCTGGCAGGACTGGGATAACCTTCGTGTTGCTCATAGAGAATATCTCGAATCCGCCCCTGCGCCAACAAGGGTTCTGCCCCAGCAAATGCAGCTAATTCATAACCCTCGATATCAATTTTGAGAACCCCCACTTGGGTTTGGGCTTCGAGTTGCTGAGTTAGGGTATCAACCGTCACCTGATGTTTTTTTAGAGTAGCTTCGGGGTGGGGATCATGACCGAATAGTAGTGACGCTTCGCCATGATTGTGCTTGGGAACCCGAAGCGTTGCGACTCCAGCGGTATCCGCTAGGGCGATCGCTCGTAATTCTACCGCTGCAAGTGATCCACAGTTGTACTGAAGTTCAGTATAAATATCAGGATTCGGTTCAAAGGCAATCACCTGCCCTCTTGGCCCCACTTTAGCCGCGAACAAGCTGGTCATATACCCAATATTCGCTCCAATATCTAGAGCCATTTCATCCGGATCTGTCAGTCGCCATAAGGCTTCGCTAAGGGCTAAATCATAAATTCCCATGATCCACAATGACCATTCCACTTTATTATCCGGATGGGGCACAATGCGGAGGGGATAACCCCAGGGTAAATGGAGGGTTTGTGGCGTTGAGAGGGTTTGGTGGGGCGATCGCCGCCAGCGTCGGATAATCTGGCGGGGTTGCAAGAGGTATTCAGGACGGTTGAAATAGGTCAGCATTTAGGGTGTGGAAGCAGGAGGGGCATTGTTTTTTTTATGGGACTTGGTTGGGCAGTAAAAAACAAAAGGTACTCCCACGACCCAACACACTATCAACCCAAATTTTGCCACCGTGGTGTCGAACAATTTCTTGGCAAATTGCCAAGCCCAAACCCGTTCCTCCTTTTTCCCGAGAATCCGAGGCATCCACTTGTTGGAATCGACCAAAAATACTTTCTAACTTATCCGCGGGAATACCACGACCGCGATCGCGGACATAAAATTGGACTGAATCTGGCATTTGTTCAACCCCTACCCAAACCGATTGCCCTGGCTCTGAGAATTTAATGGCATTACTAATCAGA
This sequence comes from Spirulina sp. SIO3F2, assembly GCA_010672165.1. Taxonomy (GTDB): domain Bacteria; phylum Cyanobacteriota; class Cyanobacteriia; order Cyanobacteriales; family Spirulinaceae; genus SIO3F2. The sequence continues at coordinate 9,621 of JAAHHN010000054.1, read as the reverse complement.
TTGAGCAGGGTGCGGAGAATTTGATCAGTATCTGCCCAAGTGGTAATTTGTGGCGGAGCTGTCCAAGATTGCGGTTCTTTGAGCGTGGAAATGCAAGAAAAGAGTTGTTGATTTGCCTCTAAGCTCAAGGTTATTTTTTGCTCCGCAGCAAAGGCTTCCATCGCTTGAGCTGACTGCAAAATAAGATCAATCGCATTACAACGCTGTTTCGCAATCGTAATACGTCCTGCCTCAATCCGTTCTAGATCAAGAATGTCATCGAGCAAACGCATTAAACGCTCCGTATTATTGACCGCAATTTCCACCATATTCTGGCCTTGCTCCGTAAATTTACCCAGCTTGCCGCTAACCAATAGACCCAATGCGCCTCGGATCGACGTCAGTGGTGTTCGCAATTCATGGCTGGCAATGGATAGAAATTCATCTTTCATCTGATCAATCATCTTGCGCTCGGTAATATCCATGAGCGAAATCAGATAGGCAGGCTGCTCTTGCCAATGAATTCTGCCGGAGCGCATCTCGACAGTGCGTGAGGCATTTCCATTGGCAGGGAGCAGCGAAATTTCAGTTTGTTCTTGATGCTCAATGGGAATCCCCAGATTAAAGCCCAACAATTCTGAACTAGAACGGCCAAAGAGCTTGAGAGCGGCAGGATTGGCAAACTGAATTTCACCATGGGTATTACAAATGACAATGCCATAAGTACTACTATGAATGATGCGCTGAAATTGAATTTGGCTGGTGCGGAGCGCTTTCTCTGCACGGGTTCGTTCCGCCACTTCTTTACGCAATTCTAGAGTGCGCTCAGCGACACGTTCTTCTAGATTATTGAGGAGCTGGGCTTGGGTCAGCGCGATGCCAATTTGATCAGCTAGCGAGAGTAAGAGATCGATTTCTTCAGATTCCCAATGACGAGGGTGGTTACATTGATGAGCAACCACTGCCCCCCATAACGTCTGTTGTATAAAGATGGGAACCACAAGCTGCGCTCGAATTTCGAATTTTTCATAGGCTTGCGCTTCTTCGTGTGAGATATTAGCTGCTGTCCACGTATCATCAATTGCGATAAAATCATGGATTTCCAGCTCAGTATTGGTCATCAACAGATGAGAATTCCCCGCTTGCAAACGAGATAAACCGGGTAAACCAACCTCTTGAATCACTTGACTTTGACCAGCGTCCGGAAACTGAATCAACGCCACTCGATCAGCATGTAGCAGATGCTGGAGTTCCCAAACGGTGGTATAAACAATCTCATCAATTTCAAGAGATTGACGTACTTTTAGGGTGAGTTCAGACAGAAGTTGAGAGCGCTCATAAGACTGTTGCAAACGCTTTTCCATCTCGATACGATCGCTAATATCAATCCCCACTGTTACGGCTGCAGTAGCACTGTTGTATTTTTGTGCCATCACTAAATAGCTACGGGTTTCCCCTTGCAAGCTGGTGGAAATCACTTCCGAGTGTGTTTTGATTTCAGATTGGGTAAAAAGCTGTTGTAAAAACTGCACAAACTGATCACCCAGATTTAAAAACCCCAAGGGTTGGCCAATAAAGTCTTTGGGGGAGAGTTGATAGGTTTGAGCCAATTGACGATTAACCCCAAGATAATAAAACTGCGGCTGGGCTTGAACCTCTTCAACATTGTTTAATGTGCCGATCCAAGATACAAATCCAGGAACCGCATCGATAACCGTTTGGAGCTGTTCTTTAGCATGGTTGAGGGCTTGCTCAGAGCGTTTACGTTCTGTAATATCGTGGGCAATGCCCAGTATTTGTTCGAGTTGCCCCTTGTTATTGAGTAAGGGAACATAGGTCACCACAAACGTCATCAGTCCCTGTTCGGGCACGATGATATAACATTCACGACTTTGAATTTGAGCGGTTTGAGCAGTTTGCTCAAGGAGCGGCAGGTATTCGCGACAGATGGCGGGGGGGAAGAGTTCAACATCCGATTGCCCCAACATCTCCCCTGCGGTTCGCCCTAATATTTTGACTGTTCGCTGGTTAACAAACTGATAGCAAAGGTTGCGATCGTAGATCACAAACAAATCGGGTAGATTATCGACTGCAACATGAAACCGAAGTTCAGACTGTTCCCAACGTGTTTGAGCGAGGCGTCTCTCGTTAATCTCATTGCGGAGATCGGTATTAACGGCTTGAAGCTGGGCCGTTCGTTCATTCACGCGCTGCTCTAGTTCATTTGCCAACCGTTGGAGTTCTTGTTCTGCGATGATGCGATCGCTGATATCACGGGCAACCCAAAGCACCGTATCTTCCGACAGAACAGATATACTAACAGAGAACCAGAACCTCCCATTTTCAGTTTGAACACAATATTCTAAGCTTTGAGGGATCTGAGTCTCTAATACTTGTGCAATAATGGCATGGAATCTGGGTTGTGCGATCTCACCAAAAATTTTTTCAAAGGTGGCAGTAATCACTTCATGCGCTGTGTCTACCACTTGGACATAACGAGTGGGCATCACTTGAATATCTTGATGGGTAGGAGTGATGGCGAGCACCAAATCGCTCATCGCCTCAAAAATGCGCCGCATCTCCTGCTCATTGCGCTGTAACTTTTGTTCAATTGTTTTGTGATCGCTGATATCTCGTGCGACCCAGACCACCGTATCTGCGGTGAGGGGCGAGAGTCGAGCATCAAACCAAGTTTTATGGTTGGTATTGAGGCGTTGATATTGAATTTTCTGGGTGCGCTGTTGGTCGAGTGCGGCTTGAATTGCATGTTGCAAGGGCTCAACATCGGCAGAACTCACGAGTGCTTCCAGGGGACTACTCAGTAACTCCTGTTCGGAAGCAAGCTCTTGGGTGGCTTGGGTGGGAGCAACCTTGAGGCAGTGGCCTTGGCGATCACGAATAACTACTAAATCTGTCATTGCGGCAAAAATCGCGCGCATCTGCTGTTCAGAACTTTCCAGCGCGACCTGAGTCCGCCGATGGCCCAGATGATGACGTACCCGGGCACAGACTTCAAGGGGATGAAACGGCTTCGGAATATAGTCTGCTCCGCCCACTTCAAAAGCACGAGCTTTGTCAGCAGGACTATTGAGTGCAGTAATAAAAATTACGGGAATTGACTGAGTTGTGGCATTGCGTTTGAGTTGTTGACACAACTCAAAGCCATCCATCTCTGGCATCATCACATCTAGCAAAACGAGTTCAGGCGCATTACGGGCGATCGCTCGCAAGGCACTTTGAGCATCACGGGCGGCACGCACCTGATGACCATCCGCGATTAATAGCTCTTGCAGAACCTTTAAATTAGCTGGCGTATCATCCACCACTAAAATATCGCCGGGTGTCGATTGATAATGATGGCTGATGTTCATACTGATGCTGATATCAAAAGCTCAAAAGATGATTTGTCCTGATCACGTTTTTCGTTAGCGTGGGAGGTGCTGGGTGCTCGTTGAGTCCAGTCAGATTGAGCTCCCAAGTTGTCCTTTAACGTTAACGCCGTGTAATGGACAAGTTGCTTAAGCGTTGCTTAAGGTACTTTAGGCGCATGCAGTACAGCCATAAGCTGCTCTTCCCGAAATTTTCACAAGTGCTATTTAAATTGAAGCTCAACCCGATTTATAGTTAAGGCTTCCACTCTATCTATATATCACTGCTATTTAGAGCACTGCATTTGGCGTTCACGTTGCTCAACCTTGGAAATTTTATGCATTCTCAATCTAATAGTTTACCGTTTTCTCCCTTGCAGGATCAGGATGCAAGTCCGATGACGGCTGAAATTAGCCATGAGTTGCGGACGCCACTCACCTCTATCCGTGGCGCCCTTGGCCTGCTGCTGAGTGGCAAAATCGCCCCCCAGACCGCTCAGGGGCAACAACTTCTCAAAATTGCGGCTGATAATGCAGACCGTCTCCTGCGTTTAACCACAACCCTAGAAGACGATCGCAAAACTGCCTCTAATCTCCTTTCACACAATGCATTGAAACGTCTGCGCTTGGAGAATGATCTGTTTACTGCTTGGAAAAATCGCGATTTTGAAGTGTTCTATCAACCGATCGTTTCAACTCAAGCACATCACATTCGAGGATTTGAAACCTTAATTCGTTGGCAGCATCCGAGCCAGGGGTTTGTGTCCCCTGCTGTATTTATTCCGATCGCAGAACAAACTCACTTGATTCATGATATCGGCCTTTGGGTTTTTGAGCAGGCCTGTGAACAGCTTCAAATTTGGCAGCAACAGTTTCCTAGGGAGTCCCCCCTAATGTTGAGTGTGAATCTCTCACCCCTACAATTGCTCCATCCGGCGTTTGTCGAGGAGTTTATCTCCCGGTTTGAGCGTTATCCCTTTGCACCAGGGAGTTTATGTGTGGAGATTACCGAAAGCACGGTTATCGAAAACCCAGTGGCGATCGCAACATTACAGGCCCTGAAAACAGCAGGTCTCAAAATTTACCTGGATGACTTTGGAACTGGCTATTCTTGTCTTGCTCGTCTGCATCAGTTTCCCGTGGATGTTCTCAAGATTGATCGCCTTTTCGTCTGTCAACAACAATGGGGTATGATTCAGGGCATTCTTCAGCTTGCTCTCAGTTTGGGTCTGGATGTGGTAACGGAAGGGGTTGAAACGGATGATGATGTTGCACAAATGCAACGGCTCAACTGTCCTTTCTTTCAAGGCTATTGGTTTTCTCGTCCACTGCCGGCATCGGAGGCAACCCAGCTATTAATGAAGTAACCAATATTGTACGTATTTCGAAAACCAAGCATCTCACTATGATTGGGCACTATAGTCATTGTTTCCAAGTGTGAGCTGTTGCGAAATCCTTCATTTTTTCTTCACAAGATTGACTGCAATTTTCTCAAGTTTTTCACAACTTCCCGTTAGATTGGGGTTCTCAGTATGCAGTTGTGCAAACTGAGTCGTTCGCTAGGTTATTTTCCAAGGGAGTTACACCATGCACAACCCCAACACTCACCTGATGGATCAATTTTATGATTTGTACTCGCGCGGCCTAGAAACTGGACATATCAATGCTCAAGACTGGCAAGTCATCGAAACTGTGAAAAATACTCAATGCTGTACTCAAGAGCAGCAAGAAATGCTGAATCGTCTCCTGTACTCAATCAGCAAGGAACGGATTGCTATTGAGCCCGTTGCTGGTTATTCAACAGCCGCCTGAATGGGGGATTTTTGCATTGCTGACCCCTCAATCGGCTTGAAACCTAAACCGATCTTGTCTAAGCGATCGTAGTCCCTGTGTATCAGTGAGATTATATTGCAGAGGCGTAATGGTGATGTAATTTTCGCGGATCGCTTGCACATCAATCGGAATATCTGGCGGCAGATGGGCATGATCGGGCTGCTCAATATCTTCGATCGCCTCCCCAGCTAACCAGTAGTAGCTTTTACCCCGAGGATCGTGGCGCTGCTCAAACTGCTCGATATAGCGCCGTAAACCCTGCCGCGCCACCTTCACCCCTGCAATTTTAGCTGCATTAATTGCTGGAATATTGACGTTCAACAGGGTCATATCTGGCAAGGGGTTAGCGACCAGTTGCGCCACCAGTTGCACTGCAAAATCTGCTGCCACGTCAAACTCGCGGTGGGTAAAACTCGCTAGACTTAGAGCAATGCTGGGAATTGATTCAATTGTACCCTCCATCGCAGCGGAAACTGTGCCGGAATAGAGCACATCAGTGCCAAGATTTGAACCTTGATTAATACCAGAGAGCACAAAATCTGGACGCTCGGTTAATAATGCGCTCAGGGCAAGCTTGACACAGTCCGATGGTGTTCCTGAACAAGACCAAGCTCGAACGGCTGGATGGTAAATCTCCACAATTTCATTGACGCGAATCGGCTGATGAATTGTGAGACCATGCCCTGTGGCCGATCGCTCCCGATCAGGGCACACCACCGTGACCTGATGACCCGCAGTAGCTAAGGCATTGGCTAAGGTGCGGACTCCTAATGCCACAATGCCATCATCGTTACTAACCAAAATTTTTCGTGGTGTTGTCATGCCTAAAGTTACCTTTCCAAATTACCGACTCGTTTTTGGCCCCATTGCTCGTTACACTAAGGGCTGTCATCAGTTAAGTACGCCAGCCTTCTCACAGCAAGTGTTAACAAATCCTAGCTGATGGGGTTGGTCAGGCAGAGCACCACTGGTTCATCAAAATTTCTCCACTTGATTGATGGCATGCCCTCGCTGCAAGACTTAAGCCTTATTGAAAAGCCCTACATCAATTTATAGTTGAATGTCTGATCTCGAAACCCAACTCCAAGCTCTCCAAGCAGAAGCCACAGCAGCGATCGCGGCTGTCACCGATCTCGATGCCCTTGAACAGGAGCGGATTGCAGTCCTGGGTAAGAAAGGTAAACTCTCCCAAATCCTGCGGGGGATGGGTAAACTCTCCGCCGAAGAACGACCCCGCATTGGGGCGCTGGCGAACGAAATCAAGGAAGATATTCAGGCCCGTCTAGAGCAGACGAAAATCAAGTTAGAGACAGCGGCGATCGCTGCCCAACTCGCCCAAGAGACTTTAGATGTAACCATGCCAGGGGTCAGCCGCCCCATTGGTCGCGTACATCCCCTCAATAGCATCATCGATCGGGTCATCGAAATCTTTACGGGTTTAGGCTATAGCGTTGCCGAAGGCTATGAAATGGAGAGCGACTATTACAACTTTGAAGCGCTTAACACCCCACCCGACCATCCTGCACGGGATATGCAAGATACGTTTTATCTCCCTGATGGCAATCTGTTGCGAACTCATACCTCCTCGGTACAGATCCGCCACATGGAAAACCATGAGCCCCCCTTACGAATTATTGCCCCAGGGCGGGTGTATCGGCGAGATACGGTGGATGCCACCCATTCAGCAGTGTTTCACCAGATTGAAATCTTGGCAATCGACAAAAACTTAACCTTCACTGACCTGAAAGGGACACTCAAGGAATTCGTCCGTCAGATGTTTGGCGAAGAGCTACCCATGCTCTTCCGCGCCAGTTATTTCCCCTTTACCGAACCCTCTGCTGAAGTAGATGTGCAATGGGAAGGTCGCTGGCTCGAAGTACTCGGGTGTGGCATGGTTGACCCCAATGTACTTAAAGCGGTGGGTTATGATCCTGAAGAATACACGGGCTTCGCCGCAGGCTTGGGTGTGGAACGCTTTGCGATGGTGCTCCACCATATTGATGATATTCGCCGCCTCTACGCCAGCGATCTGCGCTTCCTCTCTCAGTTTTAAGACTTAAATCGCATCATCAATTGTGATTACGACTGTTTTTCAAGACTTTTTAACGACCCACATTACGCCCTCCCCTGATGTCTGCGATCGCGCCCTCCAGAGTCGTCAATTCTACCTTGCCCGCCTAGAAGCGCTCGCAGCCCAAAATCCAGATTTCCCAGCCCTCGCCCCCCAACACCTCGATACCAGCCCGCTCTTTCGCAAAACCCAAATTCGCCCTCTCCAGCAGCTTAGTCTGTTGTTGTTGCTCCAAGCCCCCAAGCTTGAAACGAACCCGTCTCCGATTTTCCCCCAGGTGTATTGGCTTAAGCTCACTGAACTGGAGAGTCCCTTGAGTCGTTACCGCGATGAGCATGATTATTTCAGTTCAACCTTGCTCCTTCAAGGTTTAGGGAACTATTGCAAGGGGCTTCGCCCCATCAAAAGTTGGCTGGAAGCGGATGCCCTCTGCTGGCAGCGGCGCGGTGATGCCTGGTTGCTGCAACTGATTCCTACGATTCTGGTTCAAGATCAACGGGGTCAAGCGCTCTATGACTTGGTTCCGGATGGCAGCGGCAATTGGCGACGTAGCCCTGAACGCAAACGACTGGCTCAGCTCCAAGCTGTGAATGTCCGCTATCAGGGTCAAGTGCTTCCCCTAGTGCGGTTGTTGCAATATTGGCGGCAGCAGGTGGGTTTAGCGATCGCGGCTTCTGACTGGGAAGCGTTAATTGTCCAAGTCCTGAGTCAGCACAAGGGGAGCTTTACGGGCTTCCCGGCAGGGTTGCTCTGTTTTTGGCAGGGCTGTCAAGGGCTATCCTTGGGCAGTGAGGATAAGATGATCTTGAACCATGCCGCTCAAGCTGCGGCGTTGGCTGAGCAGGCGATCGCTGACGCTGATGAAGGCAAGGTTGATGCAGCATTGGAACTGTGGCAGCAAATTTTTGGGGCGGTCTTTGGCGGGGATGAATCTGATTAACTGCTCGCCACTGCACTAAACCGATCCTGCAAAACCCTCTGCAATGCCCCATAGGCGGGTTTGGGTTGGTAGTCCGCATCCATAATGCAGGGGGTGGAGCGGGAATCGCAGCGGGGAGGAATGTAAAAGGCGTAGCGATCGCTAAACCCCCAGACCGTAAAACTCTCACACCCAGCATCTAAAGCGGTTTCGAGCAGTTGGCTATAGGCTTTGGCTTGGAGTTCATATTTAGCGCCCTGGGGGAGCTGTTGAGTGGGAGGATAAATGGGAATGGAGATTTCGGCAACATGGGCAGCAATACCCTGTTTTTGGAGTTGTTTAGCCAGAGGCGCGATCCGCAGAGCGCTCATCCCCAGGTTGCGGAATACTTCTTGGTGAACTTGAAAGCCCACGCCATGAATGGGGATACCCGCTCGTTTGAGTTCGCTGACCATTTTGCAAATGGCGTTCCAGCGGAAAATGCGGTGGGGTCGGTAGTCGGAATAAATCAGTTGGGCTTCGGGGTCAGCTTCGTGCGCCCATTGGAAGCATTTGGGAATAAAGGCTTCAATCTTTTTCCACACAGAAGGTCGAGGGAGGCCGCGATCGGTGATCACTTCACTGACCACATCCCAGGCGTAGCATTGACCTTTATAGCGTCCCACGGTGGTTTGGATATAGTCCCGGAGCGTGATTTCCAGGTCGTGAGCGTTGAGTTGTTTCATCCATTTAGCAACACTAATATGCCAGCAGAGGGTATGACCTCGCACTTTCTGATTATTGGCTTGGGCAAATTGGATGATCGAGTCGGCGGCGGCAAAGTTGTATTGTTGGGGGCTTTGGCAAACCACTTGACATTTAAGGCTGTTTTCGGGGACGAGGAGGTTGAAGTTGGCTTGGAGGTGGTGGCGGTATTCGGGGTCGGTGGCGAGGGATTGGGCGCGGACAGCGCTGCCGATCAGGTAGTGGGGGGCGAGTTGGCGGAGGGGGGGCATTATTACGGGTTAGATGCGGTGTTAAGACAGTGTGTTGATTGTGGGCTGATTGTTGATGGTTTGGCAATTCTGCGGGGTGAATTGGGCTAAATTGTGTATTTGAATAAATATGCTACTATTATCTTGTACAGATAAACTATGTTTGCGTGTACGATAACTTTTGCAAGTATCTCATTGAAACCTACCCTGATGACTTCGCTGCCTGGCTGTTGGGTAAAGTCACGCCCCTGACCAAGCTCGAACCCACTGAACTGATCAGTGCTCCAATTCGTGCGGACTCGCTGTTGCTTCAGGGTGAAGATGTGGTGTTGCATGTGGAGTTTCAAACGAAACCAGACCCCAAAATACCTCGCCGGATGGCGGATTATTTTTTGCGGTTGCTCAATAAGTTTCCTGAGCACGAAATCAAACAAGTGGTGATTTATTTGCGTCGAACGAATTCTCCATTGGTGCAGC
>JAAHHN010000053.1 GCA_010672165.1 Spirulina sp. SIO3F2 | reverse complement strand
CGGGCAAGGTGAGTACTCAACGTATCCTCAATTACATCAATGACCCACATCACGGCTGAATAAATTCAGCTCTTCGCTTATATCCCCCGTTTAGAAAACGGGGGCTTTACGCTTCACGTTTCGTAATCTTAATCCGGTTGGGCGCTGTTTCGAGTTCTGCATAACTGCGCCCCGCATTATCCTCCTCCATTGCATCAATCGCATTAGCCAGCAAGTTCATAAAGACTTGGTTGAGCTGGCCCATACAGCAAGGAACCAAGGGCAATTCACCATAGTCTTTCGTGACTACGATCGCGGGACGCTCTGGTTTTGCCTTAAGGCGGTGTTGCAGAATCATCAAGGTACTCTCTAAACCCTGATGCACATCCGCTGGGGTTTTATTGGCATCCACCCGCGAAAAGTTTCGTAACGATTGCATAATATCTCGGACGCGATCGATCCCCACCTGCATGGATGCCAACAGCTTAGGTAGATCTTCAGCAAGGAATTCAAGGTCAATATCCTCCGCATGGTCTTTTAATGCTGGCGTTGCCTCAGGATAGGCTGCTTGATATTGCCGAAGATGGGCAAACAGATCCTGAATATATTTCGTTGCATGGTCAAGATTCCCGCTAATAAAGGTAACGGGGTTATTCACTTCATGGGCAACCCCAGCCACCAGCTGTCCTAAACTGGAAATCTTTTCAGTATGGACTAATTGCCCCTGAGTGCGCTTGAGTTGATGCAACGCTAGCTCCAACTGTCGAGTCCGTTCATGCTCTTGAGCTTCGGCTTGCTGCCGTTCGAGTTCCACGGCTGTACGGGAGGCAAACAACGTCATAATTGCTGTGGCCTGTTCTCGATTTTGCAAGGGTTTATCATCCATTAAGCAAATATGCCCCAAGGGACGATTCGTTTTTTTTGCCAGCAGCGTGACGCCCAAAAAGCAGCCTTTGCCCAAGGCGTTGGGGAAGAGAACATCTAAATCTTTTGGGAAGCAAGCAACTGCACCTTCTAAATTAATGGTCTCTTCGGTGAAGAGTTTTTCGCAGGGTGTGCTGGGTAAATCATACTCAATCGGATCATCCAAGCTATCCGCATTCCAGAAGGCTAGCGATCGCACCCGGGTTGGCCGTTCCTGCTCATAATTCACTGCCTCTGCCACAATCACATAGCGAACATCCAAGGCTTGGGCTAAGTTTTGTGCAAAAGCTTGATAATAAGACTCCCCAGAGACACTGGCTGTGCCCATCACCATCTGTGTGAGGGGGTCTGTGGGTTTGGCTTCAAGTTTATAGGGTTGGCCTTCCGAAAACTCGTAAACTGTCGTTTTAAGAATAACGTCTGTGTTCGTCATGGGGAGTCCTCAAGGTGCAGCGTAGGCATAGATTTGTAGCGATCGCACCTGAGACTTAGATAAAAATAGGATAAGCTTTATCTTATTGGTTTGCGTTCGCCGGATACATCTCTATTCCAATTATCCAAAGGAGTAGGTGGAGGGCTGTGATCTGGTGCAGTGCTGCGATCGATGCAATCAAAATTGATGTTGCAAGGGCTTAATGACAACTCAAATGATGCTTTTGCTCGCAAATCATTGATCAGTATTTAGCTCGAAAATCTCTATCTCTGTGGTTCAGAGCATTCAACGTCATCGAGATGTTTAATTCAACTAAAGTGCAATTATTTTAGTAGTTTCGTAGGAAATAACGGCATTGATAATTCGATCGCGCTCCAGAGAACCAATGTTATCGCTAGGGTTTTTGGTTTATCACCCCGTCGAGCCAATATGCACCAGACAGGTCAAAATGCTATAGTGAGGAAACGCGGGTGCGTAGCTCAGTGGATAGAGCACCAGATTCCGGTTCTGGGTGTCGGGGGTTCGAATCCCTCCGTGCTCGTTAGATTAAGCCAATTTAGTCTTATAGAACGAGTCGGCAAGCTGTCGGCTCGTTTTGCTATATGTAGTTACTGAGTGAGCGTTACATATTGCAAAAACGAGCATTAGCGAACATATTGACCACGCTACGGACATTGGAGCTAACCGTAACCTGTAAGTCGATGAGCGGTGTTGTTAGTGTAACTGCCTAGAGAGATACCGTTTATTGACCAAACTGGCGATCGTACACTTCCTCTTCTTTAGCTGAATCAAGCTGAATATCTGCTCTCGGATAAGCCACACAGAGTAAAGCATAGCCCTCTGCCTGGAGTTCCGGTGAAACGCCCATCGCATCGGGCTGCTCGACTGTGCCCGTGTTAAGCTTAGCGGCACAAGTTGTACAAACCCCTGCCAAACAAGATTTGGGTAAGTCAATTCCTGCTGCGAGGGCTGCTTCTAAAATTTTTTGGTCTTCAGAGACTTGGATGGTATGGGTTGTACCGTCGTGGTTAATTTCAACTGTATAGGTTTGGGTCATTTTGAATCTGTAATTGGAACTCCATAAAAAATTTAACAGATCATCAGCGAACACTTTTAGCGTTTACGTTTAGAGATCAGAACATGACTGAACGCCAGCAGCAAGATCGCTACAGAAATGAGCATCAACTCATCGGTTGTATTCTTTTTAAGATCAAAAATAATGATTTTACGGGCGATCGCAATAATCGCGGTTACAATTACCAACTCCAATTGGATGACATGGTTCTTAAGATAGGCGGTGATATTATCTAGTAACTCAAGCGCAATTAGCACATTCAAAAATAAACCAAAAGCTTCGAATAATCGATCTCGAAGGGGGTCGGTAGAGTGAGTGAGCCATTCCTCGACTAAGAAAATGCCAATATCATAGAGTGCGAAAAAGATGATCCCAATCATAAAGACCGAAAGTACCTTGGAAACAAAACTTTCGACAAACTTAATCAGGAGTAAGAACTCGTTATTATGGCGGGCTAGACGATACAGCCAGTGGAAAAGATATTGGATAAACTTCATGAGTTATCTAACCTATCTAAATGCCTTACTCCCTTAAGGCTGGAATTATGCTTGTTGAAATAGAAAATAAGAACGTAGAACAACAATAAACACTAGGTTTTCTATGTTTTTAGGGCTCTTACAATGTGTCACATCCTACAAAAAAGTTGATTGAAGGCAATTCCCTTGCCATATCCAACAATGCAGAAACTAAGGAACGTCTAGGATATTACCCTAGACGCTCCTCAAATGCATTAACACGCTCTTTAGTCTGGTCAATCAGGCTAGAGCGCATTCGCGCCAGCAACCACCTCAAGAAGTTCCTGGGTAATCGCAGCTTGACGAGCTTTGTTATAAGACAGGGTTAAAGTCTTAACCAATTCACTCGCGTTGTCGCTGGCATTATTCATTGCTGTCATTCGCGCCGCGAGTTCACTAGCTGCCGACTCTTGTAAACCGCGTAAGAGCTGATTATTCAGATACAAGGGCAATAGCGTATCCAAAATTTGAGCCGGGTCTTGCTCAAAGATCATGTCACGAGGGAAACCGGCAATAGGGGTTGTCACTGCTTCTCGCTCCACAGCAAACTGACCGCCTTTGGAGGTGAGATGGAAAATCTCATCGTCAGGATGCTCTAGCCCTTGGGTAGAGAGGGGCATCAGAGTTTGGATCACGGGGCGTGAACTAATCAGTGAGACAAATTTGGTGTAGATCAACTCCACACGATCGACTGTCTCGGATAAGAACAGCGACAACAAATAATCTGCAATTTGGGAGGCTTCCGTCGCATTAGGGATCTGCTCTAAACCAACGTAGCTCTGGCTAACAGGGGTATCTCGACGCCCATAATATTGCGAGGCTTTGCGACCCACAATCACCAGCGTCGGGTTGATGCCTTCGGCCTTGAGTTCTTTGATGCGGGCGTCGGCACGTTTGATCACGTTGGTGTTATAACCACCACAAAGACCGCGATCGCCCGACACAACGAGCAGTGCGACTGTCTTGACGTCCCGTTGCTTAAGCAAGGGGAGATCCACATCTTCAAATTTCAAGCGATTTTGCAAGCCATAGAGCACCTGAGCCAAGCAATCGGCAAAGGGGCGGGTGGCAGTGACTTGTTCTTGAGCACGACGCACTTTCGCTGCTGCCACCAAGCGCATCGCTTCAGTAATTTTTCGGGTATTCTTAACCGATTTAATCCGGTCTCGAATGGCTTTAAGGTTAGGCATGGTCTATCTCGAATTCACACATCAAGGTGAGGATAGAGAGCAGTCCCCATCCTCATCCAGCACGGTTACTAAGCAGTGGCCATAAAGGTTTGCTTATATTCGTTGATCGCGTCTTCCAACAACGCTTTGGCTTCATCCGTCATCTTCTTCTCAGACTTAATGATCTCGCCAAATTGGGCTTTACTGGTCTTGAGATAGCCCCGGAAGCCTTGGGCAAAGTCAGCAACTTTTTCAGCCGGAATCTCATCTAAGAAACCATTGATACCGGCATAAACCAATGCAACCTGCTCATAGACCGCCAAAGGTGAATATTGGGGCTGTTTGAGCATTTCCCGTAAGCGTTGACCGCGTTGGAGTTGGGCTTGGGTAGCTGCATCCAGGTCAGAGGCAAACTGCGCAAAGGCTTCAAGCTCAGCAAACTGTGCCAATTCGAGTTTGAGCTTACCCGCCACTTTCTTCATTGCTTTGATTTGCGCGGCGGAACCTACACGGGATACGGAGATCCCCGCGTTAATTGCAGGACGGAAGCCAGAGTTAAACAAATCAGAGGAGAGGAAGATTTGACCGTCAGTGATCGAAATCACGTTGGTAGGAATGTAAGCGGAAACGTCACCAGCCTGGGTTTCGATGATCGGTAATGCGGTCATGCTGCCACCGCCAAGCTCATCGCTAAGCTTAGCAGCTCGCTCCAGCAAGCGAGAGTGAAGATAGAAAACATCCCCAGGATATGCTTCACGCCCCGGTGGACGACGCAGCAGTAGGGACATCTGACGATAAGCTTGGGCTTGCTTCGACAAGTCATCGTAGATCACCAGAGTTGCTTTGCCGTTATACATAAAATGCTCGGCGATCGCTGCCCCAGTGTAGGGAGCCAGATATTGCAGAGTTGCAGGGTCACTGGCGTTAGCGGCCACCACAACGGTATAGTCCATCGCGCCCCGCTCTTGGAGTTCACCCACCACCTGTGCCACGGTCGAAGCTTTCTGACCAATGGCAACATAGACGCAGATCACATCTTCTTCCTTTTGGTTGAGGATAGTATCCACAGCAACAGCAGTTTTTCCGGTTTGACGGTCACCGATGATCAGCTCCCGCTGACCCCGACCAATGGGAATCATCGCGTCGATCGCGGTAATACCCGTTTGCATTGGTTCATGCACAGAACGACGCTCAATGATCCCAGGAGCCATAGATTCAATCAAACGGCTGTCAGTGGTCTTGATATCACCTTTCCCATCAATAGGACGAGCGAGGGCATCTACCACACGACCAACTACAGCTTCTCCTACAGGAATCTGAGCGATTTTCCCCGTTGCCTTAACGGTGCTGCCCTCTTGAATGCCGAAGCCGCTGCCCATCAACACAGCACCCACGTTATCTTCTTCCAGGTTAAGGGCGATGCCGACTGTGCCATCTTCAAACTCAACGAGTTCCCCCGCCATGACCTTTTCGAGACCATAAATCCGGGCAATACCATCGCCAACCTGTAGCACGGTTCCTACATTAGAAACTTGGACATCCTGCTCATAGGATTCAATCTGCTGGCGGATGATACTGCTGATTTCATCCGGTCGGATACTAACCATAATTGCTCACGCTCTCCGTTGTAATTGATCTTAAGAATTGAAATTATTGGCTTAGTGCCATTAGCTTAGGCATTCAAGCTCATGCCAATCTGGCGGAGTTGGCCCTGCAAGCTGGCGTCCACCACCTTAGAGCCGACACGAATAATGATGCCACCCAAAATACTCGGGTCTACGGAAACTTTGAGTTCTGCTTCTCGAGCACTGGTCATTACCCGAACTTTATGTCCAATTTCCTGCTCTTGCTCCGAAGTTAATGCCCGTGCGGTTATCACCTCAGCAAGAACGGTTTGATTTAACTTCCGGAGTAAAGCGAGATATTGAGCAAGCACCTCTTGCAAGAAAACAATACGCCGCTTATCAACCAACAACATCAAAAAATTCACCAGTAAGGCATGGGCTCCACTGCCCATAATGTTCCGTAGAACTGCCTTTTTGTCTGAATCTTGGATAATCGGATTGGTGACAAAGTCACGGAGTTCAGCGGATTCGTCCAAGAGTGCGTCTAAGTCGCGGATGTCTTGACCAAAGTCCTCGGTTAAGTTTTGGGACTGGGCGATCGACATCAGTGCCTGAGCATAAGGCTCGGCAATTTCACTACTGAGTAATGTTCCTTTCATAACCTATCCCTCCAACTGTGCAATGGTGCGATTGAGGAGCGCTTCTTGCAGGGCAGTGTCATCAAGTCGTGCCTTCAGACGAGACTCAACTTGAGCAAGCGATAGGGTTGTGACCCGCTTGCGCAACTCAGCGATCGCTCGGTCTTGCTCTGAACTCAGATCCGCTGCGGCAGTTGCCTTGAGCTTCTCGACCTCAGCTTTGCCCTTCGCCAACACATCAGCTTTGGCACGCTCGGCTGAAACCTTGGCCTGCTCTCGGATGTTCTGAGCCTCGGCCTGGGCCTGAGCCAAGCTCTGCTGGGCATCGGCAAGGGCCGCAGCTGCATCGCTTGCTTGGGTTTCAGCCTCTGCGATCGCCGCTTCAATCTTGGCTTGACGCTCGTTAAGAATGTTCGTCAGCAAACGCTTACCGAACACAAACATTGCCACCAAGATGATGGAAAGATTCACTAAATTGGCTTCAAAAATATCAAAATTTAGCCCGAAACCGCCTTCAGCGGAGGCTAGATAAAAGAAAATTCCCATGATCTAAAAAAATGGACCTCATGCTTCGGCTGGATGACTACACCAATTCGGGGCCTAAAAGTTTTGCCAAAATTTGGTGACTCAGACCTTCAACCTCTCCCTCTAGAGTGGCAAAAGCCTCAGATTTTTGGGTCTCAATTGCCTGGGCAGCCGCAGCTCGCTCCTGCTGAACCTGCTGTTGAGCGGTTTGCACCTCTGCTGCAACAGTTTCCTGGGCTTGGGCTTGGGCCTGGGCCACAACGTTTTGAGCCTCACGGCGCACATCCACCAGTTCCTGTTGATATTGCTCGGCGAGGGCTTTGGCCTTTTCTAAACGCTCCCGGGCAGACTGATGAGTTTGCACCACATATTGATCGCGCTCATCAATCGCCTTTCCCAGTGGCTTATAAAGCAGGCGATCGAGAACCGCCATTAAAACCAGGAATTGGACTGCCATAAACGGCAATGTCAAATCAAAATCGAACAAGTTACCTCCTTCTCAAGCCGCTCCGCCATCAAAATTATTGCGATCGCATCGTGAGGCTACAGTAGTAATCGATATATAGCTTTTCAGATTCCTCACAACGCTCTGGGGCGTTGGGGACTATCCCCATTAAGTTGGGGTCTGGATTAACAGGTAGGTATAACCCACATGCAAAGATCAACACCGCAAGGTATCTAAATGGAATTTTAAAGGGGGACAACTCGATAAACCAAATCAGCAGCACTGATTTTTGTGCCCATCAATTGCAGCTCGAAAGAGCTGTAATTATTGAACGATCGTCCCCCTAAATCCGAAATAATCTTATGCGAAGGGGTTCGCAAACAACAGAACCAAGGCTACAACCAAACCATAAATTGTCAAAGATTCCATGAACGCCAAACTAAGCAGCAAGGTTCCACGAATTTTACCTTCAGCTTCAGGTTGACGAGCAATCCCTGCTACCGCTTGGCCAGCAGCGGTACCTTGACCAATGCCAGGGCCGATTGCAGCGAGGCCAATAGCCAGCGCAGCAGCAACAACGGACGCAGCAGCAATTAAACTATCCATGATATTTTTTCCTTTGTCTAAAATTGAACCAGTGAGAAAAATGTATGTTCACCCAGAAAGTCATCCGGTAAAGCAGAGTTTATCAACTTCAATTCTCGATTGAAGAAGAACACCAATAAAACCTAGGTCGAGTCTAGTGACCGTGACCTTCCATCGATTCAGCAATGTAAGCCGCTGCCAAGGTCGCAAAAACTAACGCTTGGATCGCACTGGTGAATAGTCCTAATGCCATGACCGGAATCGGTATGAATAGGGGAACCAACAGCACAAGTACAGCAACTACAAGTTCATCTGCCAGAATATTTCCAAACAGACGGAAACTCAGGGATAAGGGCTTAGTGAAATCTTCGAGAATGTTAATTGGCAACAGAATCGGCGTTGGCTCAACATATTTAGCAAAATACGATAAGCCTCGCTTTTTGAAGCCAGCGTAGAAGTACGCGATCGAAGTTAATAGAGCAAGAGCTACCGTTGTATTAATATCATTAGTTGGTGCAGCCAACTCTCCCTCCGGGAGGGCAATCAGCTTCCAAGGCAAGAGCGCACCAGACCAATTTGACACAAAGATAAAAAGAAACAATGTGCCCACAAAGGGAACCCAGGGGCGATATTCTTTTTCGCCGATTTGATTTTTCACCAAATCCCTTAAAAACTCCAGGGCATACTCCATTAGATTCTGAATGCCCGTTGGAACTTTCTGGATGTTTCGACTTGCTGCAAACGAAGCAATAACTAGCAGAGCAATAACAAACCAAGAGGTCAAAAGAACTTGACCGTGAAGATGGAAGTTGCCGATCTGCCAGTAAAGGTGCTTACCAACTTCGAGTTCAGCCAAAGGGAAGAAGGAAAGTTCCTTCAAACCAGCAAGTATTTGCATTGGACGGTTTCCCCCCAACTTTTCGAGAAACATCAACCTAGGATGTTGTCAAACCTTTTTGCTAGAAGCAATTGTCCGATACCAGTTTGATTGACAAACATTAATTGAAAGTCATTTGAACTGTGTAGAAGACAACCGCAAGCTTATAGGTGACAAAGCCCAGAAATATCGGCACAATATAGAGCTGTTGCAATTGAGATGCAACAATGATTAACCCTGCGAACAGGGCTAACCGACTCAAGCCAATGCGCTGATTCTGGCTATCAAGGCGTTCAACCTCACGCGCCAGCAGCCGCAGATACACTAGACCAACACCAGCACCCAATAAATAATTGAGAGCTATTATTAAGGAAAAGGCAGTCCAAGCTGCGAGAAAACCAACAACTGTAATCCCTAAAGTGATGATTAAAATCTGCTGCTTGAGCTGATAATAATCTTGCATTGAATCTTCGCGATCGCAGACGGAAGATTCAGTTTCTAGAGATTCAGAAATTCTGTCAGATGTACTCAAAATCTTGGTTGTGCGGCTTCAGCGATTGGCCCGTTTGGGCCGAGCCAAGTGAAATGGTATCACGGCTCGGGAACAATTCTTAAAAAATTGTTCACAATCGAAGGGCTAACGATTCCACTGCCCCAAAAGTCTTAAGGAATGCCCAAGTCAGAAAAGATCTAGGGTGTGAGAATCAGGAGTTGCCGCCCCCAAAGCGATCGCACTAACTCTAGATCTGCGTCAGTGGCGGCGAGCTGTGCGGCGATCGTCTGGGTCGGTTGGGCATCACAGGCTTGTAAAAACGCATATTCAGGGGGAGTGAGACGAACGAGTTGAAAGTCCTTGTCAAAAAAGGTCTGGCTCGGCCAACCCTGAAGACAGGGATAAACCTGAGCATGAGCGGCAAGAAGCACCGCATCGTCTGACCAGTCGATGCGTTCCAAAGGCGGATTCGTCAAAAAGAACTCGTAATGGGTGACAGATTTGGGGTCGAGCAGTTCAATCAAACGATAGCGATCGCGTTCACTCAACTGAGCGCCTCGACTGCTCAAGTCAGCAGATTGGCCCAACAATCGCTCCAGTTGCCAAAACTGCGGATTGGAGAACCCCACAAACTCTAAGCCCGAGGCATCAATAAGCTGAAACAGACTCTGCAAGTTATAGTCCGTCTCTTGGGGATGAACATACATATCCGCAAAGCATTCATCCCGTTGGTTCTCGCCAGCCCAGCGTGTTCGCTCCCGCTGCACTAAAGGGTTATCTTCAGGTAGGGTTTCGAAAATTTCGCGTCCCACCTGAATGCCATCGGTGTAGTCGCCACGTCGCTCCCCTTGTAATAGGGCGATCGCTTCCTGCATCAGTTGAATTTCCCAACGCCCCAATTCTGCATAAACAAAGATATGCAGCAAACCTCCTGGAGCGAGTTTCTTCGCTAAGGCTTGAATACCCGCTACCGGATCAGGTAAATGGTGCAACACGCCCACACAGTTAATAAACTCAAACTGCCCCTCCAGTTCTTCGGCAGCAGTTTCTAAGGTCATCTGGGCGAACGTAACCCCTTTAGCTCCAGAGCGTTGACACCGCTCTTTGGCCACTGCCAATGCCCCTGAACTCAGATCGACGGCTGTGACTTGGGCCTCCGGATTTTGATGCACGAGGTAATCTGTGCCGGAACCTGTGCCACAACCTGCATCAAGAATGCGAATATCTTGGCGATCGGGGGTGCGTCCAGTGCAAAAGCTGTGGGCTGCTGTCCAACTCCAGCGCCAGTTATAACCCGGAGGCGGCTCATCGGAAAGAGGATCGGGGGGGAAGGGGTAGGCATCGTAGAGTTTTTGAACGGCTTGGTGAGAATCGGACATAAATATGAAAGAGCAATGCTAAAACAATGTTGCTCTATTGTCTGATCCAGCGGGGCCGCCCTCTCGCATCCTTGTTAAAATGAACAAGTCGTCAATCTGTTGTCATCCCTGATGGCTACTATCATTCCTGCCCATACCCTAAATCTGCTTGAGGTTGAGCAACGTTTTGGCTTGCAACAAATTTATGACGCTGCCTTTTTTACTGAATGGCAAATTACAGCGGCAGAATTACCCACGGAGGAGCGGTGGCTTCTCGATCGCGCCCAACGGGATTTTTTATACCTTGCTAAGGGTACTCTCCATGAAGAGATCGTCAAGCTGGTGGTGCTCTCGCCGCTCCTTTCGGTTGCGGGGTTTTATCAACGGCCGTTTCGACCCGTGGCTGAACATCAGGTGGAATTAGCATTGGAGGTAGGGGACGAGAAAATTCGCGGCCGACTGGATATATTAGTGCTCAATGAGTCGTTGTGGGTGGTGGCAGTGGAGTCGAAAAATAGTCATTTGAGTGTGCGGGCGGCGCTACCCCAGATGTTGTTTTATATGTTGGCCAGTCCGCCAACTCAGTCAGCACTGTTTGGTTTGGCGACGAATGGAGATGAGTTTTTATTATTGAAGTTAGTTAAGGAAGAGTCGCCGCAATATGCTATGTCTCGACCGTTTTCGTTGCTGAATCTGGGGAATGAGTTGTATACAGTGGCGACGATTTTGGCGCAGTTGGGTCAGAATGTGGCGATCGCTGCCTAATGATATTTGTACTCTCATGGCTAAGCATTTTTCTCAGCTCTCAGTCAACATTTAACAGATTTTTTATAAGCGGGATTAAGTTGAGCCTTATCATTATTTTTTGTATAGTGACTCAACATGATTTGATTAGTGAGGAGTGTGAAGTTCCTAAAATTCTCATTAGGTGCTCAATGCCAACCCTAAACTATTCAATCTAGAATATGCTCCTGGCAGCGCTTTAGATAGCTTTGAGCAGCACGATCGCCAGAATGTGCATCAAGACAGTCCTGAAAACAACAGCTTGCGGTTTCAAATGCCTGCTGATAGTAATACAAAACCCCTTGTTCAAAGTTTACTTTAGTCATTCGTTTAGCCTCCCGTAAATCTGATGGATCTGCGGAGAAAACTTCAAATAACGCAACAGCTTTAGCTTTCCCTTTAGCACGCACCTGTTCAATAAAGCGCATATCGTAGTCCAGCGGATTATTGAGTCTTGACAGGGTTTTATGGGTAATAAGCAAAGACACACCATAGTTTTTGGTCAACCCTTCAACCCGTGAAGAGAGATTTACAGAATCACCAATTGCAGTGCTGTCCATTCGATCTAAGCCACCGACCGTCCCTAACATCAGCAATCCTGTATGCAGACCAATTCCAATTCGTAAGGGTTTAAGTCCCCTATCTCGTCGAGTTTGGTTATAAATTTCTAGCTCATTCAACATCGCCAATGATCCTTGGACAGCAGCATCAGCAGATTCTGAGAAGAGTGCCATAATGGCATCACCAATATATTTGTCGATAAAACCGCTATGTTTTTTGATCAACGGTTCCATCCGACTTAGATATTCATTAATAAATGCAAAGTTCTCTGCTGGAGTCATCTGTTCTGAAATCGTGGTGAAATCCCGGATATCGGAAAAGAGCACGGTCATTTCTCGCTCAACCTGATCGCCCAGTCCCACTTCTACAATGCTGTTCCGGTCAAGAAAACCTAGAAATTGACCAGGGACAAACCGTTCATAGGCTTCGTTGAGAATTTTAAGACTATGACGTTGATAGCTGTTGGTTGCTAGTACAACACCAATGATTAGTGCAAATCCAGGAGCGGCAGTGGGAATAACATAACCCATTGGCCAGGCGATGTAGCTTAAGCCAATTAATATACCTAGCGCTAGAAACGGAGCAGGTAAAATCAGACTTAGTTCATTGCCTGTCACTTGTCTTTGGGCAATCATCCAACTTCCTGCTGTCCCAATCACTGTCCAGACAATAATCCAAGTCCATTGAACTTGTAACTTGAATACTTTGAGACTAGAGCGACCCTCTAAAGCACCATGTAGAAGATGACTCACAGTATTGGCGTAAACGATTGCACCTGATAGTTGTTCTGGGTAGGGGGTTATGTGAAAATCCTGAAGACTGGGTGCAACTGAGCCAATAATAACAATGCAATTGCTAAATAGTTCAGGTTCAGTACGATTAGCCAGTACGTCTCGCATAGAAACTTGCATGTAGCTATTGGTTGTGCCCCACCAATTGATTAAAAATTGGAATCCTCTAGTATCAGAACCTGCTATATCTCTATTCAGAGGAATAAAGCGGCCTTTTCCCAAACCAACATCCCCTCTATCTTCAGAGAGAAGCTCAGGCTCAATACCATATTTTTTGAACAGATGTTCCCAAGCTAGCTTAAAACCAAAACTGAACTTAGTGGTTCCATGTTCCTCCACTGCATAGAGAAAAGCTCGACGAATTTTTTTATCTGAATCGACAGGAAAACCCACAAATCCAACTTGTGATTTATCTTTAAGAACAGGAGGTGGATCAACACGGCTGCTGCTAAAGCTTCTCTCAATACCAATTAAGTTAGGGGTTGTTTCATAAACTTCTAAGAGTTCCTGATGCCTTGGTTCTACAGGAAGATCTCGAAAAATCCCCATTCCAATCACACTTGGATTCTGCGCACTGATTGTACGCAGTAGTTTTGCTAAAATCTGGTCGGGGATTGGCCAAACACCTATTTCTTGAAGGTCTGGTTCATCGATCGTAACAATAACGATGTCTTTTTCAACTTCGTTGGATGTGTGACTTCTCACCCATTGATCTCGTACTTGCCACTCAATCAGATTGAAAAATTCCCAATGCTCAAGGGCAATTGTGGCGGCAGCAATTCCTAGTGAGAGTAGTCCAATAGTTCTGACTTGAGTAATTTGGGTCCAGAGCTTCCGTGACATCCCTGATTTTTTCATGGCCATCAATTGGCTAAAACAGTTTCTCTATTGATGTGCTTAACCTTGCCCTAATTCATGCACACAGTGCAATCGCTGTTTTTGTAGGGTGCATTAGGCGGACAGAGGGGTCTACTTATTACTGTTATTTTAAATTCTGCTGTAACACACCGAACTAGGATTTTTACATAACGAATAAGAAGGTTATCGTTTTCATCTAGGCAGGTTCAAACCCCTCCAATGCCAACCATTCCACAACACGCCGTTGAACCCGCTCGTTTTTAAACTGAAACCAACGCTCCCGTTCTGGTTCACCGAGCAAAACATTTTTAAAACGCCGAAACGCACCTGAACCATCGATCGCGATCGCTAATTTATCTTGCAAGATCGGATCAGTTACGGTGTCAATAAAAGCCTCCATGTCAGCATAGCCCTCCCAAGAATCATCTTGAGGAATCAGCAGATATCGTGCCATAAAAGCCTCATCCGCTTCCCAGTCTTCATCTTCAGGCATCATCTCCATTGGCATGTCCTCAGAGTGAAATAGAACCTTCCCTGTTTCTTTGTCAAGGAATTGCTGCACCTCATCAAAGGCAGTCTCAAACGCCATTTGGAGATCTTCTAGGTCAACAGGGATTTTTTTCATGATTTTGAGACTGGAATCCCAAATGCTGCCATCATCTCAGGGAGAGACTTTTGGCGAACTTGACCCAGTTTGGCAAGAGCACTCATTCGTTGAGCATGGAGTTCATCAAGGCGATCGCTCAAGTTAACCAGCATCTGATATTCAACTTCCGTCAAAGTCTCAGCCTGACGCTTTTTGAGCAAAACTTGATACTCAGCCTGCTCAGGTTCAGATAAGGTTTGGTTGATCGTTTTAATCAACTCAACTTCAGCCGTCGGCAAACAATGGGCTTGCTGCCGAGCACGGAGGGTGAGTACCTCCTTAAAAAACTTTTCAAATTCTTCACTCGACAACTGGCTGACCGCTTGCAACAAAGACTCACGGTTGAGTTGTGCCTGAACAGTAACTGTTTCCATCGCTGCTTGCTGCTGAACTCGTACAGTTATTCTAGCGCTGTGCTATTTCGATGGGCGATGTCCGAACAGTTGGTCAAGCGCGATCACTTTCATCTTTGCTGATCGGCTCAAAGAAAATAAGTATACGAAAGCGTCAACAATAACGTGAGTTGACCCGCAATCAAAAACAAATAAAACACCACCCGAGGCTTAAAGATCGAGAACATCAAGCCCATCGCCTTAAGGTCGATCATCGGGCCAAAAACCATAAAGGCGAGGAGTGATCCCGTGGTGAATGTGGAGGCAAAAGCCAGGACAAAAAACGCATCCACGGTAGAGCAAATCGAGACGATCGCCGCCAACAACATCATCGCCAAAATCGAAGTCACCGGGCCTTGACCGAGGCTCAAAACCAGCTCACGGGGGGCTAGAACTTGGATCGCGGCCGCGATCGCGCTCCCCAGCACCAACATGCCCCCCAACTCTCGCAGCTCCTGGAGCGTATTCTCCACAAACTGCCCCAAACTCTCCATAGACCAAAACTTTTGGGTTCGTTGAGGTTGGCGGACTGTATCTGCCGCTTCCTCTAGCCGCAGTGGTGAGTTACCCTCCCCCAATAGGTAAGTTCCCGATTGCAGTAAGGTTGGCTGTTCTGGAGCTGCTGTCCGTTGGATGCGATAGAGCATCCGTTGGGCTAAATCGGGATGCATCATCGGTTGGGGATCTTTTTGGAAGCTAAAAATCCAGCCGATAGTTGTCGCAATAATCAAAGAACAAATCACCCGGCCAACCACCATCTCGGGCTGTCCCCGAAATGCCACCCAAGTCGCCCAAATCACCACTGGGTTGATCGTCGGTGCGGCCAAAAGAAAACCAATTGCCACCGCTGTGGGTGCGCCTTTGGTCAGCAATCGCCGAGCCACAGGGACATTGCCACATTCACACACCGGAAATAAAAAACCCACACAACTGCCCACAAATGCCCCCAAAATCGGGTTACTGGGCATCCGCTCCACCAAACGCTGCTCATTCACAAACAGGAGCAACGCGCTGGACAGGAAAACCCCCAAGAGCAAAAAGGGCAGCGCCTCGACCAATAAACTCATAAAGAGGGTAAAGGCATTGTACAGTTGGTTGATCATGCAGAAATTTGCCCCAGGGCTGGTCATCAAGGTGTTCGGAAAATCATTGAAGGACAAGCGATAACACGCCCGATCCAACCAATTGACTAGGGGCTGTAAACCCGGTTCAGCAATGCCTCGAAATTGAGTGGATTAATAGCCCCTAGGACTCCTGAACAGTCATCATAGACGATTCTTTACCGATGTACGGTTCCATCGGGTAGGATAGCCCCTACCAAGATTGCTTCTTTTAGCTGCACATCTTGTAGATTAGCGGACTTTAGATTCGCCCCACACAGGTTTGCATAGCTGAGATCTGCGCCCTGCAAATCCGCGTTTTCAAAATTAGAACCGCTGAGGTTAGCCCATTGGAGATTGGCGGCCTGCAAATTCGCGCCTTGCAAATCTACATTGGCCAGATACATACCGCTGAGGATAGTCTTGGGGAGCTGTACCTCGGGTGCAATAAGGTAGGCATTATGGGCGGCGGGGTCAAATGTAGCAGGAAATTGGGTTTGACAATTGTAGAGACAGCCCCCCAATCTGGTTTCGTCAAAGTTAGCCCCACGCAAATCAGCATCGTAGAGATAGGTTCGGCTAAGATTAGCTTGAGCCAAATCTGCACCATACAGATTCACCCCCATCAAACGGGAGCCAATCAAAAGCGCCCCTTGCAAGTTAGCTCCCCCCAAATCGCAGCCCCCACAATGGGCCACAATGAGTTCACTCTCGCGTAAATCCACGCCCGGTAGGCTAGCGAGATTGAGCTGGGCATAACTAAGGTTGGCCCCTTGCAAATCCGCCAGACTAAAGTCGCTGCCATGCAATTGGGCGGCTTCAAAGTTGGCATTAGAGAGCCAAGCTCCACTAAAGTTACTGCCTTTGAGGTTGGCCCCTTGGCATTGAACTGCTGTTAAATCAGCATCCATCAGCAGCAAGTCCGGGATATCCGCTTGGCGTAGATCAATCGCAGTGAGATCCTGTTCACAGAAGTCCCGCTCACCCGCACGATAGGCTTGTAAGAAATCTTGGCAATTCATAGCAGGACGAGACCGGAAGGGAATTTGTTTAAAGTATATGATTGAAGCGTTGTTTTGCTCATTAGGGTATCGCCCATGCGATCGCAGCTTCGGTATTATTGGCAGCTTGTGCGCCCCATTGTGCGCCGCATCTTACCCAATCCGGTGTCTGAGCAGCGGGGTCAGCAGTTGCATTATGAGCTGACCTGTGATGCTACTTGGAACACCAATTATGTTGTCTTTATCATTAGTTCCTGCGCGATCGCCACGTTTGGTCTCATCGCCAACAGCACGGCGGTCATTATTGGCGCGATGCTGATTGCACCGCTGATGATGCCCTTGCGTGCCCTGGCCTTTGCCGCCCTCGAAGGGGATCTCAATCTGTTTCGGCGGGCGTTTTTCTCGATCTTTGGTGGCACGGTGATTGCCATTGCCCTCTCTTGTTTAATTGGTTCGGTAACACCGATTCCCTCCTTTGGTTCGGAGTTTCAATCTCGCGTTCAACCCAATTTGGTGGATCTGGGAATTGCGATCGCAGCGGGGGGCATTAGCGGCTTTGCCAAAATCCGGGAAGGGGTTAGTGATGCCCTAGCAGGAACAGCGATCGCAGTGGCTCTGATGCCGCCCCTGTGTGTGGTGGGTTTAGCCCTCTCTCGGACGTTTGTGACCCCGGGGTTTGGACATTTTAGCCAGCAGGCGTTTTTACTTTACCTCACCAATTTATTGGGGATTATTTTGGCCTGCATGACGGTCTACATTCTAGCGGGCTATACCGAGGTCAGCCATTCGGTCACTTGGGCGATGGTTTCCGTTGCGGTGTTACTCCTGCCGTTGGGTGCGAATTTCTTGACCCAGGTGCGTCAAGCCCGCGTAGAAGACTTTATCCGCAGTCAATTGCTTCGGAACACATTCACAATCGGGCAGCAAGATGTAACCCTCGTCGATAGCCGCATTGATTGGGGAGCCCAACAGCCGATCGTCTACCTCAATGTGCAGGTGGCTGCCGATATCGAGGAGGATATTTCCCCCAACCAAGTGCGTCAGGTGCAGCGCTTCCTAAGTCAGCAGGTGGGGCAGCCCCTAAAGCTGGTGGTGTTTGTGAGTCAAGGACAGACCGTAACAGAAGAGGGGGTCAATCAACTGGATGCGACGGATGCTGTACCCTTTATTGATCCCAATCGTCCCTTGTTGCCAAAACCCGCAACCGAGCAGATTGAAACGATTATTCTGCAAGAGGAGGCCAATGAGGCTCCAGAGAAGACGTTTGATGAGGCGATGCCGACACAAGCCCCAGAATAATTAGTTCCTACAAATATAGATACACATCTGTGAAACTTTCCAGTCTAAAGAAGTTATTTGTGTAAAATTTGATCAGTCAATGAATAACTAAGTGGAGCTTATCTAGAGAAATGTCGAAAGGTAAACGAAAGCTTGTCATACTTCTTTGTTCTGTGCTTATTGCAATCGGGGTTCTCTTCCTTGATGACGAAAAAAAATTAAGCCTTGTTACCAGCCTTGGCGTAATGGCTATTTTTGCTATACTCAATCTTAATTTACTGGTATCAGAAGAATCCAAAGAAATAATCCACAAAACGAACCAAAAAATAAATAAGCAGTCGATTTTCTTGGATAAAAAAGTCAATGAAAGCTCTGATTCTGTTGTGACTTCTATTAATAATCATTCTGATAGACTTGCTGTTTTGATGGAGATCCACAATCAACTCTTATCAGAAAAAGAAGTGCATCAAGAAGAGGATCTTTTGAAGGTCTTTTTGAAAATTGTTGAGGTCAGAAAACTTTTAAGTAAAAGAGTTCAAAGTTTTCAGAATTTAAACCGGAGCATTCTAGAAACTCTAAGACGTTTTGAAACAGAAGTGGTTAGTGGACTTGTTGTAACTGATGGAGATGAATATGAGAGAAGTCGAAGGTTACATGAAATAGTCGGTAGCTCAGATTCTCACGTATATGCAGTTACTTTTGATAATGATGAATATCTTGCGGATTTTTGGTCGAAAGTATTTGCCAAAGAATATATTGAAGCAAATTTAGATGCGGTTAAGCGACATGGAAAGGTAGAAAGGATATTTATCTTTAATTCAAAATTAATCAAAGATGATGACTTGGGGATCAATGAAAAGATTTCGAGAAATCGCCTACTAAGGATATCAAAATCTTTAGTCCAAGGTGGATGTAAAGTTTACTGGATCTATAAGCATGATCTCACAAAAGAACTACGAGAAAATACAACAAGCTTTTTGGTGAGTGATGGGACTAATTCAAGTGAGTCAGCTGGTCAATGCAATGGAAGAAATATTCGTGCTTACGTCCATTATGACAACCAAAAT
Source organism: Spirulina sp. SIO3F2 (assembly GCA_010672165.1). Lineage (GTDB taxonomy): Bacteria > Cyanobacteriota > Cyanobacteriia > Cyanobacteriales > Spirulinaceae > SIO3F2. The sequence goes on along the minus strand of JAAHHN010000053.1, from coordinate 15,337 downwards.
GTTGCAAGAGCTTTAGAAGAGAGATTTCTTTTGCTTAGACAATGCTCCAATGAGATAAGTATTGGTGAAATTCAGTCTATACAAGCTTCACTTGGAGAGAAGTAAAACTATTATGAGTGATCTAAAAATTCCAGGAAAACTACATACCTGTTTTTTTGAAGGCTACAATCTAATTGAGTACATGGTCTCAAGTAATTCACCAAAAGTTGATACTATTTTGCTGTGCCAACACGGATTCCGAGATGATGATTTCAGGAATCACTTTTTTGAGCATACGAATATGTTTGGTGAGCATTCTCAAGAATTAGTCAATCTCTACTTAGATTTAGAGTATGATTTTGGAGCACAAAGCACCACGATCCACTTGGCACGAAAAATATCATCTAAACTGAGAGTTCTGGCTATCTTTGTGAATTGTGATCGAAGTATCATGGACTCAAATCGTATTGCAAAAGATTGTATTGATGAGATTGCTATCAATTATATAGATAGTGAGAAGGTTGCTCAGCTAAGAAAGATGAATTTTTTTGTAAGAGAAACCATTCTGAATCTCTGTCGCCAATATCTAGAGCCCGAAGGATTTATAATAGATGTACATTCAATGTGGCCATTTAGCTTTGAGCCAGAAATAAAGAAAGGGAGTGATATTAGAAGTTATTGTCAATCCTTTCTTGAGCCAAATGCCAAACGGGAAGGTCGCAATATCAACTTTATCCTCAATGAAAAAGATGAGCAGGGCATGTTCAGTCCTGTAGCCGATTTAAGTTTAGCCTTGTCTCTTAAGAAATCTTTGCAAGATGCAGAATATTGTGTTGATGAGGACAAGCCGTATTTCATGGAATCTAGGAGAAGTAATTACGAATACTTTAAACTTTATCGGGGGATAGCAATAGATATTCCTCGTAATCTATTAGGAAGTAATCTTCCCAAAACAGCCAATCCCCTAGACTACTCACTTATTATAGAGGATATGTCAAAAATAATTAGTATGTCTGATGCGATGGCTAAGGGCATCTTCTCTTTTCATAATGTTAATAACAGATAGATTTAAGTCATTAAGTGATTTTTCTATTTCCTGATCTGATAGAATTAGATATTTTTTCCATTCAGCATCAATAGAAAGAGGATAATTTAAGGTGAAAGGTAGGGATGTCTGTAGCCAATACTTTTGCTCTAATAGACTCAAGATTGGAGAATTGATATCATAAGTAATCCTTAATTGTTTTTTGGAGACGATGTCGTTATGATTGCCACGTCATCGAAAGCGATTTTTTTGGAACATTTGGAGAGATTACATAGGAGCTATCTACCCTCAAAACATCCTTTTTTTCGGAAATTATCTTCAATGCCTAAGAGTTTTGTCTCTTCTCCGATATTCTTGGGTGAGCTTTACAATAGATATCAATCATTTTGCCACGCAACGCGTGTCATGATTTATTTTTTACCCAGCTTAAATCAGCCAGAGCTTAGGGTGAGAAAATTTAAAATCATTAGCCATGATGATTCTGTGAATACAGAAGGAGGAATTCACCATTACCAACTCAAAAATCTATTTTTGAACTTACATGCTACCTCCATGCTTCCTGATCACCAGTTTGGTGACATTGAAGATTTACAAAATCTTCTAGATGCTCAGACTGCTCAAATAATTCTAGTCATAAAAGATTTGTACCCTAAATCTCTCGGAGCCTGGTGTGTTGTAGAAATGTTTGCGGATGATTGGATGAGAGCACTTATGCATTCTCTTTCAATAGCCTTTCCGTCCATTGAAGATGAACCTTATTTCTCAGAGTGCTTTTTAAACGAAATTGAAGTCATACATGCTAGAGAAGCAATAGATTTGACATGCTCTGTGTTAAATAGTTCTCGTGAGAATGTAGAAACCACTCTTGAATGTGCAAGTCTTATGGCAAAAACCATTAATGATTTTTGGACAATTCTTGAAGTGGATTTACTAGCCAATTAATTCTCAAAAGAGTTTTTTGACTAACTAGATAAAATTATAAAGTCCCCAGTCTTGATAAACGATCGCGCAAGAAAAATGACCAAATAATCTTCTGCCAAACTTAATCGAACTAGAGATAACTGTCAGCCGAGTTGTGGGATTTGAATAGTGATTCCGGTGCTTTGTCGGTTTTTGGATCTAATCTTCAACTAAAACCAATATTTCGTTTCTTCCTTAGACAGCGATCGCCCGATTTTGGCACATTCTGACTGGGCTGCGGTCAGGATATGTTTCATCATTACTGGTTCATCGGCATCGGCGGCAATAAAGGCTGAGTTCAAGGCAATGGAACGGATATTCCCCCCAGCCATATCAAGCTGACCCAACAGTTCATAATCAAGTCCTTCTGTGGGGGTTTGGCTAGGGAAGATTTGCGCCCAAATTTCGCTGCGGGTGTCTTGTTGCGGATAGGGGAAGTTGAGAATAAAGCGGAGACGGCGGATAAAGGCTTGATCGAGGGAATCCTTGAGGTTTGTGGTGAGAATCGCTAGACCCTGATAGGCTTCCATACGCTGGAGTAGATAGCTCACTTCGAGATTGGCATGGCGATCGTGGCTGTCTTTGACTTGGGTACGTTTACCAAAGAGGGCATCGGCTTCATCAAAGAGCAGGACTGCGCCTCCCGCTTCAGCAGCATCAAAGATTTGCCGCAGATTCTTCTCGGTTTCACCGATATATTTACTGCTCACAGCACTGAGATCAATACGGTAGAGATCCAGATTAAACTCCCGCGCCAGCACTTCAGCGGCCATGGTTTTGCCTGTGCCGCTGGGGCCAGCAAAAAGGGCACTGATCCCTAAGCCCCGTGCGCTTTTGCGACCGAAGCCCCAGGTTTCATAGACCTTAGCCCGCTGTTTTACTTGCTGGGCGATTGTATGCAGGATGGTTTTTTCCCGCTCAGGCAGAATCAGTTCTTCCCAGGTGGCAGTGCAATCAATACGTTGAGCCAGATGCTCCAAGTGAGGGCGGGCTTGGCTGCGGCAATAGTCCCAAAGTTGGGTTGGCAGGGCTTCTGTGGGGGTGCTGTGCAAAGCTGCGCAGGCGGATTGGATCGTGTGGCGCTCTAAATTAAATTGAGCAATAATCGGCTCAAGTTGGTTCTGGATTTCAGCAGCGCGATCGCCCAGATATCGTTCCCAGAGTTCCCGTTTTTCGGGATGGGGCAGGGGGCCTAAATCAAAGGTAAGGGTTGTTCGCTCCAAGAAGGCTTGCCGAGTTTCGGTGTTGAGCATTAGGGGCGCTTGCAGGGATTCGAGAAATTGCAAGCTGGTTGCCCGTCGATCGCGATCGCCCAGTTCCGGCACATCAACAGCGAGAATGGCATCACTCAAAAAGGCTTCACGATCCCAATGGGTGGCGAGGGTGGCTAAATCATCGGCGCTGGTGGGGAGGTTATGGATTGTGAGGTGCAGCAACCGGAAGTTGAGTTGATCACCAACGGCTTGGGCAATCGCATTTTTAGCCTGTTTTTGATAGCCACAGAGTTGAATCAGGGGCAGGAATTGTCCGGCGGGGATGATTTGCCAGGCTCCGATAATCCCCTCAACGATCTGGGCTTGGGAGGCGGGTAAAGAGGTGGGCTGGGTGGAATGTTTGGGTGTGTGGCGCACATAGGGTTTGAGTGATTCATCGATCGCAAGTTCGCCCAATAGATAGCAGAGAACGCGGCGATCGAGCTTGAGGGGGGCTTGGACAAGTTGGGTATGGGGAGCTAGACCGACGAGATGCCAGCGATGGAGAGGGCTTTGGGGCGAGAGGCTTGACCATTGGGGTGTAGCGAAGAGGGCCAGGGCGAGGCCGAGGGTGGGAGTGGTGAGGCTGGGGTCGCCTTGGGCTTGGGCACAAAGGCGGGTGATCTTAGGGTTGATTTCGGCCCCGACACAGAGGAGGAGCAAATCTCGCTCGAAGGCGTTGAGGTTGAATTTTTGGCAGAGTTGGGCTAGAGCGCTAGAGCTAGGGATTTCGTTGACTTCGGAGGGGAGAGCTTTGGCACTATCGAGATAGTGTTCGAGCAGGGCGGTGATACGGGCGAGTTCTTGTTGGAGGGTTTGTTGGTTTTGGGCGTACCAGTCGAGTGGAGTGGTGGGCATTGAGGCGTATCCCTTAACGGTGCAATTAACTTCTATCGTAGGCGCGATCGCTGTGCAAAATTTTCATAAAAAGTGGCCACTTTTTTATAGAGAAGGTCTTATTTTCTCTTGATATTCATTTTTTTAATTTCAAAAAGCTGATAGTGGACTCAACGACCAGAAAATCTCACCATCAAGAAGCTGAGCAGCCAATTTCTTTGGACTCAAACAATTTTTTATCAGGTCTAGGGCTACTTAAAAAGTGATCGCTTAAGCTACCTCAGCCTCCAGTCGCCGAATCGCATTCCCCACCGTTAGCTCCCCATGTGCTACGGCCTCAATTAGGGGTAAATATTGCTCCATTGCTAACACATTGGCATAGACCACATTTTTAATCAGTGCTGGTTTGAGTTGACTGCCTTTGACTTGAATACCTGTGCGATAGCGCAATTCCCCATCTTGAAAGTCCAACTCAAAATTCCCCAGCAGCACGCCGCCATAATTGAGCGTCATCAACAATTCCGCGATCGCATTTCGCTTCTCCATCACAATTGCTGTCTGCCCAATGGAATAAAAAGTGAGCACTTGATTTATTTCATCCACCTGGGTAATACAAAGCCATTTGCCCACATTGCTTTGATAGAGCGATCGCAAAATTGGCTGTCCTTTGAGTTGTTCGTAGGACCAGTTTTCGGCTTCAAAAAATGCGATCGCTTCGGCCAAGAGTGAACCTTTTCGCTCAGGTTTTGGAGACGAGAAAGCGGCCATCTCAGCAGCAAATTCCGGCTCATAGTTAGCGATCGCTGCGATCGCGGGGGCGAGTTGCTCGAACTCGGTTTCTAGACCATGCGAAAAGAGTTGGGTAATCTGTTGTGTCAGGGCTTGGGTACTGCCGGATTCTTGTTGGAGTAAGCCGGGGAGCGCTTGCAACAGGGCTTGGCTGAGGTTTTGGGTGGTGGCGATCGCCTCGGGCTGGGGCAAATTTAGTTGCTTGGCCAGGGTCTGGCTGGCGGTGGACTCAGCCAGAAATTGCGTCATCACCTGGGCTAAGGCTGTTTCGGGGTTCTCCGCTGCGCTCAAGGTGGCAAAGTCCAGATAGTCCCAGATAGTGCGGTAGCCGGTTTTGCCTTTGGTCTTTTTCTGGCTGGCGGAGAGTAGAAGCCAGCTTATCGTTTGTCGCAATGGTGAAGTCTGGGGTTCCGTTTCCAGGAAGTCAGCGACAGTCTCGGCTTGGCTAAAGGGTTCGAGGGCTTCGAGATGTTGGGGGTCGAGGGTGAGGGTGATTTGGATGGCGCGATCGCGTTGGAATTTGCCCTGGGAGAATGTGGTTCGTACTTCGGATTGCAGGTTAAACAAGTTTTCTTGCTCAATGCGTTGGTGCTGGGCAGAGGAGCATTGCACCATTAGCTGACAGCCGAGCACAAACCCATCGGCTTCGAGCAGTTCAATACCCTTGAGTTTGAGTTTGATGAGGGTTGTAGGGGTTTGGAAATTGAGGGCGCGATCGAGTTTATGCATCACAACTAAAAAGTTAAAAACGGTGGGTGGCAGAAGCCTGAGCCAATAACAACTGAATTCTTAAGATGCTCGATCTACTGCGATTTCAAGTTGTTGGATAAGCTCTTTATCAAACTAACTCTTGACTTGGTATCCCCGTTCACATTTTTAAGCATTGCCAAGAGATCATCGTTTTTACTGGGCCATTTACCTTTCTCCATTTCATCTACACCTTGAGGACTTAAATTTTGAGTGAACCCTACAGAGTCGTACAAAAACTTTTCTGTTTTCGCTTTTGCTTTCTTCCCCGTTGATGACAGGGCTCTTGCTATGTTGACGGCGCGAATAGCCATGATGCCAGACTCATCACCAGCAAGGGCAGAATTGAATATACTTTCTGCACTTTCATAGCGCTTCTTGCCGCGCTTTCCGGTAAGTTTCTTGTAGATGCCCTTGATTTTACGACCGACAAGATGACCCAGTTTAAGGGCTAAGGCGCCAACCTCAACAAACACCGAACCAATCGCAATTGCTGGGAAGATGATAGTGAAGATGCGATTGAGAACTTGCACTAAATCAATAATAAACTTACTGACAGTTGTATAGAAGGCAACCGAAACTTTTTTGATGCCATGCTCAAGTCCCTCTCTCAATTTAGTCAGACGATCTTGTTTTTCTGCGTCTGCACCAGTCAGTTCTTCCTCATTTTTTTCCAAAGCGTCTTCTAAGCCCTGACGACGTTTTTTGAGCTGCACAACATCCGCGAATCGCTTAAGCACCATGAGTAGTCCCAATCCAGGAGCAATCCAACTCCAAAGGCTGGTGGTATCACCCACCATATCAGTAATTTGATCGGCAGCCTCGTGTTGATCAGTATTTCCCTTCAGAATACTGAGAATGAGTTTGAATTGGTTGTAAATTGTATAGGCATCATTTTCTTTTAATCCTTCGTTAGCGGCAGCTTCAGTCAGTTCTATAGCATCCGACATTCCCACAGCAGCAGCAGTATCCCCTATTTGAGCAAAAACATCTCCTTTGTTGATTGGATTGTTTAAAGGGAATACTAAAGAATAAGTGCCCGGATCCTGATTTTTTTTCTGTCCCTCATTTTGCTCAAATTCCTTAACTTTCTTTTCAACCCAACCATCTTCACTTGCGACCAACCTAATTCCCGCTTTCGCCATGCCAGCTATTTTCTGGCTGATTGTCCATTCGCAGTAAGGTGACCTCCTGCCAACAATCTCCCCAAACTCAGTTTTATCAACTGAGTTTACTACTCGGTCGATAAAACCTTGTGCCCCCCGTTGAGTCCAGACAACATCAGGAATAACAAACTTGATGTTGTTGCCAGATTTCTCAATTGTGATCCGACGAGTTTCTTGTTTCGCAAATATATAATCGGGAAGATTGTCAGAAAATTGGTTTTTTAAAGCAGTGTAATAGTCTTTTGCAAAAGCAGGATTATGAGCAGTGTTGAAATCACCAGATTCAGCGATTTTTGCTGCTTTCTTGGGTTTTTCTCTAGTGTTAGCTGTTATTTTTTTAACATCTGTTACTACATTTTTTGTTCCTGATGTCTGTTGCCCATAGTCACGATCAACCTCTATCTTTATGTATAGCAAAGATGATCCGCTGTTACGAATAACAGGATTGACTACAATGCCTGTAGCTATTTTTGGCTCTTCTTTCTGAATTTCTTTGATCGTAGAAAGTGATTCGACTTTAGACTTTAATTGCTCTGCTTGTTCTTTATTGCTTAAATTATTGATAGTGAAGCATATTTGTTCTGAAATTGTTTCATCTAAAATCCTTAAGTAGGGTGAGTTTGGTTCTTTGGTGAGTAAATCTCTAAGCTCTTTCTCTAAACTCTTAGCTACTTCTATAGCCTTTACTCTAAAGGCTTCATTACTTGTTTTGACCGTCCATGCGCTTGCTTCATCCCCTGTTTCTGGTTCTACTACGCCTCCCATTTGGACTCCATTATCCTCAGACAGAGAGTCCTGGCGCTCGGTCTGCTGCCCAAACTCTATCCCCCGTTGCAAAATCCCCAAGGGCAACTTTGCAGCAGCCTTAAACTGCACCGCACTGTTCCGAGCCTGGCGCTGCACCTGCCCCGCTACCGACCGCTTCGGCTGCAACACCTCCTCTAGCTCCGCCACCGTCTTCTCTTGGCTCGGCTTGCGGCGTACCACCGCCCCTTGCTGCACCGTATGGGTCAGCTCATGGGCAATCAACTCCTGCCCACTGCGGCTACCGGGGTTATATTCCCCCCGCTTAAAAAAGATATCCGGCCCCGTGGTGAAGGCCTTCGCTTGAATCGACTGGCTCAGAGCATTCGCCGCCGAATCCGTATGCACCTTCACCGGACTAAAGTCCACCCCCATCGCCTCACCCATCGAACGCTGTAAATCCGGCTCCAGAAACGTTCCACCACTCCGCGCCCGATGCAACTGACTTTCAAACGCCGCACTGGCTGGGCCGCCCGTGCTAGCATCCGCCCCCTGCACCACAGGCATTGATATTTGCGCCTGCACCTTCTGCCGGATCGCTTGTCCCTCACGAGAAATCTCCCCCTCCTGCACCACAGATGACGGTAGCGCCTGCATCTGCGCTTGGAGCTTCTGCTGAAGCGCGTGTCCAGGACTGTTGATTTCCCGCACGACTTGCCGTGCCGTATTGTCTGCCTCCTGCTCATACTTGTCATTCGGCTGCCCGATCGTCAGCTTCGGCTGTACTGCCAGCTCTGGCATCGGCACTGCCGGGTTCTCTTGCCGCGCTCGGATGCTCCGCTCCAACGGCGACTCTGCCTGCGCCTGAAGCACGACAGGCGGCCGGGCGGGTTCTGCTAACGGGGCAAAAGTTTTCTGCTTGCGGCGTTGGAGGGCAGCTTGGCTGGGTTGCCGAGAAGATTGAGCTTGATGAGTACTTTGCTTAGCCATAAATGGTTTCGAGGCGTGCAGTCAGCTTTACCAAGGGCAGTGCAAACGGTCAGAAGCATCACTCAAACTCAAATCATTTGCACTGCTCAGGTGCATTCATGATGACAAATCTTGCTTTCGCCTGTAAATATAGAAAACCTTATAAAGCCTGGCCAATTCGCTGAGTTCAGAGAGGCTCACAAGGCTTTAGTCGAATCTGCACTATGCATCAACGAGTCGGAGCAGATTTGATTGTGGTGTTGACGAACTCTATAAGGCAACGGGTGGCAAAAATGGCTATCGCTCTACACTTCCCAAAGAAGCCATAACACAGCTAGCCCACCTGCCCCCTTGCCCAGTCTCGCACCGCCCGCCGTAGTTCCCGTCGCCCCTGCAACCGATTCGCTTCAATCAACTGTGGGAGTGCCCGAATATCCAGTTGTGGAAAAATGCCACTGCGTTCCACCTCAGCATAGTCCCCTTGTTGGAGTTGATAAATTTTCAGACTCCCATCGTCATAACACCAAAGTTCAGGCACACCGAGGCGAGCATAGATGGGGAAGCGATCGAGGGATTTATTCGTCAGATCAACCTCTAGGGCTAAATCAGGCGGTGGATCTATTGCTAGATCAAATTCCAATTTGCCGCGAATCTGAGGCTCATTTTGGAAATAAAAACAATCATCCGGCTCAACCCCAGCCTGTTTCACTGCCCGTCGCCAAGTCGTCGAACCATAACTGGCGTAGTCCCATTCCAAGGTCTCAGCAATATCCTCAACAGCAATACTAATCGACTGCTTGAAATATTCATGCTCTGGCAGTGGCGTCATAATTTCTAAATATCCTGAATCGTAAGCGAGACGGCTCGCACGTTGATCGCCCAGCATCAACAGCAAACTCTCAAACTGCTGCCAACTAATATTGTTGAGCACGACGCGATCGGCTCGTTTCTGTAACGTTTGCTGCTGCGCTGCGACAACCATCAAACCCCTTGCTGCGATGATTCTTTAACTATTTTACCCAACGTCAGCGGTGAGACATCGCTGCCTAGCAGGTGGCGCACCACACAAATTCCGTTGCTCAAAGATGCCCTAGTCCTGCCAAACGCCAACCACAGTCTGGCCCACCCAACCAAGCTATAATAAGCACCGTCTCAAAGCCCTCAACCCTATGCCTGACCAGCCCAGCCAGAAATTCTACCCCGACGTCAACCCCCGCCCCAACTTCCCCGAACTTGAACGGGAGATTCTGGAATCCTGGGAACAGGACGGCATCTTTCAAGAATCTGTGGACTCCCGCGGCGCAGACGGTCAGTTTGTCTTTTATGATGGGCCGCCGTTTGCCAATGGGCTGCCCCACTACGGACACCTGGTGACGGGCTACGTTAAAGATATTATCCCCCGCTACCAGACCCTCAAGGGTAAGAAGGTCGAGCGGCGCTTTGGCTGGGACTGCCACGGTCTACCCGCCGAGATGGCCGCCGAGAAAGAGCTAGGCATCTCTGGCGGCGCTAGTATCACCGAATATGGCATTGAGAAATTTAACGCCCATTGCCAATCTTCGGTGCTGAAATATACTCAGGAATGGGAAGCCTATGTCACCCGCCAAGCTCGTTGGGTAGACTTTAAAAATGACTATAAAACCATGGATCTCTCCTTTATGGAGAGTGTGCTGTGGGCGTTTAAACAGTTATGGGACAAAGGCCTAGTCTATGAGTCCTATCGCGTTGTGCCCTATTCCTGGGCGGCGGAGTCGGTGCTCTCTAACTTTGAGACCCGCCTGGATGATTCCTATCGTCAACGCCAAGACCCCGCCCTCTCGGTGGCTTTCACCCTCGACCCCCTACCCGAGGAAACCGTCCCGCTCGAAATCGTCGCTTGGACGACGACCCCCTGGACATTGCCCTCAAATCTAGCACTGGCGGTTGGCGAAGAGATTGAATATGTGGTGTTGGATGCAGGTGAGAAACACATCATCATCGCAGCAGCAGCCCTGGAGAAATATAAACGGGAGTTTGGCGAATTGGAGCAGGTGCGATCGCTCACCGGACGAGATCTTATCGGCCGCACCTATACCCCCCTCTTCCCCTTCTTCGCTGATACCCCTTCCGCGTTCCAAGTGCTCCCCGGTGAATTCGTCAACACCGACGAAGGGACGGGCATCGTTCACTTGGCCCCCGGCTTTGGTGAGGATGACCAAAACCTTTGTAAGCAATATGAAATCCCTATTGTTTGTCCGGTGGATCATGCGGGGCGCTTTACCTCGGAGGTTAAGCCCTACGCGGGTCAGCTTGTTCTAGAAGCTAACAAGCCAATCATCAAAGACCTGAAAAAACAAGGGAAAGTGATTCGTCATGAGAGCTATCTCCACAACTACCCCCACTGTTGGCGTACCGATGAGCCGCTGATCTATAAGGCCGTGAGTTCTTGGTATGTGCGGGTGACGGACTTCCGCGATCGCATGGTGGAACTCAACCAACAGATTAACTGGCTCCCCGAACACGTTAAGGATGGTCTGTTTGGTAAGTGGCTCGAAGGGGCGCGGGACTGGTCGATCAGTCGTAACCGCTTCTGGGGTTCCCCCGTCCCGGTGTGGAAGAGCGATAACCCGGATTATCCGCGTATTGATGTTTATGGCAGCCTTGATGAAATTGAGCGGGACTTTGGGGTGCGCCCCACCAACCTGCACCGTCCTTTTATCGACGAACTGGTGCGTCCCAACCCCGACGACCCCACGGGCAAGAGCATGATGCGTCGTGTCCCCGAGGTCTTTGACTGTTGGTTTGAGTCCGGCTCCATGCCCTACGCCCAGGTGCATTACCCTTTTGAGAATCAAGAGTGGTTTGAGAACCATTTCCCCGGCGACTTTATTGTCGAATATATGGCCCAAACGCGGGGTTGGTTCTACACGTTGGTCGTGCTCTCAACTGCCCTGTTTGATAAGCCGCCGTTCCTCAACTGCATCTGCCACGGTGTGGTGCTGGATGAAAATGGCCAGAAGCTCTCTAAGCGCCTACGCAACTATCCTGACCCCAAGGAGGTGTTTGAAACCAAGGGGGCCGATGCTTTGCGTTGGTTCCTGGTTTCTTCACCCGTGCTGCGAGGGGGCGACCTGCTGATTGATAAAGAGGGTCAGGGCATTGGCGATGTAATTCGGTTGGTGATTAATCCAATCTGGAATGCCTACTATTTCTTTTGTCTCTACGCCAACACCGACACCCTTAAGGCGGAGTTCCGCACCGATCAAACGGGGCTGCTCGATCGCTACATTCTCTGCAAGACCCGCAATCTAATTGTGGAAGTGGAGCAGGCCATGGAGGAGTACAAGATCGCGGACGGTTGTAGCGCCGTGCTCACCTATATCGATGTGCTTAACAATTGGTATATCCGCCGGAGCCGCGATCGCTTTTGGCAAGAAGCCCAAAGCCAAGATAAACAAGATGCTTACGATACCCTCTACACAGCATTGACTGTGCTCTGTCGCGTAGCGAGTCCACTGCTGCCGTTGATCACAGAACATATTTACAAAGGTCTCACGGGTGAAAAGAGCGTTCACTTGAGCACCTGGCCGGATGTGGAAGCCTTCCCCAGCGATGCAGACTTGATTGCAGACATGGACTATGTGCGGGATATTTGCTCCACCGCTCTCTCGATTCGGGAAGTACAGAACCTGCGGGTGCGCTTACCGTTGGCAGCGTTGGTGCTGATTGGGGAAAATGGCGATCGCGTTCTGCCCTATGCTGACCTAATTGAAGATGAGGTGAATGTGAAAGCCCTCAAGATCGAGCAGGACTTCAAGCCCTTTGGCACCAAGGAACTCAAGGTGCAGGGCACGGTGGGTAAGCGCTTACGGGGGGCAATGCCCAAGGTGATGGCGGCGTCGCGATCGGGGGATTGGACGCTGCAACCGGGGGGCAAGGTGGAAGTAGCGGGCCAGATCCTGGAGCCGAATGAATTCACCATGACCCTTAAGATTCACGAGGGTTTGGCAGGTAAGACCCTCAGCGCCCATGATGGCATTGTGGTGCTGGATACGGCGGTGAGTGAGGCATTGGAAATTGAGGGTTTGGCCCGCGATCTGGTGCGCCTGATTCAGATGAGCCGTCGGGAGGCGGATCTGGATATTGCTGATCACATTGAGTTGATTTTGACGCTACCAGAGAGTTTGTTGTCTGTGATTGAGAACCACAAGGACTATATCTGTGAGGAGACGTTGGCGGATGGGTTGACGGTGGGCGAGGCGGTAACCGATGGGTTCCACTCCTATGACTACGAGTTACAGGAGCAAAAGGTCGCGATCGGGTTTAAGACTGCTAGTTAGACAAAGTCTTGCTGTTTGTAAGGACATTGTTGATTGATTTTATTGACAGGGGATGGTTCAATTGTATTGTCGATATAGCCTTTTGTGAAAAGATGAGGATCGTTCCTCCCCCTTACAAAGGGGGATTGAGGGGGATTAACGTACCGCATACTTATGAAAACCGCTATATTGCTGACTCTTCACCAGAATTACATCAAACTGTATTTGAGGCATAATCTCAATGGTTCTCAACTGGCCGGTAAAGCAAGTCGCCTATGAGTCAAAGTTTTGGACTGATTACTTTTGGTTAACGAGTGTCGGTTCAGATTCAGACTATTCAAAGCTAATTAATCGCAGAGAGCATTTCTCGAAAGAATTAATAATGCAGCTTTATCCATACAAATCTGATGATGATAGTTTTGATCCTGATATATATGTTCATTGCTCTTGTCGACATCAATACCCCATTGGAGCTGATTTTGAAATTATCCTAGACGTTGACCCCTATATGGGTAGTTTTGATCTTGAGTTTCAAAGTAAGGATGGAGTTTCTGAGGAAATCGCATGGGATGATCAAGCTCACTGGCATCCCCACGTGTTGCGTTGGGACGAATTAGATGTAATCTGCCGCTGTATTGCTCTACTAGATTCAGGTTTACCTCATCCTGGAATTCCATTGTTGCTACTCTGTCGTTTTGCACCAATTACTGACTCTGAGGATAGTGAATACTCTTTATCACTTTTGAGACAAGCCTGGAACTCACTTAACTTATTTACAGATAGTGAGATTGAAGCGTTTATCGAGAGAGTTGATCGACGAGGACAGGGGTTTGAGTGGAAGTTAGAGCCTACATTTGGTTGGATACTGGATCAAGATTATGACCTCGACAAAGACCTGATGCTCGGTAAAGCAATGCTTTATACCTTACGTCATCCAGAGAACTCTGAGTTTCCATTCCTTGAGTTTCAGAGAATGATTGAAGAGGCTAAATTGATTGTCAGTTTATCTGAGCAGACGAGTTGAACTTAATTGAGGTGATGTTGATTAAAGCTTTTTTGGGGTGCGTTAGCAAGGAAAAATCTATCAATAAAATAAACGATTTCTGCTCCTGTGTAATGCACCAAACTCATCAATATCATCAAGCCAAAGTATTCTTCACATCAATATCTTGGTCGGTGCGTTATGGCAGATACCACATTACCGGCTTTGATCCATAAATCACCGCTCGCCTAACGCATCCAACACTACATTTGCTAAACTCTTTAGTAGATCTCGATTCTATTGAGGTAAAGATGGCAGTTATTTTAACTCCAGATCAGGAGCAGTTTATCCAACACAAACTCTCCAGTGGGAAATATGGTAGCGTCAATGATGTGATCGCGGAAGCATTACACTTACTAGAAAAGCGAGATCAAGGTTATGAAGCTTGGTTGGCTCAAACACGGGAGCAAGTGCAAGTGGCTCAAGTAGAATTGGCCCGTGGCGAAGGTATAAAAAGTGATCAAGTGATTGAGCGCCTCAAAGCCAGATCACGTCAGCGTAAGCAGCAGTGATGCGACAATGTATTATTGCGCCCTCAGCCAGCCAAGATTTAGATGAAATCTTTGACTATTTCGCAGCAAGGAATCTGGATGCAGGCGATTGCCTTTGGCAGTGCGCCCCAGCGCAATCGCTTTATTGAGCAGTTTGAGCAAAAATGTGAATATTTACGACAGTTCCCAAAGATGGGGCGAAGTTATGATGAATTGCTGACTAGACTACGAGGTTTGCCGTTGGATAGCTACATTATCCTATATCAAGTAGTTCGTGAAGGCGTGGAAATTCTGTGAGTAAGTGAGTGCATATCGAGATTTGGATACTCTGTTTGATAATTAAGATAAAAAGGATTTCATGTGACTGAGGAGTAACCTAAAAATATTAGGTATTGTGATGAGATAGGATAATGCTTGTCTGGATTTGGGGTTTGAAGCTGGAGAAGCGGCGAATCTAAAACGATCGCGCTGAAATAAAAATTGGGTAATAATGCACAGCAAAAATAAACTTGGGGCCTGGCTGACCAATGCCCAGCAGCCCTGGCGACTGCCCTTCAGCTACTGGCTGGGCAGTCGCCTACTGATTCTTTGTGCAATCTTCATCATCACACCTCTGATCTCCCCGGAACTGGCCCAGGGCATCAACACCTTCACTGCCAATGATGGCCAATGGTATTTGCGCATCGCCACTGAAGGCTACACCATTGACCCCGATGGTGCGTTGCGATCGCCCGCTTTTTTCCCGTTGTTCCCGGCTCTAATCTGGCTCCTCTCACAGCTCCAAATTCCGCCAACCGTAGGGGGACTCCTGATCAATAACATTGCATTTCTCGGAGCGCTTCTACTCCTCCATGATTGGCTTCGGCGACGGTATAAGCCAGCGATCGCCCATTGGACAATTGCAGTTCTTTGTCTTCACCCCAGTTCCCTATTTGGCACAGTGCTCTATAGCGAAGGTAGCTTCATCTTCTTGAGTGTGCTGCTACTCAAGAGCTTTGATGAAAAGAGACTCGGCTG
>JAAHHN010000052.1 GCA_010672165.1 Spirulina sp. SIO3F2 | reverse complement strand
TCCCTACATCAATGGCAATGGCCATGTGGCTCGATTTGTCTTATGGTCGCTGCTGGGGCGCTACAACTATTGGCCCCATCGCTTTCCGATTGAGCCTCGCCCTAACCATCCGATATATCTAGAAGCGATCTGGCAATATCGCCAAGGCGATCGCCAGGCTCTGGAAGGTTACGTGTTGCGATGTATGTTACCCGAGGAAGAATAGGTGCAATGGAAACGCTTGTCCAACAACAATACGATCGCCTCGCCAAAATTTACGATCAACGTTGGCAGTTTTATGTCAGCAACACACTTAATTTCTTGATTGATTGGGCAGAGATTCGACCGAAAGAAATGCTCTTGGATGTAGCTTGTGGTACAGGGGAATTTGAGCGGTTACTGATACAAAGAAATCCAGAACAGCGAATTATTGGCGTAGATTTTTCAGCTCAGATGTTGGCGATCGCCCACACCAAACACAAAGATGCTGCCAATCTGACCTTTCAGCTTGCCTCTGCTTCGGCTCTACCCTGGTCAACACCTCAGTTTGATGCAGTGGTTTGTGCCAACGCGTTTCATTATTTTGATAAACCGGAAACCGTATTGGCTCAGTTTGCCCAGGTGCTCAATCCAGGCGGTCGGGTGATTATTTTGGATTGGTGTCGAGATTTTTGGTTTTGTCAGGTTTGTGATTGGGTTTTAGGCTGGCTCGATCCGGCTCACAAACGCTGCTACACCGAGGCAGAGTTGCGGGGTTTGCTGACCCAAGGTGGTTTTCGGGTGGTGCGATCGCAGCGGCAGCGGTTTGGTTGGATTTGGGGCTTGATGGTGGTTGAGGCGTGGATGGGCGATGAATAAATGGATTTAGGGGTGGGGGTGAGACCGTCCAGGGCTCGCCTATAATACATAAGAAATCGGTCTTTGGGAGCAGTATGATGAGCGATTTGTTTGAGCAGGGTCATGCCTGTGTGATTGGGGTTGGTGCTGACTTGCCCTGTACAGTGCGAGATGCAACGGAACTCGCCAAGATTTTGCGCGATCCAGAACGTTGTGCCTATCCGGAGTCGCAGATACATTTACTCACAGAAAGGCAGGCGAATCGGGAGCAAATTTTAGGTGCTTTGGAGGAATTGGCGCGATCGACCAATGAGAAATCTACCGTTTTAATTTACTTCTCGGGACATGGGTATCAACTACTTAAGCCAATTCGTACTTATTATTTGCTGGCTTATGGATATAGTACAGAAGACTTAAGCGGAACTGCGATCAGCAGTCAGGAACTGCTGAATGCGCTACAAAAGATTCCTGCTAAGAAGTTATTGGTTCTGTTGGATTGCTGTCATGCGGGTGGTTTAAGTGATTTGTCTGGCTTTGAAATTACTAAAGCACCAATGCCACCAGAAGCAACAGAATTTTTCAGTGCGGGTTCAGGACGGATTGCGATCGCGTCTTCTCGTCCCAATCAACTATCTTTGTGCTTTAAGAATCAGCTTTGTAGCGTCTTTACACAAGCATTGATTGAGGCGTTCTGTGGTGAAGGGACAGAAAACCAAAGTGGCTTTGTTAGAGTTGGCGATGTGGCGATGTATCTAAGCAAAAGGGTATCGCAGCTTACGCAGGATAAACAGAACCCAATGCTGGATTTTCTGGGGGCGGACAATGTTGTGTTGGCGTATTACGCGGCAGGCAATTCACAGCCCAAAGGTGTACCAAGTCACTTGGCAAATCCAGAATTTGAGTTAGAGCCAGGAGAGTTTGAGCGCCAGATGATCGAGACTACGCAGATAGAAGCATCAGGCGATCGTGCTGTTGTGGTTCAGGATGCAAGTGGTGCAACAATTGTAGTCGGGGACAACAATGTGATGGGTCAAGGCAACACAGTTCGTACTGTGAATCAGCGTGGTAAGTACAGTACCTACATTGAGCACACAGACAATCTCCATATTGGCGATCGCGGTGATGAAGATTAGGCTCAAATCCTGGCGAATCTGCACATTTGAGTGTGACTCATGCTCTAAGCAGAATAGCAGTTAGGTGAAGTTCAGCTCCTGAGCTATGCTTTAGTTATGTAAGTATATGTCAAACTATATTTGATAAAAGTCATGTCTAATCATCCGGGTGGCAACCATACAGAACAATCTTGTATAGACGAGTTGCACAATTGTGATCAAAGGTCTATTCAAGACAAAGAACGTTTGATTAATCAGCAAGGCAAATATAGCACCTATGTGGAAAAGGGGGCACATATTCACATTGGTGATTCTTCACCTATGGAGGAATTTCGTGAACTCACCGTAGCAATTCGCCAACTACTTCAGACAGGGCATCTTTCAGCAGAGAAATATTTGCCAGTTTCAGGAACGCTAGAGTTCCGCAAAATAGAACTTGATCAGTCTACTATAGACAAACTGAATTCCCGTTTAGAGGTTCTTGAAGAGATTGGGCAAACAGGTTATATCTTGGAGGAGCAGCAGCATGAACTTCGAAAAATCTTCCAGCAGCTACAGGTCTTCAATCAGCTAAATGAAAAGTTGAGCAGTTTGAGTGAACAAGGCGATCGCCTCATCAAGAATGCACTTGAAGCAATGCGTAAGCATCTCACAGAGCTTCAGTCCCAAGGGCATGAGCTAACTTCAGACCTCTTAGATGATTTTGCATTTGATGTCAAGTCAGTCAATTGTTCACAAGCTGAAATGGAAATACTTGAAAGTTTAAATCAAGATTTAGAAGTTAGCCGGATGGGTGCAGATTGGGTTAATCGCAATGTAGGCAGGTTAGCTAAACGCGCAACTCAAGTTGCCCTTGATCAATATCCAAATCTTCTTGGCAAAGAGGAGATTTCAAATAAATTCAGACTTTCTATGAAACAGTTTCTTGAGCAAATCAGCTTTAGTTTAAGCTGGGGAAAATTTGACATTCTGGATTCACCCGAAATCCCCTTGGTATGTGAGAGTGACGCCTACACAATTGCATTTCTGTCGATCAAGAAAGATGCGATTTCATCTCCCCTCCCGAAAGAAAGCATTGAAGAAATCACATCCTGCATCGAATATCTATTGGAAAGACTACCGAACTATTAGGTCTTCCCTATCATTGATTGTCTGATTCTCCTCTCTCAATTTTTTGTACGGCTTTGAGAGTTTCTTTTGCATCGTCAAATAGTTTTTGATGCTGATGAATTATATGTGTAATCTGATCGGCAGAGCACCCCTGATCCAACAATTCATTGACCTTCTTTTTAAAGTCTTCGTAGGATGACATAGGGGATTTGGATGTAAACAACGCTTACGTTTACATCAGCCAAAGCAATTATCCGGACAACTTAGATTTTTTTATTTACTTTTATCGTAGCTTTTTACTTCCGCTCTCTGCTCTGCTTTTCCCGGACAGTTTCTTCTGCCTCCCGAGCCTGCTCGTCATACTCCTTGACAAATTCTTTCATAGTCGAGCTAGTTTCACAGCCTCGCTCTTGTTGCTCCTTTAGGTTTTGTTTCAATCGTCCAAACGCACTCATAATTATTTTTGTCTTTTACCTTGAGATTCTTTATGATTTTTCGTCCACACCAAGATTCCTCCGGCAAAAAGTAAACCCGATTTACTCTTGCCAGAGCTATCTCGCTAAATCAGAGTGTTACCGATCAGCCATGCGCTTGGTTCTGTCCGACATGATTACATAGAGCACCTGTATTTACCACTATTGTAGTGCTCATGATCTATTTTTGCCATAGTGAATATAGAACAATCGCCATCGCAGGCACAATCGCCATCTTCGGACTCCTAGATGACGACGAACCCGATGAAAACCGCGATCGCTAACCAGATGGGGAGATCCAGTCAGGGCAATCTCCCATGATTGCCCCAACCCAGCCTCATCTCAAACCATCATCAACCACTGCACCACAACTTCCACATCCGGAAACACCACAGGCGAAACCAGCCCCGACTGATGATGCATTTCTTGTTGATAAACACCCTGATGCAGATTGCCAAAACGAATCAGCTCCTGATGTTGCAGATCCACCACCCAATATTCCGGAATCCCCGACTAAGCGTAAATCTCCTGCTTGCGAGTGAGATCTTTCGCTAACGTCGTAGTCCCGTCAGACTTCTGGCGTTAACTGACGACACGCCCTAAGTAATCAGCCTTGACAAACTTCGGTATTTCGATAAATATAAAAATATGCCCACTGAACCCACCATTGATGATTCCGCGATCGCAGATATCGCCGCCGCCTTTGCAGCTCTGGGGCAGCCCACCCGGCTCAAGATTGTGCGGCTCCTGCTCTCGGCCTATCCCCAAGGTTTACCCGCTGGTGAGATCCAAAAAGAGCTGGGCATTGCTGGCCCCACACTCTCTCATCATCTGGACAAGCTGCGTCAGGTGGACATCGTCACGGCTAAAAAAGATCGCCAATGGATCTGGTATAGTGCGCGATCGCAAGCCCTCAAACATCTCATTGATTTCTTGTTTGAGGAATGCTGCACCCGCAATCAAGTGCTCGATCTAGTGTTGGCAACCCCTGCTGACTCGTCTACAAATGCTAACTGTTGTGAGTAAAGGGTAAAAAAATTTTTTACTCTGTATTTCGATAATTACAAAAATACAAAAATAATTTGGCTTAAGCCAGGAGGCTACACCCAAAAACAGCACCTATAGTAGAGCCATCGAGTTCTATCAACCCTAATGAAATCGAACATTCTTGCGAGCTTAATCAGCCTGATTGCTTTGAACTGGGGGCAAGTTGCGATCGCTGCTGACCACCAGCCCCCCAGCCGTCGGTTTCAAGATGATCCCACCACGCCCATTGCTGCAATTTTGAATGAATGGCATCAAAAACACCCCGAAATTCCGCTGTTTGTTTGCGTTTGCAAGCTGCATGAATGCGATAGTTCAGAACGTTGGCCCTTTCGGCGCTTTACTTTTGCAGAGGTGATTCCTGCCCTTGGAGATGCCAATCGTGGTGATGCAGAGACTCAAGGTTTTGGTTGTGTGATCATCAATCCGCATGAAATGTAGCTCAGTTTAGAAGCTGCGCAACCAACAATCAGCTCTACTTCAGCGATCGCTCATTGAGTATCGCTAAGACCAAGAGAATCATTCACTTTATTGATTAGGAGCAAAAACCATGACCGTTAGAACCCACGTTGCTTTACGTGTTGCTGACCTCGCCCGTTCGGTGAACTTTTATCGAGCGATGTTCCAAACCGAACCCGCCAAATATAAAACGGATTACGCCAAGTTTGATCTGGAAAATCCAGGCTTAAACCTCACGCTAAATCTGAGCGATGGTGAATTTGCACGGGGGACACTGTCTCATCTGGGAATCCAGGTACAGACGCTTGAAGAAGTGAAGACGGCGATCGCTCGCTTTAAAGCGGCCGGATTTGAGATCTTAGAAGAACGCGAAAACGAATGCTGCTATGCCCTGATGGATAAAGTGTGGGTAACTGACCCTGATGGCAATCGCTGGGAGGTGTTTGCTTTGGATATTGAGGACTTGACCCCGGAAGACAACATCAAAATTGATGAGGCTCCCCCTGTTGCTGCGGCGGCAGGCTGTTGTGGTTAATGGAACTCACCACGATCGCCTACATCTTTGGTGGCAGCGTTTACTAAGAGCGTAACGGGCTTAGGCTTTTCAATGCTCTGTCTGCCGCTGTTGGCGATCGTGATTGAGCCAATGGTCGCCATTTCCTTGGTGATTGTGCCATTGCTTTGTAATAACGTGTTGGTGATTCTGGGGGCAGGCTCGGTGATACATTTCGAATTTAATAGAGTATGACTTTGATCGATAAAGATTGATACGATGAGTGAAATTCCCCAGCAAGCAGAATGGGTTTATTCCGCACCTAATCTTAAGGAATTAGCCGCACGTTACGATCAATGGGCTAAAGACTACGATCGCGATCTGACAGAACTCTTTGGGAAGACGACCCCTCAGAAAATAGCCAAAGTCTTTGCAAAATACGTCCCCACTAAGTCCAAGATTTTGGATGTGGGCGTGGGCACAGGATTAGTAGGAGAATTCTTGAATCAGCACGGCTATCACCATTTGGATGGTTTAGATATCTCGCTGAAGATGATGGCAGAAGCCCGCAAAAAAAATATATACACTGCATTTTATCAAGAGGAGCTCGGGCAGCCCCTACGACTAGAGACCAATAGCTATCAGGCTGTGATTGCCAAGGGCGTATTTACAGCAGGGCATGCCCCTAGCAGCGCCTTTGATGAGTTAATTCGGATTACTGTTCCGGCTGGAATGCTCGTCTTCTCTCTCCGCTCTGACTACTACAGAACTAGTAATTTTAGGGAGAAGCAGGATGCTCTAGAGGCTACAGGGCACTGGAAGTTAGTAGAGAAAACGGATCCATTTGTGATCTGGCCGAAAGCCACAGAGGAGATCTTGTGTAATATTTGGGTGTATCGGGTAACGAAGTTCTAGAAATTTCAAGTAGCTCGTGATAGGAAAAAATAGTCGATTTCTTGGCAGCAAAATCAATTCACTCATAATTGATCTTTACTATCTACCTAGCTTAGATCTGAGACCACAATAATTTTGCAGTTACTTAACGCTATAATCAAACTCAACTTAGAGTTTGAAATATGAAACGCCCTCTCAATATTAAGATCATCACAATCCTGCAAGCCATCGGTGCTGCGATATCTTTTCTCATTGGTATTGAATTTTTGATGGTTTCTATCTTTATAGAAGATATCAGTAACCTCAACTTCCTATTGAATATTGTTTTCACCCCGCTGTTTCTGATCTCTGCTTTCTTGAACTTCATTCTGTTTAATGGAAATCCTGTGCTTCCCGAATTGGCAACGTTCTGGTTTGTTGGTAATTTCCTAGGTTGCTCATTTATTCTACTCTCATTCTTTGCAGCTCTACTGGCGAGGAGCCTGTGGCGGCTCAAAACTTGGTCTTGGCGAGTGATGCTCACGATTCAATTTCTATCCGTGATGGCAAGCTTCTTTGGATTATTCCTCGATATTGCGATGTATGCGCAGATTTACATCCTTAACCTAGCGATCGCTCTCCCCCTCTTTATCTATTTCTCACAAAACAAAGTTAAGCGAGTTTTTAACGTTAAAGAGCCAACGTTAAAGATTTGAACTGATTTCAGAAACAGGCTTTAGAAGTATGCCAACGGACAAGCCCGCCCAAAAATAGGAGCAAAACCCATTATTTCTGGTTGTGTTGGAATAGTTTAGAAAATCAAATATTCAGTAATCTAAAGTGATTAGTCTGACTGAAGTCAATGAGAGGATAAGGGATGTAGCGACCGCGGTTAATTATGCAAAATCATGTAATTTATGCATAGTGCTATCTACAAATATTTTGGCCCGTGTGACCAACTTTTGCGGGCTTGTATAGAATTAGGAGGACGATCGTGCTATCAGCAGCAAGCTTCGACCTCAATGGCTCAGGTTCCGCCTAGCATTAACCGATTGAATAAATTCCCTTGCGCCATCTTTTGACGGATGATCTCAATAAACAGCTTCTCCAGCTCTGCACGAGGGATATGCTGGGCGTGCTGGGCATATTTCCGAAGTGCGAATTGTTGCTCCATGGTGAGCATTTTTTCTAGTTGGTTCATACAGCTCCTTTGGTGTTGTTGCTAACGACAAAACCCTGGTTAAACTAAAAATAGTTCTACCTCAGGGGTCACTCCTCTGTCTCCATTTTCACCTAATTATGATTTTTCTGCCAGTCTCCGAAAGTCGGGGCACTGGCAGAGACGCAAAACCAAGGAAATCCCCAGCGAAGATTGGTGCGATCACCTCACGACTGGATCATTAACTGTTAAGAAATATTTCCCTGGACTATCTTCTAGCAACTTGCCTCAACAGACAGTCCTTCCAACTTATCGTAGGGAGGGGCTTTAAGGTGCTGTGCATATTTCCACAATGCAAATTCTGCTTCTATCGCTAGAGCATGTAGCGTTTATTCTACATCCAGACTGTCTTGTTAGAGTTATTTATTCTAGTCAAGTCTGATCGCTTATAATATAGAAAGCGATACTTTCTAATGATCATGCTAGTAATTTATGGATGGTTAATTATTCCTGAAACTGATAAGCACAAAGCATTCTGTCGGACGCTCACACATCAGTTAACCCAAGCTTCAAAGGATGCCTATAAAGAGCTTGGGGTTAGGTTTTCTTCTGTTCGCCCTGAAAATATGCCTATGAGTCCTGTCTATAAATAGTTATCTCTGAATACTTTGAAAGCTGCAACAGAACTTGACAGGTTTACAAGTATAAAATACCCAGCATTTTTTAACCTCGCGCCAAAACTAAAACCTGTCTATCCTCACATCAATCACTGCGATGTGCCTATCCAGTAGGTCTGTCATGATCTACGTGATCCGCGATCTAAGATTGATCTTAAAAAGGTTCGATTCAGTTCAATCCAAATCAAACGAAATCGGGGTGTATGGGCGTAAATTTAATGGCTCGAGGCAGATTTGAACTGCCGACCTTGGGCTTATGAGTCCCCTGCTCTAACCAACTGAGCTACCGAGCCGTAAAGTGTTAGCGCCATAAAGCGCAACGATTTATTAAGGTAACATAAAACCTTACTGTTTTGTCTATGAATTTGGTCTCCAAAGCGGCCTGGCGGCAGAACTTGCTGCAACAGCGTCAAAACCTGCATCCTGAAACATGGCGCACCTGGAGCGATCGCCTCTGTGCTCATCTCGTGATGACCCCCCTGGTACAGCAGGCACAGATCATTTTGGCCTATTGGCCCCTGCGTCAAGAACCGGATTTAACACCACTCCTCACGGATTATCCCAAATGTTGGGGGCTGCCGCGTTGTGTGGGCAAACGCCTAGTTTGGCATGAATGGCAACCCGGCGATCGCCTCCACAAAGGCAAATATGGCCTTCAGGAACCCAACCCTGACGCTCCTGTGCTGGCCGCTAATGCTGTGGATTTACTTTTAATTCCAGCGGTGGGGTGCGATCGCGTAGGTTATCGCCTGGGTTACGGCGGCGGCTATTACGATCGACTCTTCGCTGACCCTGCTTGGCGAGCGATCCCCGCGATCGGCATCACCTTTGAATTTGCCCATATGGAAGCCTTGCCTCACGACCCTTGGGATCAACCCTTGAATGGAATTTGCACAGAAGCGGGTTTTTTTGCGGTATGAGTAGAGGGGTGTTCTTGCCATTTCACCATGCCTGACCAACTCCTTACTCGCCAACGCACCGTTAAGATTGTTGCCACCTATTTCACACTTTTGGCAATCACTGTGGTGATGTTGTTTCCGTTGCTCTGGTTAGTGAGCACTGCGTTTAAATCACCCACTGAGCAAGTCTTCATTTCCCCAGAAAATCTCGGGGAATTCTTTGGGCAACTGATTCCCCAGTCTCCGACGCTAGGGAATTTGCAAACGGTGTGGCAAACCTACCCCTTTGGGCGCTATTTGCTCAATAGTGTGATCGTGGCCAGTTTGACCGTGAGCCTTAACCTGCTATTTTGTTCGCTGGCAGCCTATCCGTTGGCACGACTCTCGTTTCGGGGGCGAGATACGATCTTTGCCTTGATTGTCTCAACGATCATGATTCCCTTTCAGATTGTGATGATTCCGCTTTATGTACTAACAGTGCAGTTGGGTCTACGTAATAGCTACCTGGGGATTATTTTCCCCGCGATCGCCTCCGCATTTGGGATTTTTCTACTACGGCAGGCGTTTCAAGGTGTGCCCAAGGAGCTTGAAGAAGCAGCTCGGATGGATGGCTGCTCCGAGTTGGGGTTGTGGTGGCATGTGATGATTCCCTCAGTGCGACCCGCTTTAGTGACGTTAGCGATTTTTGTGTTTATTGGCGCTTGGAGTGATTTTCTCTGGCCTCTAATCGTTGTCGATCGCCCAGAATTCTACACATTACCGCTGGGGGTCGCCAACCTCGCCAGTACCTTCTCTCTCGACTGGCGCTTGATTGCAGCAGGTTCAGTGATTGCGATCGCCCCGATCCTGACGCTGTTTACCTTTGTGCAGCGTTACATCATTCCCTCAGAAGCCAGTAGTGGGGTGAAAGGTTAAGATGATGCTCCTTGCCCTCCCTGCTCAACCGATTATCCAAACCGGCCAATGGGTTTGGCAGACCCTCTGGCAAATTATGATGAGTCAACTGGCGCCGAGTAAGCCGACGGGGGATTATCAACGGCCTGACAGTACATTTCTGGATGCGATTGGTACCGAGCAATATCCAGCGGCAACGGGGCGCTACCGGCTCTATGTGGGTCTGAGTTGCCCTTGGGCCCATCGTACGTTATTGGTGCGATCGCTCAAAGGCCTAGAAAAAACTGTGGATGTGGTGGTGCTTCGCGCCTCGGTGGCAGCAGGCGGCTGGGCATTTGACCCGGCCCATGAGGGTTGTACAACCCTGGCTCAGTTTTATCGTCATGCCCATCCCAACTATCGTGGTCGCACTACCGTCCCAGTGCTGTGGGACAAGCAAACTGGCGCGATTGTCAATAACGAGAGTGCAGAGATTATTAAACTGCTCAACAGTACCCTGAACGAGTTTGCTGAGAACCCCAACCTCGACTTGTCCCCTGAGGCACTACGCCCGGACATTGATCGTTGGAATGACGAGATTTACACCACGCTGAACAATGGGGTCTATCGTTGCGGGTTTGCCCAAAGCCAAGCAGCTTACAACGAGGCTGTAACCACATTATTCGCCACACTCAACAAACTAGATATCCACCTAGCCCAGCAGCGTTACCTCTGTGGAGCGCAGCTAACCCTTGCAGATGTCCGTCTCTTCCCGACTTTGATCCGTTTTGATGCGGTGTATCATGGGCTGTTTCGCTGCGATCGCCGCCGCATTGTGGATTATCCCAATCTCTGGGGCTATCTGCGCGATCTATACCAACATCCAGGCATTGCTCAGACCTGTGACCTGGCTCAAATGCGCCAGGACTATTATCAAACCCTGTTCCCCATTAATCCGGGGGGGATTGTACCCATTGGCCCTGATTTAGCAACACTACAACAACCGACAGAGCGCGATCGCCTCGTCTGAAATCCGTCACCGTGATAGGTCTGCTTTTCAAAGCGACTCCCAAGGTT
This sequence comes from Spirulina sp. SIO3F2, assembly GCA_010672165.1. GTDB lineage: Bacteria > Cyanobacteriota > Cyanobacteriia > Cyanobacteriales > Spirulinaceae > SIO3F2. The sequence goes on along the minus strand of JAAHHN010000052.1, from coordinate 23,577 downwards.
CTACACTGATAAAGCTTTAGACGGCTGCGGAGAACGTTCGTTGTGCTCTGGAGTCTGAATGGCGCTGTGTTGCAGACATTATTTATTGATTGATTTTTAAATTTAAGAGCTGTGCGGAAAATTTTAATTGCCGGGAACTGGAAAATGTACAAAACTCAGGCGGAGGCTAAGGAGTTCTTGGCAGCCTTTTTGCCGGAGATTCAAGAGAGTGCACCCGAGCGAGGAGTCTTGCTCTGTGTGCCCTTCACCAACCTCCATACCATGTCTCAGCAATTGCACGGTAGCCATGTGCGCCTGGGCGCGCAAAACATCCATTGGGAAGCCCAAGGGGCTTACACGGGGGAGATTTCTGGGCCCATGCTCAAAGAAACCGGCATCACCCATGTGGTCGTCGGTCACAGTGAACGGCGGCAGTATTTCGGGGAAACTGACGAGACGGTGAACCTCCGGTTGAAAGCCGCTCAGAGCTACGGCTTGACTCCTATCTTGTGCGTGGGGGAAAGCAAGGCCCAGCGGGATGCAGGAGAAACTGAAGCTGTCATTGAGAAACAACTAAAGATTGATCTGGTGGATGTGGATCAAACCAATTTGGTGATTGCCTATGAGCCGATTTGGGCGATCGGCACAGGAGATACCTGCGCAGCCGATGAAGCTAACCGTGTGATCGGTGTGATTCGCAGTCAACTGACCAACTCCGATGTCACCATTCAATATGGTGGTTCGGTCAAACCGGGGAATGTGGACGAAATCATGGTCCAATCAGAGATTGATGGCGCACTCGTCGGTGGGGCGAGTCTTGATCCGGCAGGTTTTGCTCGGATTGTGAATTATCAGTAAGCTGATTAATTCCTTTCAACCGTAGCGCAGGCTTCTAGCCTGCAACGAATAAAATGCCTGCGCTACAGAATAACCAATTGTTTTTCTTGAGGCGTTGCTGATTTTGAAGATGAATCTTTCGCTACCCACTCTTCGAGAAGAGCATAGCTCTACACCCAACCCTCTCCCAGTGGGAGAGGGCTTCTTGCTCCCTTCTCCCAGTGGGAGAAGGGCTGGGGAAGAGGGCGGTTTCCTCTCGCAATTATGCAACGCCGTTTTTCTTGACCTTTATGTTCAAGAAAACGACAAACCTCGCCTGATGTTGCAATCATGACTGTTGATCCGCGCCAACTCACCCCCCTCATCCTCAGCGATCGCACCTTTAACTGGGGAGAACGCACCTATGTAATGGGCATCCTCAACGTGACGCCCGATAGCTTTAGCGATGGGGGCGAATTTAATCAGCTTGAGGCGGCGATCGCTCAGGTGGAACGGATGGTGGCCGCAGGTGTAGACATTGTTGATGTGGGAGGCCAATCAACGCGGCCAGGGGCAGAACAAATTAGCCTGGATGAAGAGCTGGCGCGGGTGATTCCCATTATCCAGGCGGTGCGATCGCGCTTTGATGTGCCCATCTCAATTGATACCAGTCGGGCTGCGATAGCAGGGGCTGCTGTGACGGCTGGTGCAAACCTGGTCAATGATATTTCGGGGGGCACCTTTGATGAACAGATGTATGCCACTGTGGCACAACTGTCTGTCCCTTATGTGTTAATGCATATCCGAGGCACGCCTGCCACCATGCAGACGCGGACAAGTTACCAGAATCTGATTGCTGAGATCAGTACCTTTTTTGCTGATCGTCTGGAACTAGCCGCCCAAGCAGGGATTGCACAGGAGCGGATTATTCTTGATCCCGGCATTGGCTTTGCCAAAACAACCGAGCAAAATATTGAGTTACTCCGACGTCTGCGAGAATTTGACCCCCTCAATGCACCGTTATTGATTGGCCCCTCACGTAAAAGTTTTATTGGCCATATTTTGGAACAGCCTAATCCGAAAGAGCGGGTTTGGGGGACAGCGGCCGCTTGTGCTACCGCGATCGCCACCCGTGCAGATATCCTGCGAGTTCATGATGTGGCTGAGATGGTGCAAGTTTGTCGGGTGAGCGATCGCCTCTGGCGCTCATAAAACAAAGCTCATAAAACAAAAAATAGGGCAGGTGTTTTACCTACCCTGACAGCAACGCTAAAGGAAATAATGATGTTTGCTGAAGATGTCGAGCTAAACTCGTGTTTCGCCAGAGTTCAGTCAATAAAGCCCAGATTGGTTGAGATTAGGGTGAGGATACCCAAGCTCATCAATGTCAAAGCTAAGGCAAGACTGACGGATTCTTTGATGGGTTGATTATTAAGTTGCATGATCGTCAAGTTTTGTTATAGGTGGGGCTGTGCGCTGACCTGCAATCCCTGACTTTTATTTCTGCACAGCTTGTTTTTTATTGCGAATGCTCCTAATATACTGAAGTTTTTTTGCGAAATGCAAGTTTCTTGTTTACTTTGCTGTGATTTGCGTCACATATTGTTAGATAACTTAATATTTTCTATCGACCAACAACCAAGGATTACAAACGATAGAAGCCTTATGAGGTATAGGGTTAGGGGGGAGCTCTAGGTTAACGTCATTGTGTTAAGCCATATTCAAGGGCATAGCGCACCAGTTCAGTGCGGCTGTTAGTACCGGTCTTACTAAACAAACGACTGACATATTTCTCAACATTGCGAACACTGGTTTCAAGCTGGCTGGCGATTTCTTTGTTCATCAGACCCTGCGCCACCAAATCCAAAACACTCTGCTCACGGGGGGTGAGATCAATTTTGATTGGGGATGCGGTCGGCTTAATGCCACCACTGGGGTTTTGGTTCAACATGCTCTTAATCGTGGCCAACTCACGGGCGATCGCTTCGAGCTTGGCACTGTCATCACTGCTAGATTCTGGGGTTGCCCGTCGAGCTAACAAGTTGCGGACAATCGCCATCAGTTCATCGGGCTCGAAAGGTTTAGGCAAATAGGCATCGCAACCCGCTTGGTAGCCCAAAATGCGATCGCTGGTCATACCCCGGGCGGTTAAAAAGACCACGGGCACAGTGCCAAAGCGGGGATCGGCCCGCAGCTTATCTAAAAACTGATAACCATCCACCTCAGGCATCATAATGTCGGAGATCACCAGCTCAAAGCTATCTCGTTCCAGGGCATCCCAGGCTTCGGCAGCACTGGCAACGGCAGTGACGGCAAATTCGTTGTCGTCTTCCAGGTAAACTTGCACGGCTTCGCGCAGGCCGGGCTCATCGTCAACGAGCAAGAGTTTGGGGATGGTGGTCATGGGGGTTACTTCCAAAGGTGGGTTGAGAGCAATGGGATGAGCGATCGCTCTCGTTCACTGTAGCAATTTCTGTAGTTACCCGAGTACGGTAAACCGAACTTGACAGAAAAAGCAAAAATCAAGGGAAATCCTTTTTCTCCAAAGAATACAGATACATCTTCTTATTTCGGAGTGTGGGAAACCGAACCATAGCTTCCAGGAGTTGACCTCTATTGCAGGGGTTCATTGCCATTGTCTACAGGCAGAGCAGGCAGGACTTCACCCGAGTTGGTAGAAGGTTAGGACATTGCGTTAGGGTGAACATCGCTTACCAAAAGAGAGTTTTAGATTTTTGTAGAATATCCTCGCTGGAGCTAGCCTTGCTATAGAACCATGTAGACAAAGTTCCTTATGTTTGCCTTGGGTGATTTGTCCTGTGCTAATGGTCAACAAGCAAGGGGCTGGTTTGCAAACCAGCCCCGAACCTCGCAATATTTGGTACCTAGTACTCGACGGCGGAAGTAAGCCACCTATTCAAAATCCACCCGATATCTGTCATACAGACACTTTGAACTTTGAACTCTGCACTTTGAACTTCCGCCCTGCGGTACTAGACCGTGGATTTAGGATTACTGCTTGCGGCGGCGGAGGTTAAGCCCCACAACACCAATTCCTAATAGGGCAAGCGTCGCCAGCGGTTCTGGAACCTCAGTGCTACCAAAATTGCCTTCAAAATTATCAATAATATAGCGACTAGAGTCACTATTAAAATTGAGCTTGGCATAGGCGGCTGTACCTTGAAAAGTCGCTTTAAGCAGACCTTCCGGAAAAGAACTTCGCCCTGAACCATTGGGGCTAGTAAACTTCGCCAACTCGGTAACAGAAGTGAGAAGCTGACTGTTCTTGTCATATACTTCTATATTTGAGAATACGTCGTTAGATTCTCGACCCGTATTTAAAGCAAAACCAAATTGTAGGTAGTCCGTTGCCCCCACTAAAAAGTCTACTCGTAAATCTGTATTGAGCAGGGAAGTCCCTTCAAGACCTGGTTCCTGCACAAAGCTCATGTTGGGGCCAGGCCCAGCAGTATTAAAACCCAACGGATCTTCTGTGGAGAAAATGACATCATTGATACCATCTCCATCACCATCAAACTGATACTCACTAGCCCCCCGAATCGCATCATCGAAGGTGATCACTGCAGCTTTGGCTGGTTCACCTTTACCAAAGCTCCCAATTGTTAGACTGGATGCAATCAGTAGTACAGTTGAAGCTAAGAGGTTATTCTCTCTCATCATGATTACTCAAGGACAACAAACGTAAGTTATTTATATATAAAATATACGATTTTAAGCTGTAGCAGATTAAAGGATTGGCGGAAATGGTTGATTCTAAACTTTTGTAAGCGATCCTGAATGGCTCTGGGATTCAGTGCAGACTCTAGGGGCTGTTGTCAGTTAGATGGCCAACGCTTACCATGACTGCCTTACAGCCCCTTTGCTTGTTTTTGGGTCGGGCGCTCTATCGCCTGTCCTACTAAGGCTTCTGGTTTTAAATGACGACGCGCCCTAATAATTCACTGACGTTACACCTCTTGCGTCAGCATTTCCGCTCACCATTAGACTTTCTCTGTAATTCTCTTGTAGTATATTGAGGTTCATATACTACAAACAACTGGAGGTCGCGCCCATGTCTGTGATTGCCCTACAAGTCTACGACGTTCAATCCCATCCTAATGCCGACGCCCTGCGCCTCTATCAGATGGGAGCCGACGGCTATGAAACCGTGCAAATCGTTGCCAACCTAGAGAATTGCTACGAACCGGGTGACACTGTCGCCGTTGCCCTCATCGGAGCCACACTCAAGGATGGGACAAAGATTAAACCTGCCAAATTGCGGGGTTGCCTCTCCGCAGGGATGGCATTGGGCACAGTCTCCGAGCCAGTGGGGACAAACTTATCCGCGCAATATTGCCAAGCGCAAGTGACCGATACGGTTACGTTGCAAAAATGGCCTAGCATTGAGCTGCTCCACAACCTCTGTCGAGGGTTTGAACTGCGAGGGGAAGCGCCCAAGATCTGCTATCGGGCGAAGGTAAAACTGGATGGCACCAATGGCGGCGTGCAAATTTTTAGCGATCGCTGCGTAGCAGTACAAAGCCGCAGCCAAATCATCACCCCCCAGGCTGACAATGCTGGATTTGCAGCTTGGGTTACAGCTAATTTGGATTATTTCCAGACTCTGGCTACGGAACAGCACCTAACCATTTTTGGTGAATGGTGCGGTAAAGGTATCCAGAAACGGACTGCGATCGCTCAGCTCGAACAGCGTATTTTTGCGGTTTTTGCGCTGCAAGTGGGAGGCATCAACGGTCAGCTCGCTCGCTTAATTGTGGAGCCGGAACAGATTCGTGCTCAGCTCCCTGAGCATCTTGATGTGTTTGTGCTGCCTTATCAGGGTGATGTATTTGAGCTGGATTTTAGCGATCGCGCTCAATTGCAAACCCAGGCAGAGCGGCTCAATACTCAGGTGGGCGCGATCGAGCAATGCGACCCGTGGGTAGCTGAAACCTTTGGCATTGAAGGTCTGGGAGAAGGTATCGTGCTCTATCCCCAGGATGTGGCAAGCGATCGCCTCTCCTACAGTGAACTGCTCTTTAAGGCCAAAGGCGAAAAGCACCAGGTGGTCAAAACCCGCAAGGCCGTACAAATTGACCCGGAAGTTGCCCAGAGCATCGCTGATTTTGTGGCGCTGTTTGTCACACCTGCCCGGTTGGAGCAGGGGGCAACGGCTGTGGGCGGGATTGATATCCAGAACATTGGCCCCTTCCTGAAGTGGATGGGTCAAGATATCCAAAAGGAAAGCACTGCTGAACTGGCAGCATCGGGTCTGACTTGGAAGCAGGTCAGCAAGGCGATCGCCAATACTGCCCGCGGGTGGTATCTCCAGCAGGTTAAGCAGGTGTAGTGCGCATTCAGTAATTGAAAGCGGAAGAAAATAGCGTTTTCCCTCGTGTCATGGCTCTGTCGTGACATGCACCGTTTGCGGCTCTGCCTGGTAACGAGCCAAAATACCAAAAAGCAGCGAGATCAGGTTTTCTGATCTCGCTGCTTAAACTTTATGCTGCAATCCCATTCCTACGGGAGAAATTGCAAACTGCGAATTGCAAACTGAATATCTAGGTCTCAGACGGACGGGATGCACTCATCATCGGTGCAAGGTATGCCACCAACAAACCCATGCTAAAGCCCATCACATTCCGGAACAACGGCAACCAGTCGGAGGTGCGGGTAACAACTGGGCCAATACCGAATGCCAAGAATAAGATGCCCCACAGGGGAGAGAAAATCAGCGCCCATTGCCAAGCAATAATCTGACCTTCCTTACGGGGAACTGCTGCTAAACCACAAATAACGCCGCCAAGAATAGAGGTGATCAGCGTCAAAATCCACTGCTCACGGGGCAAGCCAGGCACTACATCACAGCCACCATTGGTTAGGCATTGCTTGACGGTGGTCATGGCTGTGGCGATCGAATTGTTTTCGCCATTTTCACGGACGTAATACATGTTGCCGAAGCGAGTTTGCAGCTCGATCCAGAAGGTGCGAGGCAGCAAGTCATAAACCTTGTCCCCAACGCTAAACGCCAGGAGATTCCCACCCCGCGCATCGGCTACCAACAGAATGCTCTGATCATCCAAACCCCAGTAAGGGATAACCGCCCGTCCAGGCGTTTGGTCATACTGCGTAAGTACCCGTAACTTCCAGCCTGTTTCTTGTTCAAAGTTGAGGAAGTCTTGAACCAGCTTGTTTTCTTGAATTTTGGGCAAGAAGTTCGCCAAGTCCACGATCGGGGTATCGTGCTCGGGCAGCAGGTCAGGGTTATCAAACGCCTGAGCAGGCTGGGCAATAAACCCGGAGGCGAACACCAGAACCGCCGTGAGCAGGGGGAGCAGTAGCCGTTTTGCGAAACGATGAGCCATGATATGGGAGATTTATTAAAACTTTGTGTGAATAAATTATAAAAAAAACTTCATTTAGTTACAAATATTCATTTTTTCTTAAGGTGAGTACTCGCGTCGCACAATGGTTCTCCTGTATTTATTCGGAGTATCGCTGAAACTTAAGACGATATCAGCTAGCTTCACCTTGGCAAGAAAGACAGTCCTGATGTCACGCCCAATGTCAAAATAGTCGTGCTGATTTTTCATTGCTCCTTATCTATGTCATTCCAAACTGAAGCCCCTGAACAGCTCCAGCAGCAACTGTTTTATCAAGGCCGCAAATTTACGTTCGATGTCAATCGGTTGCGTCTGCCCAATGGGGCGGAGGGCAGTTGGGAATGTATTCGTCATCCAGGGGGTGCTCTGGCTGTGCCGATGACGCCAGAGGGGAAATTGGTGCTGGTGCGTCAATATCGGTTTGCGGTGCAGGGGCGTTTATTGGAGTTTCCAGCGGGCACGGTGGAAGTGGGCGAAGATCCAGCCCAGACCATTGAGCGGGAAATCCAAGAGGAAATTGGTTATCGCGCTAGCCAATGGCGCAACTTAGGCCAGTTTCCCCTGGCGCCGGGTTATTCAGACGAATATATCTATGCGTTTTTGGCGCAGGGTTTGGAGAAGTTGGCCACACCGCCAGAACAGGATGAGGATGAGGATATTGAGGTGGTGTTGATGAGTCCGTTGGAGTTTGAGGAGACGGTGCGGACGCAGCCGATGGTGGTGGATGCAAAGTCGGTGACGAGTTATTTTTTAGCCCATCCGTGGTTGGTGTAGAACGGCCTCAATTCTGACTTAGTCTTATAACAGACTCCTCAATTCATCGTTTTGATGAGAATCAGAAGCATTGTCGCGATCGGACTCACCATCTGCCTTCTACAAATTGGTGTTGTGTATGCTGAAAAGCGCCAGACACTGGATGGGTTACTGGCTCAAATCGACAAGATCCCCGATGGAGAATCGAGTCTCAGCCAGAAGGAACAGGCCTATATTAAAAAGCTCCTGAAGCATGAGCAGAGAGCCATTCCTCATTTGGTCAAAATGCTGTCGCATCCGGATCAGGACATCGCCGAGATTGCAGCCGCAACTCTCAGGGATTGCACTCACATCGACGCGAAGTATCTTCCAGACATTATTGCTGGCTTAGATCGTGGAATTGGCTGGCTCCCAGGAGCCCTAGGGAGAATTGAGAGCGAACAGGCAGCCCAAGAAGCCGTAAAGCGATATTTGCTTACCAATAGTCCACACAATCAGGAAGTTTACGCTGTGCGGCTCCAAGGGGCTAGAGCGATTCCTTTTATGATCAAGGCGGCAACGGCCAACAATGGACAAGATTATAAGGTTTACGACTTGCTGGGTCATGCTCTTGAGGACATGAACCCAGTCGCGCAGCAAGAGGCAGCATTAGCACTCAGGAAAATATTGAATGATGCTCAATCATCAACTAACTTGCTGCGAGGCGTCCTCACAATAGTGCATCACTTAGACAAAGCTGGACTGGTTCTTGAAGATGACTTGTTGGAATTATACAAAGCCAAGCCAGAGTTAAGAGAGCACATTGACCATGCGTTAATTGGCATTCCGTCAACCTATCGTGGTCAGATCTTTGCTGAGATGTTGAGGAGAGAACCAAAGGTTACGCTCCTCAGAGATATATCAGAGGCCGGAAAATCTGCACAAGATGCGGGTGGAGAGGTCTCAAAGCTATTGAGTCATCCTGATTGGAATATCCGGCGGGCGGCTGCGAGAACCATTGGCTTTATCGGATACAAAAAAGCGATCCCTAAACTCATTGAGATTTTAAATGATTCAAGCGATGTCAAAATCAATTGGATTGCGGCCCAATCTTTGGGAAGACTTGAAGCAAAATCTGCTAAAGATGCACTTGCCGTTACCGCCCAAGAACATTGGCATCCAGCCGTGCGAAGACAGGCGAAGAAGGCGTTGTTCCATATTCGAACCTCGAAGTCTTACACATTGAATTACAACAACTTCCCTTCTGAATTTTTTGCGTACGATCATTTCGGTGGTTGTGTATTGATTTGCCCGAATGGCCTAAAACCAGCAACCTTTCCAGCTTTGGGCGATCGCTTACGTAAAATTCTGAACAAGCCCAACTCAGAAACAGATGACACCACAGCCAAAAACGCCACAGGAGCGAAATTAAACCGGATCGCGGCGAGAGAACAGCTTGAGAAGCTCTCCTACCAAAGAGAGATCATCGGTTATGGCGAAAGCGATAACGCTGAACAGGTGGGGTGTGAAGAAAACGACGCTGTAATTGAAATCACTGATGAGCAGCTTCTTGAGTATTGTGAACAAATTACGCAAGTACCGAATGTTGCACTTCGAGTTGAGGATGGTTGGCTGGTGGGAAGCGATCGGGGCGAATGGGGCGGAGAGCTTGTTTTCATTGCAGACAATGGTGAGCGTTATGCCTTGATCCAAGAAAATATTCATAATCTCTATACCCTCAGAACAAAACAGATTGCTGTTGCTGGACTAGCACATAAATCTTCCAACGATGGAGTGATTTACGAGTTGACATACGGGTTAGATGCCAAATGGCGTGTTCAACCTTGGCGAGCACTCCCCGGTGCGCCACTTTTATCAAGACAGACCCTATCTGGTGAGATCTTAATCGGGACTTTCAGTGGGGGGACTGTCATTGTGTCTGAAGATGGAAACCTCAGAATGGCGTTCTGAGTGAGTTGATGGAGAGTGGTGGAAACAGACTATCGCAAGCTCCAGCGGCTCTTAGCTACCCAACAGTTCAAAGCAGCCGACCAAGAAACTTGGCGTTTAATGCTCTGGGTGGCATCGCGTGAAAACGAGGGCTGGCTAAGAAAGCTGGATATTGAGCAGTTCCCCTGCCGCGATCTGCGCACCATTGACCAGCTCTGGCTACAGCACAGCAATGGCCGCTTTGGGTTTAGCGTCCAGAAGCGGATCTATGATGAGGTCCGCAAGAGCTATATTTTACTGGCCAATCATGTGGGCTGGCGAGTGAATGGAGATTGGTTAGAGTACGAAGATTGCAGCTTTGAGCTGAGAGCCCCCGTGGGCCATCTCCCTTGGAGAGCTGAGGTATGGTGGCCATCACAGCTACGAATGGCACGGGGAGGCTCTTTTTTCGCGCCGAGACTTGTAGACTGTAATCTGTAAAGACTACAGAGATTTTTTAAGCACGATTTACAACCTTGTTACAAGAATAACTACAGAGTAGTCATGGTCGTTGAGCGTCTTTCCATTGAACTAACCAACCGCTGCGGTAAGCGGTGTGCTTTTTGCTATAACCACAGCAACCCGGCGGGGGACACCACCTGGACAGTGGATGAGCTGGTGACGTTTATCACTGACTGTGTCGCGCAGGGCACAAAGGCAGTTTCGTTTGGCGGTGGGGAACCGTTGGAATATGCAGGGCTATTTGAACTGCTGGCCCAGTTGCGGGGTCAGGTTTTTCGGTCGTTGACCAGCCATGGGTTGCTGTTGCAGGGGGAACGCTGGGATCGCTTGATTGCAGCTCAACCGGATAAGGTGTATCTCTCGATCCATTTCCCTGATCATGCCAAAGAGGTGGAGCGAGTGATCGCGCAAGTCCAAGACCTCGCAGCAGCCGAGATTCGCAGCGGGATTAATTTTCTGGTGGCGCGATCGCAACTCCCCGCCGCAGTGCAAGCCGCAGAACGAGTGCGATCGGCGGGGATTAGTAATGAGCGCATTGTCTATTTGCCGATGCGGGGGCAGGATACACCGACGCCCCAGGAGTTGGCTCAGGTGGCAGGGCATCAGCCGTTTCAGTCGATGAGTTGCCTGACGGTTTGTGGCCCGAGTCCTCGGTTTTGTTCGATTGGTTGGGATAAGCGAGTGGGTTGGTGTTCATATACGGTGGCGCGGCGGCTGTTGCCGGAGTTAACGGCGGCAGGGTTGGCGGCAGCGTTGGAGGGTTTACCGTTGATTTTTTGTGGAGGTACGGAATAATGGTGCAGGATTATCCAGCAGCGCACAGCATGGATACGGATTGGTTTGCGGTGGATGCAGAAGGAAATATTGGTTATTTCTGCTCTGCTGAAGGGGGTGCGGTTCCTTGGGTTTGGAGACAAGCCGCCCGTGAGACCCAAATTGAGGTGGTCAGAGACTTTATTTCATTTTGGAGTTATGCTTTATCGTCACCCATTATTGAACTGGCAACTTCGGCTGAATCACTTCCAGATTTGCTCCGGCCGAAGGAGGTATTTCATGTAATCAAGCAATTCCAAGGGGATGAGGAGAAAATAGTAGCAACTTTATTGGAGAAATACAGAGATCTTGATGAGCATGAATTCTGGGCGATCGAAGATAGAGTTGAAGAGATCATAGAGTTTCTTATATCAGATGAGAAACCAATCTGTAATGATGATTGGGTATTTGAGTTTGTCTCAAATGAAGCGCTGCAAACCACTCTTGACAGGTTGGACTTATTGAATCCAAAGCACCTCAATACAGATCCAGGAATATACAATTTTTTCTCTGATGAAAGAATAGCAATTCTAAAATTGGCTAATAAGCCAACTGTAATCATTCAGCGTATGTGGGTTGAAGAACACAAGCAGTTTTTCAAAAATGCCCTTGTAGATGGAAGGATAACTCGGTTTCATTTGATTTGTTTAGATGAAGGATACCTACATCTCTTAGGATTATCAGATTACACTTGTGGTAGTGGTGCTCCTTACCCCTATGAGCTAGAGATAAGACCGAGCCATCCTTTGCACGTTAACGAAATCCCAACGGCTTTAGGAAAAACTTGTAAAACAGTTCAATTTAAAAATCTAAAATTCTCAGAAACAGAACTAATTCAGCCTCTTGAACACATGTCTTGTGAGACTTGGGGAACAGCTCGGTGGGTTGATACTCAAGGGAATGAACGAGAAGGTCATCCTTATCCTCTAAAACCTAAGTGAGCAGTATTGTTGAGAATTAGAGAAGCGTTAAATCATGTCACAAGATTATCCCGCAGCCCACAGCATGGATACGGAATGGTTCGCGGTGGATGGAGAAGGTCATGTTGCAGTGTTTGATTCAGGCGAGAACGGTGCTGTTCCTCACTCATGTATGCTGTTTGATCCTAAGCTTTTGCCTAATAACTTTTGTCCTGCTCCAAAAGCCCTAGATCGCATATCTTCAATCAAAGAATCTCTAGACTTGAAATATTCAATTGATCGTGAAGATGTAGTTGCTTGGGGACTATTCAAATATATGAATTACGATCATGGAGTTGTACTGCCATATAAACGGCACGCAATCCCCAAACGTCCCCTCAAAATTGAAGAGCTGACACTAAACCTTCAACTACAGTTTAGTAAATCTCAATTTAAAACTGTAAATTTCCTTACAGATGCAGAAGTTCAACCTCTAGAGCATACGAGATGTTCGACTTGGCGAGGTAACGAACAGTGGCTTGATGTAGCAAGAGAAAGAATTGATGTATTCTATTTTGCTTCTGAATGGTTTGGTATCGATGCAGATGGGAATATTGCCACATTTCTACATCAATATGCAGGTGCAATTCCGAAATCAGCTAATGGATTATACAAATATAAAGATATCAATAGTCACGTTGCGCTATGGCAGTATGTGCAACTGAAGACCTTATCTTCTGCTCAGATTCAACGTGTTTATCGAAAGAATATCTATTACCATAAGCGCAGCCATCAAAAGTTTATTGACTCGGCTCAAAAGCTTAATCTGTTTGTTTATGAGCATCCCTACTGGGAAGATGAAATTATTGCTGAACCTTACCAACGGGTTCGTGTGCCAGCTACCCCCTTGAATATCAACAACTTCAAACCCGACCTGCAAGCCCTGCTCAAACAAGTGCAATTCACCACAATTCAATTTGCCCAAACTGAAACCCTCCAACCCATCGAACACCTACCTTGCAATGTCTGGGACAAAACCCAAGCTTGGGTAGACAGTAATGGCCAAGACCATTGGGAGATGTAGAAATTTTATGAGCGTTAGCTTTGCTCCCTCCTTCCCATGTGGCTCTGCTGTGACAGGCATCTTTTGGGACGCTGCCGCCTATAGTTTTACTGTCCGATCGCCTGACGTGCCTCATGTAGCACAGCTTCTGTCCTACGTCGTAGTTCTTGCTCCTCACGGAAGAGTTGCTCGTTTTGATAATGCAAACGGCGGATCTTTTCATCCAGGGGCACATTCCGCAGGAAATCAACCTGTATCACATTAGATTGACCCAAGAGCAGGCGCTGGGCCTGCTGCAAGGTAGCTTGAGTTTTTGGGGTGATGTTGGAGTGCTCTAAACGATACTGAATGGCTTGTTTGAGGTCTGCAACTAAATATTGGTGAGCTTGACCATTGGTGGAGAACGCCAAAGATTTAACAAGCTGGCGAATTGTGTAGTCAGATAACCCCAACGCACGGAGCTGATAGCGTTGGAGTTTTTCAATGTCAGCAAATGCTCGAACCATTTTATGCTCAACTTCCACGATCGCTCTCCCAATTATCCAACATCTTCTAAACAAGCAATCTACCTTAATCCACCAGTCAGACTAAACATTCTCAAACCATCGCGCTCTCCGGCAATACCACCTCAAACCGCTGCCAAGGCTGTGGCTCAAGCACCTGCACCGCCAACCCTTGCGCCTGCAAACTCGCCCGAAAACGCTCAACCGACCCCTCTGCCTTGAGCAACCGATTCAGCAACCCCGTCACTTGCACATCCCCCCCCGCCGCAGTCGGTAACATCACCTGGGGCTGCACCCGCTGGGCCAACTGGAGCGATCGCGCCTGGCCCCCAATCACCGTCCCTACCAAAGGCAGCTTCAGATCAATCAACGGCGTAATCACCACATCCAACGGCGCAAACGCATCAAGTTCTGCCGAGTGGTAGCCGTGGGGTTCGTAATAGAGCTTGGTCTGTTCACCACGATGACTGAAGACATAGCCATTCTCAAGCAGATTCGGCCCGACGGGGGAACCAGGTACAGCGGTAATGATGAGATCTGTATTTACTTCGTGCTGCTGACCGTGTTCGAGAGCATGAACCATTTGGAAGCCCAAGTCTGTGGCGATTTTGGCCGCGCTGGGGGAGGCGATGACCGGAATGGCGCGATCGCATGTCTCAAGCGTCGGTACATGGGCATGATCGGGCAGACCTTGAGAAAGCACAATCTGGTCAATGTTGGCAGGAAACTCCCGAGGGGTGAGGCGTTCAGCCTTAAACAGCCAAGGCATATCACCAAACGTAAGCGGCCCCACAAACCAGGGGTCAAGCAAAATGCGTTGGCCCGCCCATTCAATCAGCCAACTATTAGTATCGAGATAGGTGAGTGCAAGCATTGGATTGGTTTCAGAGTTCAGGGTTCAAAGTTCAGAGCTTTGGCGTGGTAGCGAATATGCTCACCGACAAACGTGGCGATGAAATAATAGCCGTGGTCGTAGCTGGGGTGGGTGCGGAAGGTGAGAGGTTGGCCAACGGCAGTGCAGGCGGCGGCGAACTGTTCAGGAAGGAGCTGATTTTGCTCTAGAAATGGGTCGGCTGCACCTTGATCGATCAGGATATCCGGGAAGACTTGTTTGCCCGCAGCTTTGATCAGCTCAGTAGCATCATAAGTCTGCCACTGGGTCTGATTTGTGCCGAGGTAAGCAGTAAAGACTTTTTGACCCCAAGGACATTGCATCGGTGCGGCGATCGGCGCAAACACAGAAACAGAGCGATATTGCTCCGGGTTTTTCAAAGCACAGATTAGCGCTCCGTGACCGCCCATCGAATGACCAAAAATGCTTTGGCGATCGCTTCTTACTGGAAAATTCACCGTGATTACCTGAGGCAACTCCTCCACCACATAGCGATACATCTGATAATGCGATCGCCAAGGGTCAACGGTCGCATTCACATAAAAGCCCGCCCCACTGCCCAAATCCCAATCTTCGTCTTCGCCTGGAATCCCTGTCTCACGGGGGCTCGTGTCGGGCACAACCAGCATCAAACCCGCTTCGGCTGCATAGCGCTGGGCTCCCGCTTTGGTGATGAAATTGGCTTCGGTACAGGTGAGACCCGAAAGGAAATAGAGCACGGGAACAGGGCCACCTTCAACTTGGGGGGGTTGATACACCGCAAACCGCATTGTGCTGTTGCAGGCTTCAGAATGGTGGCTATACACCTCTTGCTGGCCACCAAAGCAGGTGGATTGGCTTAGGGTTGTGAGGGTTAGAGACATGGGCGATTGTGTTGGCTAAAAAGCGTTGCACACCTTAATAAGGGTAGAGGTCATTAAACTTGAGTTTCTTCAATCATCTGAGCTAGAGCAGTCCTAGCATCTGAGGACATATAATAAGCTCCTCTGGCTAATACGTGTTGGCAATGGGCAATCATTTGAGGATTTGCTGCCACACAGAGTGCTTGCTGGTCAACAGCATTAGCAACTTCAATTTCGATAAGGTCTTTGATCGTTTTTAAGGTTGTGGGAATTAATTGATGATCAATAAAATTCCACAATCTAGGTTCTTGTTTCCCTGCTTCGTAGAGAAAACCTTGGCGTTCTGTTACACCAAATAAATATGCCAAGTTTTCAGCCTCTTCGCCAATAATTCTTGCAACGTAAGGGCGCTGATCGAGACTAATCGATTGAACTGAAAATTTTTGTGTTCCGTAAATGCTATGGAATAGCCCACCTAGTGCTAGATATTCTGGGTTCCCCCATTCAATTAAAAGCTGATAAGTTCCTAACAGGTGTTCTCTCAACGTTCCCAGAGAATGTTGCTGAGAATCTGTATCTAGCTCATCGAGCAAGTTAAGGTATTTTTGGGGCAACATAAGCTTGTTTCTTATAAATAACAACTATCTAAAATCGATAGCATGCAACGAGTGAGCCTGTAAAAACCTTCTTCCGAACATGGCGACTGTTTTCTTGAAATGCCACAAACTCAAATGGGATTAGACAATGACTCTTTTTCTGGACAGGGTTTTTGCTCAACTTAAATTCAACTTGAAATGTATGCTGATGTAAGATTGGTCTTAAGAAAGATATTTGTAGATCAACCAAATTGACTTTATGAGAGTTTAGCTTAAGTAAATAGTCTTCAAATTGTAAAAAACCAAAACTCAAGTCCTGAATAATTAAGTTGCCAATAAATATATAGCCTACCTGAGATACAGTATCTAAAATTTGACTACCTGTCACCTCAGTGAGTTGATTATTTGGAAATAAAGTATTTTGGGGACAAAGAATCTGTGAGGTCAAAGACCGGCTAACTTGGTTATATTGAGCTGACTTCACCAAGATTTTTTCTGGTTGACGAACTTGATGTAAGATCTTTTTAATTAGTTCAGGTCTCTCAGCTTGCTGGCTTACCATTATATCTTTATATTATCGAGTGTTTTTTTGTATTCTAGAGTGAGGTGTTATTTAGATTGCATTAGTTGACACCGATGTGAATTCACTAGAGGTTCTCCTTCAGACAAACCTTGTAAGTTGAGTTCCAAAGGTATTAACTCCTCGATAGCCCTCTCCACTAGTCGACATCAAAAAATCATGGCTTGGGGAGTGACTTGGATATTCTGCTCAACAATATGCTTGAAACACTGAATTTCATTGTTATCAAAAAGTTGAGAAATATGAACAGCACCATGCTGATGTAAATGCCTAGCCAAGCGTTTTTCTTCTCTTTGTTGTTGCATTTCTAGAGCCTGACTTTGGTCACGGGCATTGCGCCACTGCTGCATCAATTCAGCCAAGCAGTGTTTCTGGGTCGCGTTGAAGAAGCGATCGCCCTGAAAGCTTTGAAACAACATCAAGGGGGCACAACTGAGGTCAGGAAGTTGATCGTTGAGGGCATCAAGAGCTTCCCCAGCCGTTTTACCGATAGCGTAGCGGTCACCGGAAATAGCTTGGTAGGCAGTCTGGCCATCAGGGTTAGTGATAGGGAGAATGGCAACAGAAGTCATGGATTTGATGCTGCAACGGCTGCAATCTTTAGTTCTATTGTAACGATTGCACTCCCCTAAAATAGCCAATCTAGTAGTAAATTCTAAACCCTCTCCAGACTCTGAAAATCAATGTAATTGATCCGAGCATACGGTTCGAGAGCCTGGAAAATATGCGCCCCGTAACTGCGGTGGTTGACGCGGTTATCCAGCAGCGCCACCACCCCTTGGCGATCGCGCACCGGGAGCACCGCCCGTTGCAGACGTTGCAATGCTACAGGCAGCAGATAAGTTTGAAACCAGTCTTGACGTTGTTGCTTGCGCTGCTGCACCTGGGCAGCCACCAGCGGATTTTCCATCGAAGGAATCGGGAGCGTGGCAATAATCAGCAATTGGGGCGGCGGCAGCTCGTCCTGATGCGCTTGCCAAAAGTCCCAGCCACTCACCAAAATGCTCTCGGGTTCAAGATGGGGGACTTCAAGCTGTACCACTGAACCAAACTCCGCCGCTAACGCCGTGCTCACCTGGCGACGGAGCGGCGTATCTTCCACAATAATCACCACCGGACGCTTAAGCGGGCTAATCCATTCCGGTGGGCGATGGCGGCCGTGGCGTTGGCCGAGCATCCCCCCTCGGCACAATCGCAGAATTTGGGTGAGCAGTCGCCCCTGAAAAGCCGGACTATTCGGGAACGGCAATCGTTCGGGGACGTAAAGCTGAATCAGATCCTGTTGGGGTTGGGGCGCAAACTTAATCGTGGTCAGTTCGCCCAAGCCAAGACGATCGCGCCAAAACTCTCCCCCCTGCCGTTCAATCCCCAAAAAGCGCCCAATCAAAACGGTGGGTTGCTGTTGCCAAAGAGACGTTAGGGCTGGAGCAAGGTCAAGGGGGGCAACATGTAATTGCCCTTGATGTGTTGGTGAGTCTGTCATCAATGTTGCCCAGCGCAAAGATGGGTTGTGACGCCATTGCTGGCAAAACTGGGGCCAAGGTGATGGTAATGCTTCTTCAGATGATTGAAGTTGGGTCAGTAACTGATCAATAGCGGTATGGAATTCAGGTTCGAGACGATAGTTGCCATAGGGATTAATCGGTCGATCGCGCAAAGATTGGTTCAGGCTTAGACAGATCTGTTCAACGGGTTCTGTGAGCGTGGGTATAGCCTCCATCAGGCTAGCCCAGTCAGATGGCCGGATTGTTTGGGTGAGCATTGCCCGTGCCCAGGTTTCAAGATCATCAACACCATCAATCAGGGTTGGGACTCCCTGAGGAAATTGGGTCTGGCGGCCAAGGCGATCGCTTAACCAGTGCTGAGGTGTAGCCAGAACGATATCAGCAACTTGCTGATCAGACGAAGCATCACGGATCGACTGAACCCGTTTTTGAGTGCTGAAATAGGTTTGTAACTGTTGCAAATGTTTTAAAAACCCAATTTGCTGCACTTGCGGCATAACTACCACCACCGCTTGAGAACAAAGGAGCAAGGCGGCTAGGTAGCTCAGACGATAGGTGCTGGGCAAGGCTGCCGTTTGAATCATTGCCGAGCGCCCTAAACGTAGCGATCGCGCCACCAGCCGAGCCAAGGTCAAATGATGGGGCCAAGTTGGCTGCGGTTGGGTGCGTAAAAACCCGAGTAGTGATGAATGGACTTGCGCCTCAAGCACAGGCAGAATCAGCGATCGTAAACAGTCTTATTTTTGATTTTACTGGTCGGGCTGGCGAGATGGGTTTGACCCGTTGTCCGGATACTGCCCAGTCCCCTTGTATGTAGGAGATACTCATCAAGCGTGAATTTTGCGTACCCGCAACGCCTGCCTCTACCGCTAGCCCCTTCGTAATGTCGTTTGCAATATTGTGTGAGGAAAATGCGCGTTTCTAACCTGACTGTCTCCACCCTGCTACCGCTGTTGGCGATCGCTTCCGCCGCCCGCGCCAATGAACATTCACCCTCTCCCGAAGCTGAGCTTGATAGCAGTGACGGCGGTGTTGATAGCCAAGCCACAACCCCCATCACGGTTGCGACAGCATCTGTAGCGATCGTACCGATTCCCTCCAGCCCATCGCCAGAATTCACCCCGCTTGAAGCAAGCGTTGAAGCTGTCGTGGCCGAATCGGTGATTGAATCGCCAACATCCAAACTCACCCCACTAGCAGCAGCCACTGAATCGGCGATCATTGAGCCTGCACTGGCAGGCTTAGTTTCAGAGCCAACAATACCTGAAGCAGACATTGAACCGACTGTTGCATCCCCCCCCTCAGAATCAACGCACCCTGAAGCGATCGTTGAACCCACAGTGGAAGTGACTCGGCCGCAACCTGTGCACACGATTCAACCACTGCCTGCTGTTCAGACTAAGGCTGGGGCTTTGTCAGCCCCTGAAACGCTTCAGCCCCAGACAATTCAAGCTGAAACTATCCAATCGGTCATTGTGCCCGATTTCGTTAACTTAACTGTTACGACGACTGACTCTGTGGTGGCATCCGAACAATCTTTGCATCCGCCCCAGCCCTCTTCAAACATTACTCCTACTATTCCTTCCCACCAACCAGAATTTGCTGAACCTGCAATCGTGGCAGCCCAGCCCAGCAACACAGAACCAGATTGGATCGAATTTGCCGACGCTGAAACCGACCCAATAGGTGCGGTTCAGTCACATGCAGGTCAACCTGTTACTGAACAAACCACTTGCCAAGCCAAGCTACATCCCAAACTGTTGATTGGTGAACCCGCCGCTGCGATCGCCCAACACCCCCTGACCAATCCTTGCTATGAGCCAGAAGCCATTGAACCTGTTGCTGCGCCCAAAGCCCGCAAATATATGTCTTCGCCTGCTTTGAGCATCTACATCCCCGTCGGCTATGGCGCTGATCGTAATACTGCCTTTGTGAGCACCAATTACCAATCTGCTGTTCGCCCTGATGCCAGTGGTTCAACCTTTAACGGCGGTTTGGGGGTCGGTTTAGGCAATGCGAATAAATCGGTAGGCGTGGAACTCTCCTATGCTCTGGCGAACAATAATGCTTTTGGTGAGGGGGGATTCAACGTCAAAGTTCATCGTCGTTTAAAGAATGATTGGGCGGTGGCCGGAGGCTGGAACGGTCTGCTTAACATTGGCCGCAATGACTTTGAGCATTCTAAATATGGCGTGGTCACCAAAGTGGTGCGCCTGAGTCCCTCGTTGGATGATCCCCTCAGTCGTCTCTCGATCACCGCGGGTGTGGGCGACAACCAGTTTCGTTCCAACGGTGCGGCAAAGGTTGGGGATAACAACGTCAATGTCTTTGGCAATATGGCGCTGCGGGTGGCACGGCCTGTGAGTTTGATCGCGGAATGGACAGGCCAGGATGTGGGTTTGGGTCTCTCGATCGCGCCGTTCAAGCATGTGCCTCTGACGATCACCCCTGCCGTGCGGGATTTAATCACGACCAATGGGCGATCGACTCGCTTTGTATTGGGCGTGGGGACGGCGTTTCGGTTTTAGGCGAACGGAATCCCTCCGGCTACGCCGACCCCCTACCCTGCGGGAAGCCGCTAAGCGTCTAGGGTAAGGGGGGGCTAGAGCGCTCTGCTATTCCTCTCTCCAAAAATTGTCCCAGCCGCTTGCGGCGCCCCCCCTTTTCTAAGGGGGGAAGGGGGGATTAAAGATCTGGGGAACACAAAAGCACAACCTGAAAACTGCGAACTTTGAACTCAAACCATGAAACATTCCCTCGAATTCCTCACCGGATTTTTCCTGATCGGCATCGCCCCAGCAGCCTTTGCCCAACAGGTCAGCCAAACAGATGTCACCGGCGTTAACGTCTGGAACAATATTCCGCCACTGTTTGAAATCGATGCCCCAGAAATTGAAGCGTTGCTGGCTGAAATTACCGCCTTCAACGAGCAGGCGGATGCGGCTTACGATGACTGCACCACTGCCCTTGCTGAAGACGCAGACAAACCCCGCCGCTATGCCCGCCCGGATTCGCCCAATACGACCCAAGCCCTGCCCCCTGCCTGTGAAGCGCTTGAGGAGCTGCGGTTAGAGCGCGATCGCTACCGTCAGGCGGTGGTAGACCTCGAAGCCAAATATGCTGACCCTGATTTATTAACGTGGTAATGCTAGAGTGAAGACAATGAAAAAGATCAATACAATCGCCACAATTTTTCTGAGCCTTATTCCCTTAGGTCTGACGCCAACACCTGCCCCTGCCCAAGACCGTTTTGACTCCCAAGTGATCCGGTTTGATGAAGACACAATTGTGGAATTTGAAGTCGCCACGAGCCAAGGGGCGAACCGCGCTGAGTTTGGTGTCATTGCCAACCCTGACACCACTGCCGTCAAAACCCCACTCTTTATCGAGCGTAAACCCTATGATGATTTTGGCTTACCCGGCCTAACTCAATATATGGGCACGGTTAATGGCGGTACGCTCCAGGGCGTCAGTGGCAATGGTGCTCAGGTTGTTGCCGTGCGCGATCGCGCCGCCCAAGGTCAAGGTACGGTGATTGTGGAATATCTCTTTAAAGCCAATGTGCCCCATGTGTTCTACATGGATATTTACACCCCTGCTGAGGAGCGCTACATCACCACCCTGACCTCGGTGAATGTCCAAAATACTCGCTTTGCCGGAGCATTGGATGATGGTCAGGGGTTGGCGATCGCCTGGGAAGATCAAGGCGAAGGCCGAGTGACAGCCGGGGAACTTGAAACCGAACCCAGTGATGGCGACTTTAACGATATGGTGGTGTTCGCGGGCGGACAATTGCCCTGTTATTCCCGTTTTGCGGAACCGGGCGATCGTCCGGGAACGTTGGAAGCACGGAGACAGTGAAGGTTCAAAGTTTCAAGGCATCGCGTAGGACTAGCGCTTAAAACAGGAATTTAAAATCTGTAAACCCGAGGGATTCGATTCAGTCTGCTATTAATGGTGCTTTCAAGCAATCCGAAGAATGATAGGAGCAGGCAAGCGAATCCTACTAAATCATTAACAATTCAGCCCCCCAACAAACGCTTAATCTTACGCCGTATCCTTGCTAATAAACTCAGCGATCGCGGTTTTTCCTCAGCCTCAACATCCTCCGCCTCGGGCAAGTCCACAATCATTAACTTCAGGAACTCATCAAACTCCAGTTTGCCGTTCTTATTCTTGTCCACTGACTTAATCATCGCAGTCAACTCTGCTGCGCTGGGCTTTTCACCCAAACTCCGTAAAACTTGCCCCAGCTCAGTCACGTTAATTTCACCACTTTCGTCTTTGTCATATTTAACAAAAGCAGCTTTGAACTCCTGGTGCTCAACACCCCGATGGGCAAAGAATTCCGGAGCCATCAAATTCAGGAATTCGCCAAACTCCAGCTTGCCGTTCTCGTTTGTGTCCACTGCATCAATCATGGCGGCCAACTCTTCCTCTGTGGGCTGTTCGCCTAAATCGAGCAAGACTTGCCCCAGCTCAGCTATATCAATTTCACCGCTCTCATCCTTGTCATATTGAATAAAGGCATCTTTGAAATTCTCATAGCTCTCGCCATAATCCACAAAGAGATCCGGCGTCATCAAATGGAGAAACTCACCAAACTCCAGCTTGCCATTCTCATTCATGTCCACCGAATCAATCATTTCGTTGAGGTCGGCCTCACTGGGCACTTCACCTAAATCACGCAAGACTTGGCCGAGTTCAGCTACATCAATCTCACCACTCTCGTCTTTGTCGTATTTGATGAAGGCAGTTTTGAACACTTGAGGGCTAGCACTGCGATGGGCAAAAAGCTCTGGAGCCATCAAATTCAGGAATTCGCCAAACTCCAGTTTGCCGTTCTCATTTTTGTCCACTGCATCAATCATTTGAATCAGACTCGCTTCGCTGGGCGTCTCACCCAAATTTTGCAAAACTTGGCCGAGTTCAGCCGCATCAATTTCACCACTCTCGTCCCTGTCATATTGGGCAAATGCGGTTTTGAAGTCCTGAAGATTGGGGTGTGAAACAAGCATATTGTTGTTGAGCGTTAGGGAGTGATGAGATAAAGGTCACGCTGTAAGCCGTACCGCTCATCATAGAATCAACCAGAGTAGACCGTTCAGTGGTAAGACACGGTTGCAGTAAAACAGCATAAAGCGTCTATGTTTCTTAATAAAAGACGTACCCTATAGCGACCTGGATGGGGTCATGACAGAGTACGTCCTTGATTGGAAATTGGAAGTGTTGTTAATCTAGCGCTCTTGATTGCTCAGTTGGGCAGTTCGCACCGTAATTGTGAGGGTTTCTCGGTTTCGCAAGACTTTGAGTTTCAGGCGATTACCCACACCGCTCTCTTCAACGATATTTTGGATTTCCAAGCCGCTGGTAACAGACTTGTCGTTGATAGCAATAATGACATCACCTCGACGGAGGCCACCAGCCGCCGCTGGTGTATTCGGCAGCACCCGCCAGACTAAAACACCATCCACTTCTGGAATAAAGAAGGTGGAGTTGGGATCGGGTGTCGGTGATGACCGT
>JAAHHN010000051.1 GCA_010672165.1 Spirulina sp. SIO3F2 | reverse complement strand
TGCCCCACCGCAAACCACACCGACTGTTTGTGGCAGGTTTGATGGGGGGGCTTTTTCGGGCCACTGGCATCTACAGATAGCGGTTTCAATCCAGGTAAGGTATTGGATAACTAGGGCAATAAGCGATCGCTATATGAGGTGCTGGGGGTTAAAGAATATTGGGTCGTGGATGTATGGGCGATGATCGTTTTAGCCTATGCCCTCACCCCACGAGGGAGCCAGCGGCTGGATGCGTCATTGGTTTGAGGTGGGTTGCCGATGACGGTGTTGGCCACAGTATTGGAGCAAGTCGGCAGGAGGATCAAGAACAGGTGGGGACTTGATTGTTGCGAGAGTTTTCGGGAGGGTAGTCAGTGCTTGTAGTTTGGGAACCTCAATTAATTGCTATTTTAGTGATTTTTGAGAGCTTAAACAGCAAGGATACATTGCGCTCTACCTTGGATTCTGAATTTTCGAGGTTTCCGTTATTAAACTGCGGTGGACATCACCCACCCTACAACGACAACTCTCTAGATGACTAGTTCCGAATCTTAAAAAAATCCACATGCGAGATAATTACATGGGCGAGGTCTTTATAATTTATAATTGCCAGCATTATCAATGCTTAATGCCTTTATGAAATAACAATAAAATAAGCAGATATAAAAACATGAAAGATATTGATTTTTATCTCAATCAAGCTACAACTTATGCAGGGCAGAATGACTATAATGCAGACGGCTCAAATTTTTCTCTAGTGCCAAATTCAGAAAAAGCATCCTATTACGAGGAATTGCATGGGAAATTAGTACAGCAAGATTTTCAAGATAAAGCTTCTTCAATGGCCATGAATTGGTCGATCAAAAATCTTGAGGTTCAACGTCAAGTCTCGATAGAGTATAAGAAATCATTGAGTATTGATAAGTTTATCCATCTTTGCTTGACAGATATTGAGATTCTCCAAAATGAGCGTTATCTTGTGGCGAATTTGTCGCCTGGAGGCTTAGCACATTTCCCAAAAAACACTTTGGGAGGTGCTTACTTGCAATATATGTGTGACGGTAAGTTTTATGAGTTTGATAAAAATCCACTAGCCACGAATTCGGATGTTGAATGGTTTATTCGCTTGTTGCGTCAGACTCATGATTTTTACCATCTTGTTGGAGAATTCTATCATTACGGTTGGGATGGAGGATTTATTGTTTACAACGATCCTCAATGTTACGAACGCGATCTACTTGTGCTACATGAAGAAATGTACATTTATGCTTTTATTCTAGGACAGGTTCATCTTAAGTCCATCATTCCAATTTTTGCTGAGTGGGTTAATACGTCTATGCCACATTGTTCTAGATGGCTCACGAATGCTTATCCGTTATGGCTTAACACCAGTGATTATAAGCAGTCAAGTAAGAACTTTCGCTTCCCAACTTTTATAGCAGAGTGTGAGAAATGGATGTATGCATCATTTAAGTTGAACTGTCTCGATATCGAAATCTGTGTTGATGAATATCTAGAGGAACTTTATTCAGCTTTACAACCTTTACCAAGCCAAGCAACTTTAGAAGAAAAAGAATATAGAGATTCTATGTTAGAAAGCTTTGAGCGAGGATTGCGAAGCAAACCCCTTACTTGTTTTCGATGGGATCGCTATTTGGGCTATCCTCTTCAAGAGGTGAGAGAGTTTTTGGGAATTCCCCGGCGTAAAATTTTCAAGGATAGTTCTCATTATATACAAGCGGATTTGTATTGATTATGATCATTAATGGTGTAGGGTGCGTTAGCAGGGAAACAATTTATCAATAACATAGATAATCTCTGCTCCTGCGTAACGCACCAAAACCTCTTTGAAGCCAACCCGAAAGTCTAAACTGGTTCAGAGGCAGGGGTTACAACCAATGCCCGCCCCAGGCCAACACCATCGAAAACGCGATCGCTGCGATCGCCTGCCTCACCATCAACCCCACCGCAAACCGCACCGACTGTTCGCGGGCAATGGTTAGGGCAGTGACTAGGCAGGGGAGCAACACCCCCGCCAGATACACCCCCGTCAAGATTTGTAGGGGCGTGAGGACGGCTAGGGTGTCGGGTTCTGCGAAGAGCAGTAGCCCATCCTTGCGAATTGAAGCCAAAATAACAGCGAGGGCAGCGTCGGGTGGCAGGTTAAACAGCCCCATCAGGGGATGAATCGATCCCGCCAGAACGGTGATCACGCCGAGCCAGTCCAGAACCGAGGCAAAGATGGTAATCCCGAAAAAGATCGGCAGCGCATTGGTGAAAAACTGGCTCAGGTTGCCCTGAGTTTCGCGCCAGATCGCCGACCAACGGGGCAGCTCCAAAAAGGTGCGCTGCTCGATCATCAGCGTATTGTGGAGCGAGCGGGCGGCTTTGGGTGCAGTCAGGCGAGTGTAGATCAGAGTGGTTAGGGTTAGGTAGCCCAGGTAAGGCACGACTAAACCAGGCAGATGGGCAGCGCTGAAGACCCCCAGAGTGGCCCCAAGCTGGTAAGAACAGGCCGACCCAAACGCGATCGCACCCATGCAGGTCTGTCGGGAACAACGGGAACAGGCACGGGTGCTAATCACGGCGGGCACATTGCAGCCAAACCCCATCATTACCCGTACCAAATCTCGTCCCGATAGGCCAAATGGCCTGAAGACGGGATGCAACGCCACGGTGAGGCGCTCTACTAAACCGCTGGCCTTGTATGTCCCTAAAAACAGGGCATAGAGCAGCACCGTCGGCACCGCCCAAACCAATAACAGCGGCCCCATCGTCACTAAGCCATAGCGCCCGATTAGAATCGCTGCGAGCAGTGGTGGGGTTTGAGAAAGCACGTTGACCAGCGAGGTCAACCCCGTTTGGATCAGCGGCTCGATTAGGCCCGCGACGCTATTGGCGACCCAAACCGCAGCCACCGCTGGCAACAGCAACAGCAGGATAGCCAACCACCGACCCCAGCAGGGGTGCTCCAGCCAGGTGGGTGCAGGCTTGAACTGCCAGCCCGCTGGCATTGCCTGCCATTGCGGAGGGAAGGGGTTTAATGTCTGCAATGCGGCTAGAATCTGTTGACGTTGCTCCGGGCGAAGCTGCCGGGCATCTACGGGCAGAAACTTCACACCGGAGGCTTGCTCCCAACGCTCTAAGACCTGCTGTGCGCGGTCAGCGGGCGAGATTTTATCCCAGAAGGTGACGACCACTAGCCCTTGCTTCTCTGCAACCAGCGGCAGCAGATCCGCCAGGTCATCATCAATATGGGTCGCCTTAACCACGAGCAAAATCCGGTTATGGCACTGGAGTTGGGCCAGGGCGGTTCGGGTGGTGGCGGTGTCGGAGCGCAAGAGAATGCCAGGGGTGTCGATCAGGGTATCGTCTCGGGTCTGATAGGTTTCACAGGCGATCGTTGAGCCTTGGATATTGGTGCTGACAGGAGAACGTCCGGTGAGCGCTGCGGCCAATGCAGATTTACCGGTGCTTTCTTTGCCGACGATCACGGTGATGCGTTGGGTCGGCAGGGCATGGGTCATGGCTGGAGAGAGGAAAAAGATTCAAATTCTGAGTCTGGATTATTCACCTGGCAGCCAGGATGGCTGCGCTACGGTTTTTGTTCAATCTCATGGTTATTCCGTAGCGCGGGCATCTTGCCCGCCACTTCCCTAACAAACGCAGTCATTGTCGCAGCAGGAGAGGTTATCCCGGAAGAGTCCGGCCTGGCGGTAGGCATTAAGGGGGCTGGGGTCGAGGTCAAGGCGATCGGCGATCGCATTAGCCACCACCGCAAAGCGCTGACGAAACTTATAGATAAAGCAAAAAATTAAATCCCCGTGGCGTACTGAAGGGCCCGTGACAAAAAGACCAGGGGTCAGCGTGGATTCATCGTTTTCAGTGAGGGCGGCGTAGCCCTGAGACCAATCGAAAAGGGGCGCAATCTGTTTCAGACTGGTATCGAAACCCGTGCAGAGAATGGGAGGATGGGCGGTCAGCCATTTTTGGTATTCGCTATAGGCTGCGTAGCCGCCAGGGACAGGTTTGACTTCTTCGATCGCAGCATTCCCGACCATAGCCAGTTGCCCAGTGCGGTAGACAAATTCCAAGCGCTGCATGGTGTAAGGGGAGAGGACAATGCTGGGGTCAGGATCAGGATCTATCCAGGCTCCGGAGCGATCGAGCACACCGACCTTCTTGCCCAGAGCGACTAAATTAGCAGCAGCATCCATCCCACTTTCGTAGCCGCCAATGACGATCAATTCGTCCCCCTCGACATTCGCCCACGACCGAATTTGACTGTTATGGATGCAATGCTCTGCCCCCGGAAAGGGATTGAGATGGGGATATTGATATTCCCCAGCGGCCCAAATCACAAATTGAGCGCGGATGTCTCCGGTCGAGGTCTGGAGCTGAAAGCCCCCTTGGGGCAAGGGCGCCACTGTCTGGACATCCACCCCAGTCTGAATCGGTAGCTCAAAGTGATCGGCAACAGTTTGCAAGTATAGGACGTATTGTTTACCGCTAATATGCTCGCGCCGAAACGCGATCGCGGGCGAGGTCTTTAACGCCACTGCATTGAGGTCGAGCAGTCCAAAACCATGGCTGGGGAAGGATGGGGTGATAAATTTCATCTCCTCTGGCCAGCGTCTAAAGGAGGCCCCGACCTGATGCCGCTCTAAAATGGTGAAGCGCTCTAGACCCAGTTCTTTGAGCACGACGCCACAGCCGATGCCTGCTGCTCCTGCGCCAACAATCACAACGTCATAGGACTGTTTGGTTTGCGGTTGGCTCATGCTGGTTCGCTTGAATTGCTGAGAGTGAGAATGGTTCTCATTCTAGCTTGTCTGGGATGGCGATCGTCTATCAGTCTGGGCAGAACATCGGTATACGTTAGTTAGAATAGTGGCAAGCGCAACCAATGAGGTCGCAATGATGGTCGTTCAAGCTCCCCCTCAACCTCAACCCCTCTGGCTCCAGCTTCCCCAAAACTTAACGCTACATGTGACGCCAGAGCAGTTTGCGATACTGGCGGCGGCGAATCGTGAACTGAGATTAGAACGGACTGCAACAGGAGAATTGATCGTGACACCACCAACAGGTAGCGAGACGGGTTATCGGAACGTAAAACTTAGTTACTTCCTAGTTCGGTGGATTGAAGAGGAAGGAGGTCATGGTTTGGCGTTTGATTCTTCGAGTGGGTTTGAGCTGCCGAATGGGGCGAATCGTTCACCGGATGCGTCCTGGGTACGTCAAGAGCGTTGGGATGCGCTGACTCCAAAGCAGCGCAAGGGTTTTGCGCCTCTCTGTCCAGATTTTGTGGTGGAGTTGCGGTCAGAGACCGACAGTCTTAAGGAGCTTCAGGCCAAGATGCAGGAATATATGGAGAATGGAGCGCAGTTGGGCTGGTTGATTGACCCGAAAAATAAGCGGGTGGAGATTTATCGTCTGGGTCAGGCTGTTGAGGTATTGGAGAATCCGATGACGTTGTCTGGGGAGCCGGTTTTGCCGGGGTTTACGCTGACGCTGAAGCGGGTTTGGGCGTGAAGGGCGCAAGGTTTACAATACAGAGCAGGGCAAAGCCGATCCAGAGGCACAGGGAATGAGTTCGCTCACAACACCTTTAAAACCAGCATTACCAACCAGTACTTGGATTGTGGCATCCTGGGAAGACTATCTTCAACTGCTTGCCGAACCGACCCTGGCCAAAGCCAAAGGCTATTATCATCAAAACCACATGAGGATAGAACTGTTATCTGTCGGCCATGATCATGCGGCGGGTAATGCCCTCATTGATTTTGCTGTGCAACTGTGCTCAGACGACGATAACGACCAAACCAGGCAAAAGTACGCTCAACGACCCAACGTTTGGGCAAGACCTTGAAACCAGGCTGATTATCAGCGCGCTTAACGACCTCAAGAGTCCAACCAAAGGTTTGCTTGACCCAAGCGATGAAAGCCTGATCGCCAAAGGTGCTGTCCGTCCAAATGAGCTGTAGACAGCCCCAAGGAGCAGCGAACCAAGAACCCAAGAGTTTTAAACCAGCCTGGTCAGAACGTCGAGCACTGTGAACAACCACACAAAGCAACAAGCCCATCGTATCGACTAAAATGGTCCGTTTACGCCCCTTGACCTTCTTGCCACCATCAAAACCTGTTTCTTGGGCAGCGCCCGCAGTTTTCACCGATTGAGAGTCAATGCAAGCTGCTGATGGCAATCGCTTCCGTCCAGCTTGGCGGCGGACTTGCTCTCTGAGCACTCGATTGAGCCGCTCCCAGGTTCCATCGGCTTCCCACGCTTGAAAGTAGCTGTAGACAGTTTGCCACTTGGGGAGATCATGAGGCAATAACCGCCAGGCACATCCGGTGCGCAGCAGATAGAAAATGCCATTCACGACTTCTCTTAGGTTTGTTGTCCTCGGTCTGCCACCGGGCTTCGCTTCTGGTAGCAGGGGTTCCAGTTGTCGCCACTGGTCATCAGTCAGGTCTGTATCGTAGGCTGGTTGTGTCATTTGATTGTTGAGGGGCTGTACTTCAGCCTCCCAACTTTATCTGCAACACTTTTCAAACACTTTCTCAATTGTGCACAATCTGAAGCTCCGGGAAAGCGATCGCAAACTGTACACATTGATGGAGTTGCCGCTTACTCCATCCCTTGCCGTAAACTTCAGTGAGCTGGGCGGAGAGGGTGTTGATAATTTGTCTACCATAGGTGGCACGGTCTCCCTGCAAGATTTGCGTATGAATTCGCTGACCCACCTGCCAATACAACAACGTAAGTTCAGCATTCACGGCAATGGCTGTCCGCTGTCGGGCTTGATCAATCAAGTCCCGAATCTCTTGGAACAACGTTGACGATGGGCGAGGCTCCAGTTTACTCATAATCAACTGTGTTTAATCCTGTGTCTCCTGGGGCGTCGGTGTCGGTTCAGGCCGACGCAACCATCCCTTCAACTCATCCCCAAACACCCCAACCCCAATTCCCACAATCGTCACAACCAACGTCACAATTGCCACATAGGTTTGCAGACGAGTATGCTTGCCTTCAGAGGTAGGTGATGGCAGCGGTGGTAGTTCGTCCGCATCCACCCCCAACAAATCCAAAAACTCCTCTACTGTCTGCAACCGCGCTTCCCAATCCAACCGCATCGCCTGCCGAATTGCTCGCTGCACCCGCTTCTCAACCCCAGCCAACGGCGGTAGGCTGTCATCCCGTCGCTGATCCGCTGCTGGGGGCGCAACTCCAGCCAGCAGTGCATAGAGCGTTGCGCCCAAGCCATATACATCCGTGTAAGACCCTGCCTTGACCGTGGCGTCATAAAGCTCCGGAGCCGCAAAACCCGCCTGCCGGGTGGCGGTGTTCACCGTGAGCGTTGTCTCACTGCCCCCCGCCAAACCAAAATCAATCAACACCACTTCCGGCTCACCCGCCCGTAGCATAATATTGGCCGGCTTCACATCCCGATGTACCAAGCCTTCGGTGTGAACTACCTTGAGGGCTTCCCCGACCTGTTGAACATAGTCCAGAGCTTCATCTAGGGGGAGATGCTGCTCGGCCAGCGTTGCTAAATCTGTCCCCGCCACATATTCCATTACCAAGCACACTTGCCCGTCTTCAATAAAGGGCTGAAAAAACTCAACGATATGGGGATGATCAAACCGGGCCAATAGCCCCGCTTCCTGGAGAATCTGATTGTTCCACTTGTCTTTGTCGCCGCCCCATTGCTCCCAAATCTCATCTCGGAAGGTTTTGATCACGACTCGCTGCCCCCGCTTGGCGCGAGCCAGATAGCTGACGCCAAACCGTCCAGAATTAAGCACCCGTTCAATGGTGTATTGGCCGTCGTGTAGAAGTTGCCCCTCAGAAAATGCCATTTTTGCGTTGTGAGTTTTGCGAACTCAAGACAAACTTCCTGAATTCTACGCGATCGCCCAGTTCATTTCAGCGCAGCATTTGAGTTGATGAAAGAACTCAAAACTGTATCTGACGACTCGGTTTTATTCGCCATCCCCTTCATCACCTACTGCTTATACAGAAGTTGATCTCAAGTCCCAAAGCTGGACTTTATCCCCCCTAGCCCCCCTTTGAAAGGGGGGAAGCACTCAAAGTCCCCCTTCCACTAGACGCTTTGCGGCTTCCCGCAGGGTAGGGGGATTTAGGGGGATTCAGGAGGCTAAATTGTGCATTAGGTCAGGATTTACAGTTTGTGTATACGCGGCAGCCTTCATCACTAAGGGTTATTGCCTTATTCCGAATCATGCCCCAGACAAGCCCCAATCGTCGCCACCACCGACGCTGACAACGCTGCTAGATCATAGCCTCCCTCTAAGCCAAACACAATTGGCCGCTCCAATGACAAAATCATTTGAGTAAACCAACCATAATCCTGCGGTTGTAAATTCATCCCTGCCAGTGGATCAGCTTGAGTTGCATCGTAGCCTGCACTAACAATTAACAGATCGGGCTTAAACCTTTGTAAAAACGGCAGTACCTGCTGCTCAAACGGTACGCGGTAATCTGCGATCGCGCTTCCGGGGGGTAACGGAATATTACAAACATTGTTAAAGTCGCCTTGGTCGCTGGCTCGCCCCGTGCCAGGATAGGCGGGGGACTGGTGTAGCGAACAATAGGCGATCGCGGGGTTGGTTTCCACTAAATGTTGGGTACCATTGCCATGATGTACATCCCAATCCAAAATGCCTACCCGCGAGATCGTGGGCAACGTCAGGGCATAATGGGCGGCGATCGCCGCATTACCAAACAGACAAAATCCCATCGCATGATCCCGTTCGGCGTGATGTCCGGGGGGGCGAGCCGCTACAAAAGCAAAGGGGCTATGGTTCCCAAGCACCTGATCCACTCCATCGAGCCAAGCATTCACCGCCAGCAGTAGCACTTCATAATCACTGACGGCCGTATCTGGGTCGAGCATTGTGATCCCAGGCTGATTCGCTCGTCGCTTCACAAAATCAATGTAGTCCGGGATGTGGCACTGTTGAACCCAGGGCAACGGGTCACGCTCAGCTATCGGTGTTGGTTTACACCATTGGAGCTGATTGGCCCAAGGCGTCGCCTTCAGTGCTGAGACGATCGCTTCTAGCCGTGCAGGTGATTCAGAATGCCATCCCCCTGTCTGATGGTCAAGGAAGCGATCGCTATAGATAACCGTTACCATGCTTTAGCTAATTGCACTTTTCAACGACTGGCAAAACTGAGCAATCGCGGCCAAACCCTCTTCCGGAGTCCCCTGGGCCAAGCGTTTAACGATCGCACTGCCCACAATCACCGCATCAACACCCCACGCTTTCAATGTTTGGGCATGTTGGGGCTCCGAGACCCCAAAACCCACACCCACAGGTTTATCAGTTACAGCTCGCAACTGCGGGAGCAACTCTTCCACCCGTGAGGCGACTTCAGTTCTGGCCCCCGTTACCCCTGTTACACTCACCAGATAGATAAATCCTTGCGATTGACGAGCGATCGCGGCGATCCGCTCGCTGGGGCTAGTGGGTGCGACTAAGAGTGTGACCTCAACCCCCACTTGTTGGGCGATCGCCAGGATCTCGTCAGCCTCTTCCAGGGGAAGATCTGGAATCACCAATCCCTTCACGCCTGCTGCCGCGATCTGCTCAAAAAATGCTTTCACTCCCCGATGGTAAATCGGATTGTAATAGGTAAACAGAATAATGGGAGCTTGAATTTCGGGGGCAACGTGGCGCACAATTTGCAACACATCATCCAGCTTCACCCCTCGCCCCAGAGCACGAGTCGCTGCGGCCTGAATAGTGGGACCATCGGCGAGGGGGTCAGAATAGGGCACCCCCAATTCAATCAAATCCGCCCCGGCTTGATCCAATACCAGTAGCGCTTTAGCAGTGGTTTCGAGGTCAGGATCACCCGCCGTGATAAATGGAATCAGGGCACATTGAGACTGGGCTTTAAGGGTTTGAAACCGCTGCGAAACTGAAGTCATAGAGGGAAAGAGGAGGGTCGTCAAGAGCGCCCATTTTAACATTACTACTCAACAGAATCTCCAGCCGCCTCTGCCGCCTCAACTTTCGCTTGCAATGCCGCTAACTCCTCAGGAGACATTTCTTCGAGTTGTTTGCGCACAACTGCTTCTTCGTAGTCCTTGAGTTGTTGGTTATAGGTCATATTTTGGGTCGAGACGCGAAACAAATAGGTTGCCACCCAACCCAGCATCCCGCCCACCAACAAAACCTGGCTCCAAATCCCGGCCTGGGTGCTTTCAATACCTAGCGCCCGGAGGGCAACATAACCCAGACCGCCTGCCAAAAATACTCCGAAGATAATTCCAATTGCATCAATTCGTCGCATGATGATTACTGTAAAACTTGCATATCTCTAATTAGCCATTGGTCACCCTGGCGAATCAACTCATACCGTACCCGCAGATTGTCATCATAGGAACCACCCGGTTCAGGTTGGCCATTACGGTAAGGGGTAGCTTGCTCTCGCACGGCAGCTTCAATCAACGCACTGTCTGGATTATTCCCATCGGTTGTAATGGTCTCGACTTCCACCGAATGCTCATAATCCCGATAGGTGTTCTCCAGTCGGAGGTCATTGGCAAGCTGTTGCCAGGTGCTTAAAGCCGGTTCGGCCAAAATCAGGCTGAGTTGTTCACTTTCATACTCAGGCCCCAAAGCCAGCGCTTTAACGGCGAGCCAAGTTTGGACGACCTTTTCAGCCAAGAGTTCATCCAAGGGATCGTTAGTGGCAATAACTGGGGCGGGTGTTTCAATGGGCGCAGGTGCCGAAGACTGGGACTCTGGGGGAAGGGCCGCTGGGGGAGTCTCCACCTCAGGGGTTTCTGGCACTTCAGTCTCTGGTGGTTCTGTTTCGATCGCAGTTTCAGGCGCACGTGATCCGCCCAAAAGCTGCGCAATTTGACTGAACAAAAAGCCTACACTGACCAAAGCAAATATCCCTGCAATTCCCATCAAAATCCAGCGAGTACGCTGAATTTGAGACTGACGCAGACTGCGGGAGCGCGATCGCGCCGCCACAGGGAGATCCTCCGCTGGCGTTAAGTCTGGTGGTGTGGGTTCTGGAGGCTGCTCGGGCACAGGCTCAATGGGAGGGTCAGCCAAGGCGACTGCTCCTTCGGGAGTTTGAGTTGTTGGTATTTCAGTCTCAGAACCAGAAGATTCAGTAGCTGCGATCGCGGCTGGGGCCGAAGTTGGAGGAATTTCTGCGGCGTTGGTTGAGGCAGGAGGGGATTGCAATTGCAGCGTCGTGGTCTGGGCTGCTTGCACTGACGTTGGGGCTGGACTCGGTACAGCGGATTCAGCAGCTGCCGCAGCCTGAACCGGGGGACGGGGATGGCCAGTGGCTAATTGCTCAATGTGGCCCTGTACCGTTTCATTAGCAAAGTAGTCCTTAAGACTTAAGGTGCGGTGGGCCGTGTCTCGGAAATGGGGAAACACCTCAGTTTGCAACCAGCGTTCACCATAGAGGCACAGGCCCGGCAGCAAGTCTGGTGCATTTTGGGACTGCTCTCGAATAAAGGCTAGGGGTTCATACTCTTGCGATCGCTCCACCAAGCGGCCAGCCGCTTCAGTTTGCCCCAACAACAAGGCGCAGACCGCCTGCTCTAAATGGACATCCTGATGCCGCCCCAGCCGTTTGAGTAGATTTTGGGCTTGGGCGATCGCTGGGGGTTGGGCATAGGCAAACCCGTGGGCAATTTTGGCATAGGCCAATAAATATGTGCCCACAGCAGAAGGACGCTGGGCTTCAATACCGAAGAGTTCCTGCTGTTCCGCCGTGGTGAGATGATTGCGAATTTGCTGGATAAACCGTAAAAAGTCATCCAGATTTAAGCCAGATTGGTCGTCGCCTTGGCCCTCAATACCACCGCGTTCCCCTAACATATCTTGTAAAATCCGGATGCCCTTCTGGCGCAGTTCAGCCTCACTTTCATCGTGGGTGAGCAACTCCAGAATCCGGTAGGGTCGCAGCTTAAACATATCCACCCGCAATTCTCCACGGATGCCAGGAAATAGACCTTCTTTAAGCAGCAGTTCTTGCCCATAATGGCCAGTCTGGGCAGCGCGATCGGATTGGCCCTGTTGCCATTGCTCTCGCCCCAACTCTAAACAGGAGAGGGCCACTGTCAACACAATATCAGCGCGGCTCAGGGGGTTATTCACCAATTGCATTTGCTCCGGAACCAGCACTGCATCGGCTTGGAGCAACGGTTCACTTAGGTGTAGAACCAACTCATATTCACCCAATTCGTAGAGCAATAGCAATGCACCAATAAACTGCTCAGGATGAATATCCAAGGTGGGGCCAGTGGTGGCGCCTGAAGGGTCAGGCGGGGCCACCTGAAGAAAGGTTTGGTCGTATTCAGAGCGCCGCTGGGCATCGGAGAGGATGGTATACGCTTCATCCAGTAGCTGCTTACGCGTGTTAATCGCCAGATCACTGTATTCGCGGCGGGGCAGCTGTAGGGCGCGATCGTGATAAGCCTGACTCAATTGTTGAGCCGCTGCTTGGATGGGAACCCCCAATATTCGGTAGTAGTCGAGCGGGATACGCACAATAATTTGTTAGCCCCTTTTATAGACCCTTAACAATGAGTGATGCTGTTAAAGGGCAATTGTAGACCAGAAGGGGAAATCGCTCACCTCTCGCGACCCCTCTTACAGCTCCAGGAATGATCCATATAAATAAACAAACGGCGTTTGAGATTTTTTGTTGGGACGCGTGAGCAGCGCTCCTACCATCTAGTGCAAATTGACCGAATAGTTGCGAGGGATACCAGGCTTGCGCAGGGCAGGGAAACTCTGCCCTTACAGCTAAATCAAATGCAAAGACAAATACATCACCAACCGAAAAGAGCTGGAACTGGAGTTACAGCATCGGTAACATCCGTTTGTTCAGCATCTGGACGCTGACGGGCTTCTGCACAAAATGTGGCTGTATTAAAGCCCCCAAACCGTTTGACGGTGCTAGTACGTAGGCGGAGATCTGGATTCACAAACCAAAAGCGTTCCTCAACGCTCATCGTGTCGTAGTCCGTAATCAAATTCAGCCCATCTTCGGCGTCCATTTCATAGCGTCCCGCCACCGGAACCACTTCCGCATAGCCCCGTTCGCGCAACAGCTTACCGGTACGTCCCGTTTCATCGTCAGGAATCAACGCAAACACGGTGCTCCCAGCGTGATCTTCCCCTTCTTTGTCCCAAGCCATTGCCCCATCCCAGGCGACATAGGCCCCACCGATCGCCAGACTGGGATCAACCTCATGCATCTGGCAAATTTCCACAATCCGGGAATCGTTAGCGGGCAACGCTTCAACCTGGATGTCAGACCCCCCACTTTCGGCACGACGAAAGGGTAAATGATGGGTGGTTCGTTGGGATTGCCAGCGTCCTGAACTTTTTTCAAAGAACGTCATTGCGTCCATCACGGCAGAATTGGGCCTCCAGATGAGTGGGTGTCGGTCTCATTATAGATTTTCGCTGGACGTTTCTGCCTTTATCCTGCTACCTTCAGCCTTCGTCAAAGTCCACGTATGTCCCCCAGCTTTCAAGATCTTTCGCCACCCTGAGTAATTGGCGTTGGACGGGGCGATCGAGCCAAATCACCACCGGAAAGCGAAAATCCCGCATAAACGAATTCCGGGCCGCGTTCCAATCCCGCAACGCCGCAATGACATCTTTGGCCGTGTCTAAACCATCCACAAACAGCACCTGGGGATGCTCGTTCCCCAATTCCCGCTTCAGCGTCTCGTAGGCCAACCACACATCGGGTTCAAGATAAATCTCTCGTACCTTAAATTGCGTTTGGGTTTGAAACTGCTGTGTGAGTTCAGGACGCAAGGCGCGATCGTCACAGCAGGCAAACAACAATGTAAATGTCTCACTCTCTGCCCATTCGATCGCAGTCTGTAATGTTGTAAACGCTTCCTGATGAGCGGGCGATAAATCCCGTAATTGAACCATGCCCCATTCCTCTAAATCCTCCTGTGATTGAGATGCATCCTTATGACCCTGCGAAAAAGGAGCATTGCAAGACGCGAATGCACTCCCTTAATCCTCCAACACCCTGCTTTCAGATTCAGGATGTCCAGATAAGCTGGCTCTTTGCCGATATTCTGATACCTCATTCTAGGAGATCCTCACTCAACTCCAGCGCGTGATAGCAACAATCCCCAGATCAACATTCTGAAATGGCTCAATGAGGGCGGAGGGTCAGGAAATCTGACCCCTACAGCAAGAACCTAAACTCTGAACTTTGAACCCTAAACTTTGAACTCTAGAACCGATCCGTCACTGCCCCTTGATGGCTCGAAGATACCAATTTGGCATATTTCGCTAAAACACCTTTGGTGTAGCGGGGGGTGGGAGATTGCCACTGCGCACGACGTTCAGCTAATTCTGCTTCCGAAACATTGATTTGCAACAGCCGAGCTGGGGCATCAATCGTAATCGAGTCTCCCTCTTGTACCAAGCCAATATTGCCGCCAACGGCAGCTTCTGGGGCCACGTGGCCCACGACCATGCCGTAGGTGCCACCGGAGAAGCGTCCATCCGTAATCAGACCCACTGAGTCACCTAAACCTGCACCAATAATCGCAGAGGTGGGGGCCAGCATTTCACGCATGCCGGGGCCGCCTTTGGGGCCTTCGTAGCGCACGATGATCACGTCCCCCGCTTGGATTTTGCCTGCGAGGATCGCGTCTAAGCAGTCTTCTTCTGAGTTAAAGACTCGGGCAGGACCGGTGATTTGGGGGTTCTTGACACCGCTAATTTTCGCCACTGCGCCAAATTCGGCTAGGTTGCCCTTGAGAATCGCCAAGTGCCCACTGGTGTAGAGGGGTTGCTCAAACGGTCGGATTACATCTTGGTCAGCGGGAGGCTGCTCGGGTATATCAGCGAGCACTTCAGCCACTGTCTTACCCGACACCGTGAGGGCATCGCCGTGGAGCAAGCCATTAACCAACAGCATTTTCATCACCTGGGGAATGCCGCCGGCCTGATGGAGGTTGGTGGTAACGTAGCGGCCGCTGGGTTTGAGGTCGCAGAGGACGGGCACTTTGGCCCGGATCGTTTCAAAATCATCCAGCGTTAGTTCGACACCGATGGAATGGGCGATCGCCAGCAGATGTAACACGGCATTGGTGGAGCCGCCCACAGCCATAATCACCGCGATCGCGTTCTCAAAGGCCTGGCGGGTCAAGATCTGGCTGGGGAGAATTTGCTGGCGGATCGCTTCAACCACTGCAAAGGCGGATTTTTCAGTGCTCTCGGCTTTTTCGGCATCCTCAGCGGCCATCGTTGAAGAATAAGGTAGGCTCAAACCCATGGCCTCGATTGCAGAAGACATGGTATTTGCGGTGAACATGCCACCACAGGAGCCCGCCCCTGGGCAAGCATTCTTTTCAATATTGGTGAGCGTGGTCTCGTCGATTTTGCCTGCGCTGTATTGCCCGACCGCTTCAAAAGCACTAACAACTGTGAGATCTTCCCCTGCGTAGTGGCCGGGTTTGATAGTGCCCCCGTAGACAAAAATGGCGGGAATATTCATCCGCGCGATCGCAATAATCGCCCCTGGCATATTCTTATCACAGCCACCAATTGCCAGCACCCCATCCATACTCTGACCATTACAAGCGGTTTCGATGGAGTCAGCGATCACATCACGGGAAACAAGGGAATATTTCATCCCTTCTGTGCCCATCGAGATACCATCCGAGATAGTAATCGTGCCAAACATTTGCGGCATTGCCCCAGCAGTTTGGAGGGCAGTCTCAGCACGCTCAGCCAGGGTGTTAATGCCCATGTTGCAGGGCGTGATGGTGCTGTAGCCATTCGCCAAGCCCACAATGGGCTTCACAAAGTCATCGTCTCCAAAACCCACTGCCCGCAGCATGGCTCGGTTTGGAGAACGTTGAACACCTTGGGTGACGACTTGGCTTCTACGGTTGTCGGACATAGTTATTGAGAGATTGCAGAATGGGGGTAAAAGATCTATTGTGCGCCCCGATCGCCCCCCTTGATCAGGGGAAATTTAAACATTGATACAGTCGATTAAGATCTGTGACCTCAAGGGGTAAGAGCTTAGCCGTCTTTTATCCCTATAAGGTTAGCGATCGCCCCTCAATTGCAGACTTTTGCCGTAGCCCTAAGCCTTATAATTCCGCGTCGGCGGATATTCTCCCTCATAAAACCGCTGAATCAACTGCCCCAACTGCCACCAAGCCCCCAAGCTGAGAACAGAGACCACCGCCAGGCCAATAAGTACCCAAAGGGGCCATTGCAAAACCACACCAAAAGGCAACCCAAACCCAAATAGGACTGCTGCGATCGCGCTCCCCAGCCGCAACTTCCGGAACAACCGCAGTGCCCCCTGGCAACTCTGACAGTTTATTGTGTGGGAATAGTAGCGCTCCAGCAACGCCGCCCGGTCGGTCTCCGCTGGGGCGAAGGCTTGCTCTGGAAAGGGGGCGCCATAGCTTTGCACCCATTGACGATAGGCCAACACAAAGCGATCGGAACCTGTAGGTAGATAACAGGCCTTGGTGTAGTTGGGGTCAGCTTCGGCCAGCGATCGCTCCTGAAGATGCAAAAAAATCTGGTCATCTTCCAGAATGCTGTTTTGGTTCAGATGCCCAAACCACCGGGGTGTGAACTTGAAAACCAAACGCGGAATCGACGACTTAAACCGGAAGGGCAACCGCACGATCGCCCGACATTTACCTTTCTCAGTAGGGACGGCATAGACCACCGTCATCACCTGACCAAAGGGGCTTTCGGCGATATCGTGCCACATCAAGCTGGGCGCGAGAAAAGTTGTCACCTGGGGGCCAAACTTACCGCGTCGGGGGCCTTCTTCCCAAAACCCTTTGAAACCCATTGGGGTTACTTCTGCCACTTCGAGGTCAAAGTCTTTGGCATTGGCCCGGTTGCCGACGCGGGGATGGTGGGTAAACGCCACATGGCTGGTATCGAGGACGTTTTCCAAGAGTGTGGTCGCATCGTAAGGAATATCTCGGAAGGTATCTGCCATCACCCATTCTCCAGGGTGCTCATCCAGGGGCGGCACGGTGGGTAATGGTGTGGTGTCTGCGTTGGCAGGATCACCTGCATAAACAAAGAGCAACCCTTGGGCAACCTGACTCGGATAATGGCGGATCGTGGCGCGATCGCTTTGGTGGGCGGTGCTGTCCTCTGGGGCGAAGGGAATGCGATCGCAGGTGCCGATTTCGGTAAACGCCCAGCCATGATAGGGACATTCCAAGCAACCATCGGCAGTAATTCGACCTTCTGAAAGGGGGGCGAGACGGTGAGAGCAGCGATCGCTTAACACCACCCATGCTTCCTTCACGGGTTGCCACCAGAGCACTAGGGGTTGGCCCAGCAGCACAAAGCGGATGGGACGAGACTTGTCTAAATCCTGGACGAAATGCACAGGATACCAAGCGTCTGACCAATCAAAGGGGGTTTCAACCGTAGATAACACCGAAACAGGACTGGCCACCATCAGCACAACTCCAACACAACAAGTTCTAGCTTAACAAATCGTAATTTTATCTATTGTGGGGTCAAGATCATACTTTTTATCACTATTTATGTATTGGAGGATCTCATCAGAATCACGATACTGAGAAAAGCAACATCGCCTAAACCCAACCCATAGGATGGGCATTCTCGGAGATTTTTGACTATGACCACAATGCAACTACAAACCTTGTCGATCCTACTTGTGGATAGTGAACCTCGGTTTCGTAGTCAGTTGCGATCGCTGCTCAGCTTCTATCCGTTTCTAGATAATCAACCCTTCACTATTGTGGGTGAGGCGGCAACCCTCACGGCAACGTTGGCCTTGGCAGCACGGCAAAAACCCGATCTGATTATTTTGGACTTAGAACTTGCGGAGGGGAGTGGCATTGAAATGATGGTGCAGTTGCGGGAGCAGGGCTACGCCGGTCGGGTTTTAGCCCTCTCTACCAATGAGGCGGATCATTGGGTCTTTAAGGCCATGCAAGCAGGGGCGCGGGGCTATATTTTTAAAGAAACCCTTCGCCAACAACTCAATCCAGCGATTCAGACGGTGATGCAGGGTCAGGTGTATCTGTCGCCGGAGGTGACAACCTGCTTTTTTCGGCAGTTTCAGTTTCTTAACCAAAATGTTTTGCAGGTGGTGCGATCGCTCGATTTGACGGAGCGGGAGCAGGAGGTTTTGCATTGGCTAGTGCAGGGGGAATCAAATAATGCGATCGCCCATCGTCTTTATGTCACGGTGGCGACGGTGAAGGCGCATTTGACTTCAATTTTTGAGAAGTTGGAGGTACGTAATCGTACCCAAGCAATCGTTAAGGCGTTGCGGTTGGGGTTGATTTGTACAGGGGGTGAAGAGCTGGGAATGTGTTGAGTTGGGGGTGTGTTTAGAGGTAGAGAATTAGCGATAGTAGTCTTAAGATATTTCTACTGCCTGAAGATATTGAGTGAATCATTCACCACATCATTTGACGCTAGAAAAGCATCAGCGGATTGATAAGATCTAGCCTATGTGCAGTGGGTAATAGTGACATTATTAGTGCTAGATTCGAACAGAAACCTTAGCCCAACAGGCAATACTAGTAGGCTCTTCCGTCACAGTTTTTATTGCTACACATAGAGCCGTCAGTCCAGATGGCTCCAGTTAGGTCAGCCCGAATCAGTTCAGCATTATCCAGGTTAGCCTCCTGCAAATTAGCCCCATTTAGCTTAGCCCCCTTCAGGTCAGTGTCACTCAGATCTGTCTTGTCTAAGTTCGCCTCTCTCAGATCAGCCTTCCGCAGAATAGACCCATTTAGTGTAGCTCCTCTCAGATCAGCTTCTCTCAGGTTAACTCCCCGCAAATCAGCTCCTGATATGAAAGCCCTCTGAAGGTCAGCCCTTTACAAATCAGCATTGGACATAAAGGCCCCATATATATGAGCCTCCTTTAGGTCAGCCTCCCGCAGATTAGCATTTATCATGAAACATTCAATACAGCGCTTGGTTTCTAGCAATGGCTTTGGATCAGGTCGAGGAATTCTCAGTACCGCTACCACCAGCAAGATCAAGCAAGCTGAGCACAGTGCCACCCCAATGAGACAAATTAACACTCCAGTACAGAACTTAGCTGCAATCTTTTTGTTGCAGTCTCTTGGTTCATATCTATGTTCTTGATCTTGGTTTATATCTGCTTTCTTCATAAGAGAGATGGAGGAATCTCATCCTGAAGTAATCGATATTACTTAGGGCAGCGAGTCCAAGGATTCAGCAAATCTGATAACAGTACCTAACTAGCTCTACATTTCAACCGCCAATAGCAGAATTGTACTCTGGAGCTCCGCTCCTTAACCTGGAATTCCTGTAATTATGCCAGCAGCAACTTAGTGATCCCCCTCACACAGTTCCAAGAGCACGATCGCGCCCAAACCCAACTGACCCCACTCTTCTCCCGTTAGCCCCATCAACCGCGATCGCGACAAAGTTCACGCTAGAGGGTGTGACCTCATCACGGAGCAAGCCGGGCAAAAAACGGATACTTATAACTGTAGAGAGAAACCCATCCGATCCATGCCCCAACTCGACCTCCTCCCCGGCTCCATCTCCGCAATGTTCGCTGATTCTGCCCAAACCCAGACCTTGACCGAAGCTGATCGCTACGGCTTGCTCGCCGCCATCCTCACAGAAGATATTGAAGACGACGAACGCCACGCGATCGATCGCATTCTCCGCTCTGTCTATCGCGGCCGCTTGAGCATCGACTAATACTCGGCTAATTCAGATTTTTAGTTTCTCTCTCGATTTCCTCTTGACTCCTCACACACATTAAACCCAGCTTCACGGCTGGGTTTTTCTTTGATTGCAAATGCGCTTACACACAGGGGATAAATTTATCTCAGTACAGGACCAAAGTTATAGGCTGTAGGTTGGGCAGAGCTATAGCGAAACCCAACACATTCACTATAATCCTTGCTGGTTTTGGGTTTCCTTCGTCAACCCAGCCTACGAAATTATCAGGGTTTCAGAAATTTTCTGATTTTTGCCCTGTACTCAGAATCGGCACTCATCTCGCACCAACAGCGAAAGATGATGATGCCTTTCTGATTCTGATTACTAATGCCTCTGTCCACACCGCAGCCTCAGATTATGCCCGTCGCTAGGGTATTGAGACTCTCTTTGGGGCGCTCAAGACACGGGGCTTTTGCCTTGAGTCTACCCACTTTACTGATGCTGCTCGTCTTTCTAAACTCTTGGCTCTACTAGCGATTGCTTTTGTTTGGGCGATGAAGGCGGGTTTATGGCGTCATGCTCAAAAGCCCATCAAGCTCAAGACGCATGGGCGTCGTGCTCGTAGTCTTTTCCGTTATGGTTTCGATATTCTCCGCCGTTTTTTCTCTAATTCCACTTCTGGCTTTGATTCAAACTTTAATTTCTCCTTCAATCCTCTCCTTTTTTTGTCCTGTACTTAGGTATGATCTTTATAGTTGTTTTAGCTCCTCAGTTTTACTCCGGACTTCTGCCAATGTCACTTCTTCATAAATAAGTGCGCCCACAATTTGGTTAAACTGATCCAACTGTTGG
This sequence comes from Spirulina sp. SIO3F2, assembly GCA_010672165.1. GTDB lineage: Bacteria > Cyanobacteriota > Cyanobacteriia > Cyanobacteriales > Spirulinaceae > SIO3F2. Next base: position 14,480 of record JAAHHN010000051.1, on the reverse strand, counting down.
ATATCTAGATCATCAAAACTTGCATCAAAACAAGCAGGAATCTCACCTGACTCAATATATTGAGTATAATCATCTAAGGTTTCAGCCGTCCTATTTAACTTATTTAAAAGCTGGAGAATTCCGAGCAACTCCTTTTCCCGATTGAGAATCGGCATGCAGAGGAGACTACAGGTACGATATCCTGTCTCTCTATCCGTTTCTCGGGCAGTCTTACCCTGCTCATGCTCCAGGCAATAAATATCACAATCAAACTTTAGGAAATAAGATTCATTCGCCGAGTGGGATTTTTTAGCCAAAATAATCTGTGCCGCTTGACCAACGTATCCATCCCCAATTCCCACCTGGAGATTCAGCGCTTTTAAGCCCGTTCCATCTACGTATCCATCCGCTATTAACATCGTCTGATCTGTGCTAAGTCGCCACAAGGTACAGCGATCAGCATTCACTAATGTGCGAGCTGATTCCATAACCTTTTCCATATAATGCTCACGACCAGAACTGAGGACTTGTCGTTGAGCATTGATTAGCTGTGATGCATAGATTTGAATATTTAAAGTTTCATAAAATGCATGACAGCTATGGATTTGTTCAAGAAAAGACTTAAAGAAGCGGCCAAAGAAAATCTCCTTATCACTCTGACTAAACCCGATATATTCGGTTGTTTCTTTCACTGTTTGGGAGACTATCCGCTTATGACGAGCCTCGACGACTGCTAGTAATCGCTGATTATTATCAAACAAAGGAAAAATCAATTTGCTCTTGTCGTAAGTTCCACGTCTGGCGCGTCCAGGATTCTGATGAATAAACTTATCCTGGCCTGTTACTGCGACCTCTCCAATATCACCTTGCCCGACTGGGATCTCAAGCGTTTCAAATACATCTTGATTACTCTGGTTTGTCTTGATAATTGTCCAAAGAAGATGATTTCGCTCATTAAATAAGTAAATAATTGCTGATTCTGATGGCAAGTATTCGCTTACAATCAGGGCTGCACTCTCGAGTAGCCTAAATAAAATGGCTTTGGGTTCAATCGTTGATCTTTGCACACCTTGTAAAACAACAGCGACCTGGGCATTAAACGCTCTCATCCGGCGCTCATCATCTTGTGTAAAACTGGTTTCAAAGCAAGGAGGAATCTGTTCATATATTTTGTTGCCACTGGGAGTCCAGCTTGAGAAACCCTCCTGAAACTTATTAAGCAGTTGCGTTACACCAATCAATCGCTGATTGCCAGATTTTTCATCATGGGTGAGCACTGGCATACAGAGCAAACTACAGGTACGATAATTATTAGCTTTATCAGATTTTCGAGCAGTCTCAGAATAAGGATTTTTATATACATCAAACGGAATATTTAGGGCATAATATTCCCCTGTATTAATAACCTCTCTCGCCACTTTGCCTGCATAACCTTGGTCTACTTTGATACTAATCTCTCGTAGCTTGCCCTCTCTATCTGGGATTTGGCTCCACAGTTTCTGTTCCGTATGATCAAGAATCCACAGCGTACTACGGTCTGCATTCATCAGGTCTTTCGCTGCCGTCATGATTTGCTGTAGAGCTTCACTAAAGTCATCACTACTCTGACTGAGCGCTTGAGCGGCTTGAGTCGATTTTATACTCCCTTTAAGTTGCTGAGCGAGGTTGTAGTAGTCTTGTAAGCCCTCCAACATTCGCTGAATTGATGTTTTTTTAACTAACTTTATAAAGTTCTGTTTGTCTTCATCTGTAAAACCCTTACGACTGTATCGCTGATAATTTTTTTCGTTAGGCTCAATTGTCTCATCATTGCCAGTTCGCCAGCGGTTCACGAATTGAATAACTGCAAATGTTTCTTCCGTATCATTCTTAATAGGTATAGTTAATAAAGTATGGGTTTTGAAGTTATTACGCTCATCTTGTTTTAAGATCTCTTCTGAATGCTCACAGTCACGGGCAGGATACGAGATATTGATTACATTTTTATGTTGGGCAACTCTTCCAGCAATACCATCTCCAATTCTTAAACTAATCTCAATAGGGCGATTTACCTCTTCATCACCTTGAGCAAAAATAGACCACAGTTGATCTCGATCATTATTGAGGAAATAAATTGTTGTTCGTTCGGCATTCATCCAAGTGCCAATATGATGAGTGATTTCTCCCAGAGCTTTTTTATATTGGTTTCTTAATTGATTTAACCACTCTACTTCTGTAATGTTGACAATTTCTCGAATAATCTCACTTCTTTCTTTCCTGAGTTGATCTACAGTTTTTTTGATCTCCAATTCTAACTGTAAAATCTCTTGGGATATCTCAGATACAGTTTGAGTAACCAGTTCAGCCGTCTTCTCTATCGTCGCAGGGCTGCCATTCTGACTACCATTCTGAATGATTTTCTGTAGCCGAATAACGGTAGGCATGCGTTTATTAGCGTTGCATAATTCTTGGTATAGCTGATCAATCCAACCCTCACCACAGGCTGTTTCAATCAGTTCAAAGGCTTGTTCGCCAATATCTGATGTCGGGGCTATTTCATTGAGGTTTCTGTCGAGTTTAAAAGAAACGAACTGCCGCAACTTAGCGGAACTGCTGTAAATCGCAACTAACGTATCACGTAGCTTTTCTTTTTGTTGACCATTCCATTCCATCGTTACTGCTTTGGCGTGGGTAATGGGGAAATTGCTGAAGTGAAGAACAGTAGCACTATGCTTGTCTCCATCCTCTCTGATTTATACGCTGTCCAGACTATCCTACGACCCATCTGTGACTCCTTACGCTAGAAAACTCTCAATTTCAGCAACAATTGACTGAAGTAGAATTCCTTCTCGCAGGCTACCAAATCCTCGTGGGACCGAGGCATGGTGTAATGCCACGAAATCCCAATCCCCTGTAAAACAGGGTGAACCACTTGAACCCCCTTGGGTACGATTAACATACCAAATTCGTCCCCGCTGTGGATCAGTTTGCACTACACCATTGGTGCTCAGGGAAACTTTCAGCGTCTGGCCGGCTGGATGCTGAAGCAAGTTTAAACTCGTTCGGGGACTGGGCTCACGAACTGATGACATCGAAACGGGCTTAAGGTAATCAGCTTGCACGATTGCCCCTGCCACCCGCAACAATACATAGTCTAATTGCGGAGCTGGACTCCAGGCTAAAACGGGCTCACTGGCAGCCGTATTGAAACAATCAGTTGGGACTGAGTCCGTGTTTTCTTGACTAATATAGCCAAATTCAAATTGTAGGGACTGGGCCAGCGCTTCTAGTTGGGTTTTCTCCTCAACGAGCTGAGGACTCAAGACATGATAGTTGGTCAGAACCAGGTCAGGCGCAATGAGGATGCCCGTTCCGGTGTGATCGCTATCTGTAAACGAAATCTTACAGACGGCATTAGCCAGCTGAAGACCCCGATAGAGTGCCCCAACATCTGCTTCATAAGCAAACTGACGGGGCAAAAAGGCTTCGAGCTGGACATCATCCCAAGGCTCTGTCCAATCCAGCGATACATTAGCGCCAATCCCTAATTCATCATCCAGTAGCAGTCTGCTTTGCAAAAAGTCCTGCAATCGCCCCAGCAACGTTGAATCTCTGGGTTGCGCGGCCGCTCTTTGTAGAGCGCCAAAATCAGTGCTGAGACTGTACCCTGTTCTTCAAAGTGCTCGATTAGATCATCCGCCGCAACCTTGAGCGCTTGTGATGTGGCGATATCATTGAGCCGCACGTCTTCAAAAGAATCCGAGACAAACATTCTAAGATGCGAATATTTGCGAAAGCTGGAGGTTATGGCTGTGCGGAGTTGTTGGCGGTCGCCGCTGGTGAGCTTTAACATTCAGCTGATATGCGTTTTGGGTCAACTGTTACAAGGGGTCTTGAATTGACCTTATCACTTTTTCCTATCTCGGTATGGCTGCGATCGTGCTCTACACTGATTGATAACTGTTTACTGATGACTACTCACTGAAGTGGAGGGTATGCACACTAAACGAAAACTAACATCATTAGTCCATCCTCGCCAAATCACGGTTAAATATTTGTTTTCAATACGTCATTAGTCGTACATAAAATACTCATTTGATCATTCCTATATGTTTGCAATACTGATAAGTAGCTGATGCCAATAATTTTAGCAAGATCAAAATAAACTCATTATTTTGGCGATCAAATTAGCACTAAAGTGATCTTGTAACTCTAATTCCCAGGCGATTATGGTTGATTTGTAGACACCATAAAGGAGCAGTGATGAAGTTTAGTGAGTTTTTTGAGCGGGCTTATGTTATTAACTTGCCCAAACGAGTTGATCGCCGTCATGAAATTGCGAAAGAACTTCAAAAAGCAGGGATGCCCTTGCAAGTCGGCAAGGTTGAATTATTTTCAGCCATTCAACCCAAAGAAGCATTTCCATTTAAGTCAATTGGCGCAAAAGGCTGCTTTTTGAGCCATTTAGAAATCCTGAAAGAAGCTCAAGCACAGGGCTTACGTAATGTTTTGATTGTAGAAGATGATTTGGAGTTCGCACCAGAATTCAAACAACATGAGGCGTATTTACTTGAGCAATTAATGTCTAAGGACTGGTCATTCGTTCAGTTTGGCTACTGTGGTCATGGAGATGAGCCAAATTACGGAAAAAGTCTCCCGATACTCCGTTCTTTCTCGGGTGAGAAAATTGGTTCTCACTGCTATGCCGTTAATGGCAAAAGCATTCAGATGCTGATTGATTTTTTGGAAGCTTTGCTTGTTGGGCCGGTTGGCGATCGCCTCTACGGTCCCATGTCGCTCGATGGCGCACTCAATGTGTTTAAATGGCAGCACCCTGAGATCAATCGCTTAATTGCTATACCGTCTGTGGCGAATCAGCGCAGTTCAGCCAGTGATGTTTCTCCCTCATGGTTTGACCAAGTCCCGGTGATGAATCAAGCAGTTGCCCTCGCCAGAAAAGTTGTCTCGCCTCAAACCAAGCAGCGTGCTCGTATGCTGTGCACAATGCAAGGTTGGCAGACCCTGAAGCAAAAAATTAAGCGCAAAGTTGCTGCTCCATTGAGAGCGCGTCATCAGTTGTTTCCAGAAACCTTATGGGATAAGGGATAGAATGCCAAAGCCTCCGTCAACTCTCCGACTATGCAGGCTTGTTTCCATTGTCAGGGTGCTGGCGCAAACTCCGAAGCTGACCGCAGGCCGCATCTGCTTCAAGACCCCGAGAATATCGAATACTCACCGCAATGCGATCGCGCTCCAGTTGTTGTTTGAACTGCTCAATTCGCTGGCGGCTCGGACGTTGATAATCCACTTCAGAAATGGGATTGTAAGGAATCAGATTGACATGGGTTTGGAAGCCTCGTAGATGCTTCGCTAGTTCCTGGGCATGTTCTGGCAAATCATTTAAACCCGCCAGGAGAATATATTCAAACGTAACCCGTCGCTTGGTGAGTTGGACGTAATCCCGACAGTCCGCGAGGAGCTGATCCAAAGTGTAATGGGCAGCACTGGGGATAAGCTGTTGGCGCAGAGTTTGGTTAGAGGCGTGGAGGCTGACCGCAAACGTGATTTGTAACTGATGGGCGGCGAGTTTTTGAATTTGTTTCGGTAAGCCCACAGTAGAAACAGTCAGCGATCGCTGGCCAATGCCCACATCCTGATTGAGCGATCGCAGGGCCACCACCACCTGCTCTAAATTTAACAGCGGTTCGCCCATGCCCATAAACACCACATTCGAGACTCGCTGGCCAAAATCTTCTTGCACTGTCAGTACTTGATCGACAATTTCGTAAGCTTGAAGATTGCGAGTAAAGCCCCCTTTCCCCGTAGCGCAAAAGTCACACGCCATCGGGCAGCCCACTTGGGAGGAGACACAGACCGTCAGGCGTTTATCGGTGGGCATTCCCACGGTCTCTACTGTTAGCCCATCTTCCAAGCGCAACAGATATTTCCGGGTTTGGTCAGGGGCGGTGCTGCAATAGTCAATCTGCGATCGCCCCACGGGATAATCGGCCACCTGCTGCCGCCAGGCCTTGGGGAAGACGGAGATCTCTGAGAGCGATCGTGCTCCTTTTTGGTAGAGCCATTGGTGGAGTTGTTTGGCGCGATAGGCGGGTTGGCCTTGGGTTTGCACCCAGTCAGTGAGTTCGGGTTGGGAGAGGGCGAGGAGGGGTTGAAGCATGGTGTGGGTCGTGGTTAAAACGTTAACGGTCTCGTTAAAATACCCGGTTGTCAGGGGGCCAGCCCCCCGACACCTCCCGCTGAGGGGGAAATTGCCCCCTCAGACTCCTGCAATAGGGGCCAGTATTTTTACTCTTGTTCTGATTTACAGTTTTTCTACTGTTGGACACTACAGCATGTTGGGTGGATGCAGAGAATGCATATGCAGTTGTAGGGGCTGGGTTTCCCTGCCCCGCATCAGTTTAATACTCACTAAAAAAGATGGCACAAATAAAATACAGGGATTAAATCGCCAAGCGCTGGAAGACCTCATCGAGGTGCTTCAGGTGGGTTTGGGTGTCGAAGCAAGCCGCGATCGCGTCCGCATCCAAGTGCTGGGTAATCTCAGCATCCGCTTCCACTAACGCCCGGAAATCCCCCCCTTCTGTGTTCCAAGCTTGATGCGCACAGCCCTGCACCAGACGATAGGCATCCTCACGGTTCAGGCCTTTTTCTACCAGCGCTAACAGCACTCGCTGGCTGAAGATCACACCGCCGTAAACATTCATATTCCGCTTCATATTCTCGGGGTAAACCAGCAGATTCTGAATCAGCTTCGTGGCTTCATGGAGCATAAAATGGAGCAGAATGCAGCTATCGGGCAGGATCACCCGCTCGACGGAGCTATGAGAAATATCCCGCTCGTGCCACAGGGCGACGTTTTCTAGGGCGGCCATGGCATTGCCTCGAATCACCCGCGCCATGCCCGTCAGGCGCTCAGAGCGAATCGGGTTGCGCTTGTGGGGCATGGCGGAGGAGCCTTTTTGTTTTTTCGAGAAAAATTCTTCTACTTCCAGCACATCAGTACGTTGGAGGTTACGGATTTCCACCGCAAAACGTTCTAGGGAGGCGGCCAGCAGCGCCAACTGCTGCACAAAATTAGCGTGACGATCGCGGGAGATCACCTGCGTCGAGGCACAGTCCGGCTTGAGGTTGAGCTTCTGACAGGCGATCGCTTCCACGCGGGGCTCAATATTGCCATAGGTGCCCACTGCTCCAGAGACTTGGCCCACAGCAATCTCCTCCCGCAAGCGCACCAAGCGATCGCGCCCTCGCTGCGCCTCAGCCAACCAACCGGCCAGCTTAAAGCCAAACGTCATCGGTTCAGCATGGATGCCGTGGGAGCGTCCCACCATTACGGTCTCTCGGTGCTGCTGGGCTTGGTAGCGGATGGCTTGAATCAGCTCCTCGACTTTGTCCAAAATCAGGTTCAAGCTCGCCACCATCTGGAGCGCCAGCCCTGTATCGAGAACGTCGGAACTGGTCATACCCAAATGAATATAACGCCCCGGATCACCCACATATTCATTAACGTTGGTCAAAAAAGCAATCACATCATGGCGCACTTCCGCCTCAATCTCTAGAATGCGATCGGGGTCAAAATCCGCCTTTGCCTTAATTTCTTCCACCGCATCTGCCGGGATATAACCCAGCTCCGCTTGAGCCTCACACACTGCAATTTCTACTTGGAGCCACGTCTTAAACTTGTAGGCATCGGTCCAAAGTTCGCCCATTTCAGGCAATGTGTAGCGTTCGATCACGGTTCTTAGCAGGGGAGTTGCACAACCTTTCTATGGTACTACTCCCGCTCAATGATGCCACCCCCAAGTGTCACCTCGCCCTGATAGAAAACGGCGGCTTGGCCCGGCGTAATGCCAAACTGGGGTTCCGCAAATTGGAGCTTAAAACGCCCCTCAGGTAGGGGAATCGCTGTCGCTGCCGTGGGCTTAGCCCGATAACGAACTTGCACTTCACATTGCAGAGGGGTGGTGGGGGGCGCGATCGAGAGCCAATTGAGCCGCTGCACAGTACAGGTGGTTTGGGTTGCCTCGTCACGACGACCCACGACGACGCGATTCATCACTGGATCGAGCTTCATCACATAGAGCGGGTCGGGCGCAGAGACGCCAAGCCCCTTGCGCTGGCCGATCGTGTAATGGTGGATGCCCTGATGCTCCCCCAATACCTGGCCGTCTGTGTCCACAATCTCACCTGTGCGCGGCGCAATATATTGATCCAAAAAGGTGCGCATCGAGCCGTGAGCCTCAATCAAACAGAGATCTTGGCTCTCGGGCTTGTCAGCAGTAACAAGGTTATATTGCGCCGCGATTTGGCGGGTTTCGGTCTTGGTGGTTTCACCTAATGGAAAGAGAATATGAGGCAATAGTTCTGCTTGCAGATCATAGAGAAAGTAGGACTGATCTTTGTTGCGATCGCAGGCCCGCAGCAACTCATACCGCCCCGTCTCCGGGTTTTGGCGAATCCGAGCATAATGGCCCGTGGCGATCATCTCGATGCCCAACTCCGCCCGAGCATAATTGAGCATTGGGCCAAACTTCACCGTGCGATTGCACTGGGAGCAGGGCAAGGGTGTGACCCCTGCTTCATAGCCCGAGACTAGATAATCCACAATATGGGTTTGAAATAGATCACGGGTATCAACAATGTGATGGGCCACCCCTAATTGTTCACAAATTTTTGCAGCATCCACCATGCCATCGGAGCAGCATTGACCTTTGCCCTTCATTAGCCATAGGGTTACACCCACCACGTCATAGCCTTGGTGGTGCAAAATGGCGGCAGTGGTGGAACTATCCACCCCACCCGAGAGTCCAACAACAACCTGAGTCATGATCTCTGCAAATACTCAATGCTTATCATTCTTACACAGTAATACGGGGGTTTGCACGCCCTAATCTTGACCCCGCGATTGTTGGCAAGGCTTGGCGTTGCTGATTTTGAGGATGAATCCTGCATTCCCCTCACCCAACCCTCTCCCAACGGGAGAGGGCTTCTGACTCCCTTCTCCCATTGGGAGAAGGGTTGGGGATGAGGGCAATCTCCTCCTGCAATTATGCAACCCCCGCTCCTTATACTCATGAAATTCGCTATAGACGCTGTCGATCGCAGATATTACAAGATTTTGAAATGAGTTGATAATAGTTGCTGAGCCGTTTTTTGCTTACCGCCGTGATTGAAATCACCTGGCGAAGTGCCGTCAGTGCGTTACGCTCTGTTAAGCGTTGGGTTGTGTTAATGAGGAGAATTTAGATTAGCTTTAATGCAGCTCTGAACCCTGCCTGCATAACCCATCAGAACCCCATACTTTGGGTGGAATACTCAAGACTGCAACTGTTTTTAACAGCAATTGGTCGCTTATATGGCTTACTGTCGTGAGCTGCTTTCAATGGTGCAAACGTTGACATCACCCAAAACCCGGCTGGGCTACATTAGTCCTGAGCTAGTGCAACCCTGTCTGAAAGGTTATACACACTTAATGACTTTGACACGCCTTAGTTAGTGCAAATCACAGAATCTCCAAAAACTTGATGGGTTGGGCAATGCCCACCCTATATTGTTCTTCATTGCACCTTTTTGCTGTGCCAAGGTACGACATCTACTGCGACCTAACCTTGTTTTTGAGTACCCCGATCATCATTAATGCAATCCATTCTTTCATTTCCTGCCAACCTCGCCAGCATTTCGGTCATGCCGTCCGTTCCTTCATTTCACAACCCTCAACTACTGCGGCAAGCCCTCACCCACAGTTCTTATCACAAAGAAAACCCTGAAGCGGGTCCAGACAATGAACGGCTCGAATTTTTAGGTGATGCCATTTTGACGTTTCTTTGTGGAGAATTTCTCTATCAACGTAATAGCACCATCGATGAAGGCGAAATGACTCGCCTGCGAACCGCCTTGGTTAACGGCAAACAATTGGCTAAGTTTGCCCGTGTTTTTAACCTAGACAAACGGCTGTATTTAGGTGTAGGCGTTGAACGGAGTAATGGCCGCCAAAACCCTCGGCTTTTGGGGAGCGCCTTTGAGGCGGTTGTGGGGGCTTATTATTTGGATTGTGATTCGGATATTCAACCCGTTCGGGATTGGGTTTGGCCGCTGTTTGAGCGTGTCACCAAAGAGCTGTTCGTGGATGGAGAGCGATCGCTCCGCTCTATGCAGTCTCAAGCCGTGGACTATAAAAGTCTGCTCCAAGAGAAAGTCCTCGCTGACCTAGAGCTGAACCCCGACCGAGAGCCACCCCGCTATCACACGAAGCGGATTGCGGGGACGGATGATGCACCTGTGTTTCAGTCGATGGTGACGATCGCGGGGATGCCTGTAGGTACGGGTCAAGGTTCTTCCAAGAAAGCTGCTGAGAAGGCGGCAGCGCAGGATGCCTTGGAGCCGATGATAGAGGAGAAGCAAGTAGAAGGATGAAGGCAGAATAAAGCCTGCTTAGGGCCTCAATGCTTCTATTGAACAACATCAAGATTGCTAAAGTCGGTATCTTAGAAATCTAGGACTTACAAATTTCATATCTAAATTCATGATCCCCCCTGCCCCCCTTAAAAAAGTAGGACTGTTTTATGTTGACCAGAGAAAATTTCAGATCTGCTGTAGGGGCTCGGTTTCCGTGCCCCCGCGTAATCTTTAACACCATCCTGCCAATGAATCAGGTAAGTTGCTGGGCAGCGAAACGCAGCCCCTACCTGAGAGCCCTTGGGTTTGCTTCTTTCTTTTAGGAACATAAAACAGCCCTACCCTTGCAAAAGGAGGGTGACGCCGCTAGCGACTGGGGAATTTTGTAGAAAAACAAAGCAGTTTGCAACCCTTTTATTAAGGGGGTCGGCGTAGCCGGGGGGATCTCGCAAACCATGCGAATTGTTCCAAGTCTGTAAGTCCTGAATTCAAGATTAACGCCCTGTCCCGCCATGAATGTTGTTGATTATCTCCGCATTAGCCTCATCGATCGCTGTAATTTCCGATGTCAGTACTGTATGCCTGCCGATACACCGCTGGACTATGTCCCTAGTGCCACGGTGCTCACCAATGCTGAGATTCTCACGCTACTCCAGGAGGTATTTATTCCCTTGGGATTTCGGAAGTTCCGGCTCACAGGCGGCGAACCCTTGCTGCGTCCGGATGTGGTGGAGCTGGTGGGAGCGATCGCAGCGCTGCCCCAAACCCAAGACCTGGCCCTGACGACAAATGCCTTTTTGCTCGCGCCCCTCGCCGCAGACCTCTACGCGGCAGGCTTACGGCGAATCAATATTAGCCTCGATTCCTTGGAACCAGAGATTTTTCATCAGATTATTGGCCATCGGGGGCGCGATCGCTGGCAACAGGTTTGGGACGGGATTTTGGCGGCGCATCGGGTAGGGTTTGATCCGCTAAAGCTAAATGTGGTGGTGATTCCGGGGGTCAATGACCACGAGATTGAGGACTTGGCTGCCCTGACGCTCGATCGCGGCTGGCATGTGCGCTTTATTGAGTTTATGCCCATCGGCAATGCTGAACTCTTTGGTGAGCGGGCATGGATCGCCTCGGCGGAGTTGCGGCAGCGCATCCGCGATCGCTGGGGTTTGGTGGAATCGACTGTGCGGGGCAATGGCCCGGCGGATGTGTTCCAGATTCCGGGGGCGCGGGGAACATTGGGCTTTATTAGTCAGATGTCCGAATGTTTTTGCGATCGCTGCAATCGAGTACGGCTCTCGGCGGATGGCTGGTTACGGCCGTGCTTGCTCAATGAGACGGAGCAGTTGGATTTACGGACACCGTTGCGATCGGGAGAGTCAATTGGTGTGTTGCGAGAACAGGTGCGATCGCTGTTGTTGCGCAAGCCGGAGATTAATTTTAAGGCGCGAGAATCAGGGACAAATGACGGAGTTTATGCCCGCACAATGTCCCAAATTGGAGGTTAATTCTCGAACGGAATTTTCTTGCGTTACAAAAAAATCGGATGGGGGGTAAAGCCGTTGTAAAAGGCAGCAGACTTTATTCCTATTTGTTTGTGAGGTCATATCCACTCATGATCCATATTTCCACTCCCTGCCGTGTGGCGATCGCTGCCCTAGCCACCGCAACCACCACAGTCGGTTTTGCAACACCTAGTCCTGCCCAAACCGCCCAGTCTGTATTCTCAAACTCAGCAGATTTTGCTAGTTTTGAATTGGCACTGTTCGATGATGTGGTTAATAGTTATTGGGCAAAACCGTTTATTGATGGCTTGCTCGATCAAGAGATTTTAGAAGGCTTTCCAAATGGGGACTTCCGTCCCAACGACCCGATTACCTGGGGCCAATTTGCCGCGATGATGTCCCAAGCCTTTGATGACGCCACCCCTGTCCGTAACCTGAATGGTTTTCCCCGAATCAATGCTAACCATTGGTCTTATCAAAGCCTACAATCCCTGTATCAAATGGGCTTTAATTTTCCTGCCATTAACCCTGACCAAACCCTAACCCGTTTGGAGTTGCTGTCTTTGTTTGTCAATGGGTTTGGTTTGGAACCCAGCGGCGGCACCAATGTGGTGAATATTTATAGCGATATCAACACGGTTCCAGCGGAATATCGAGAGTTACTTGCGGCGGCAACCAGCAGTGGTTTGATGGTCAGCTATCCCGATGCCCGGACGTTGAATCTGTCTCAAGTGGCGACCCGGGCGGATACGGCAGTGATGCTCTATCAGGCGTTGGTGAAGTTCGATCGCGTCAGTGCGATTACATCCCCTTATCTTGTGGATGTTACGACGATTGAAGTCGATCAGACTGAGGTGAACTCAACCACCGAAAATTCAACCTCACCCCAACGCCAAAACTGTAACCAAGGGATTGGCAACGGTTCAGAAGGTTGCGATCCAGGCAACTCTCAACCCCACGGCGGTAGCAATGATGAAGGGGGGCACACACCGGGGAATCAACGGTAAACGCCAACTGTATCTAGGGCTTGTTGTTAGTCAGTTTTGTAGTGTCGTGACACAGCTAAAAAGATGAGATAGATGGTAGCTGAGGCACGAAACCCAACAAGGGCAAGTGTTATGAGGTTTTATTCTCTTTGTGATCTAATGCATCACTTAAGGCGTGTCACGACACCACCATCTGGCAACCGAGACGGCTAGGTGATGGGTCTCCCGGCCCTGCAACCCATTCTGTACCTAGGTGTGGGTTGAGTATACGAGTAGTTTGGCACATCCAAACCCCAGAATTGGGGGATTTAGAGAGCGAGATAGCTAAAATGCATAGACTGATGATTTACTCTCTACAGAGATGCAACCGTTTCAAATCGGTTTGAGCGTCTACGGGAGAGAATTCTACTTCAGCCGATTATTACCGAAATTGTGAGTGTTTTAGCCTAAGGAGTTTCAAGGATGAGTCGTCGGATTGTATGGACAGCCTATGAGTCGGGGGGGACGGAGGCAAGCATTGATGGTTATTTTGACCGCTTGCTCAAATACATTCCAGCCGATGTCGTGGGTTTGTGGTTAACGGGCAGTGGCTTAATTCAAAGTCAGAATGATACTGTGCCGCGCTTGGGATTGCTCTGGTTGCTCTTTGTGGCAGGTTTAGTTTTCTCTTTCTTCTGGATACGTAAGCAGACCGCAGAAGCAGGCAAACCCACAGCGTGGCGGCAAGTTGTGCTCTCCTGTGTCTCCTTTGCGATTTGGGTTTTTGCCATTGGTGGCCCCTTTGCAGAGTTGTCCTGGTATCAACCCATCTATGGCTCCTTGGTACTGCTCTTTTACACGTCAGCAATTCCTCTATTACCTGCACCAAAGTAGTAGCGATGAAATGGACAGGACAGACTAAAAAAGCATTGCGAGAAGCACTGACTAAGGTCTACATAACGTCCAAAAAGCTGGCGTTGTTTATCAAAGATGAATTTGACGGCATTAATCTTGATCAGTGCGATCCAACAGAAGGTCTAGCGGTTTTGGCTGATGAATTAATCGAGACTTTTGCTAGTCAGGATAGTCTTGACGACCTCTATCGCAAATTTTGTGAGGTCAATGATCGCAACTCCAAGATCACTCAACTACAGAAAACCATTCAAGATGGTCAACTTGATAAGAAATCCCAACTATTGGGGGAAGCCTGTCACAAATTACTCACTCATCTTACTGACCTTGAACAGCAAAGACGACAGGCAATCGACCTAGAAGCTGAAGACCTCGATCGCGCCATTGAAACCCGTAAGCAACGGCTACAGTTTTTCACCGAAGTCCGCTGTGGCAATCGTGAGTTGGTGCTTCCACTCTCTGAACACTTTTCTATAGAGGATTTGCTGAGAAATAGCTGGGGAAGTGCAGAAACCCAAGTCGCCAAACGTTTGTCCCACAAGATGATGAGGAGCAATTCTTTGACTGGCCGGACTGGCTGCCAAACTGAGATGCACTCCTTATTTATACCAAATCACAAAATGCCAGCTACAGATAAGGCATCTAAAATGCTCTTTCTGCCTGCAATAGAGGCAATAGTCGCTTGTTCGAGTTTCAGGAGTTGTTCGCGGATGAGTAGACGTAAGTCATT
>JAAHHN010000050.1 GCA_010672165.1 Spirulina sp. SIO3F2 | reverse complement strand
GGGTAGTCGGTGGGGCAGGGGCTACCGATGGCGAGTTCAAGGAAGTCGAGGTGAAGGGGGGTTTGGAGGGTGTGGAAGATGTTAATGCAGTCCGCGATCGGCCTCATGCCGATGGCGGTGATACTGAGTCCGAACATTAGAACACCTCCACAATGGGTAAGTAGCGTGTTTTTTTCAGGGTAACTTTGTGGATAAAAGCAAGCTTACCAATCAACTCTAACCATAGCTGACCCAGTAATTCATCGTGTTGATTATCGTGTAAGTATCTTTCGATTAGCATGACTCGTTTCCAGTCTTGCCAGTGAGCACCACTGTAACCATAATCACTTTCGCCAGCGATGTTTTGAAGCGGTAAGTGATGTTCAGCACACCATTGATATAAGCTAAAACTCTCAGGAAGTCCTGATGCACTCCAATCAATCATCTGTATCATCATGCCATGCTCTTCTGAATGAAGTTTGAAGGCGGTTTGATTATGAAGTTGGCGAGCAGCATATTCAGCCATTTCCAGATCTAAACAAGCATATTGAAAACTTGGATTGTAATATTGATCATCAGGATCATCATAGTTATCAGGAAATAGGTGGGTTAGATCAAGCTCATCATGAAGAGAGTAGAAATTGTCATCATAAGATAGTCCAGAGGCATATACGCAGTAGACTGTTTCACCAGGATCGAGCCTGACTCCTCTATTAATATAATATTCCACGAGTTCAAACAGTTTCACTTCGGGATCATTTGTGATATCAAAAAGTATCATGTCAAAATCATTACGACTTCGAAATTCTTCGAGATCATGTTCTATTCTCTTGTTCTCCCATTCCTCCAGCTCTTCAGATGTAAGGGTTATATACTTGCGAAATGATTCCCGTTCCCAGTCACTCAAAACCAAATAAGCTTGTGCCCGAACTTTGAGGACTGAATTATCCAATGCGGTGATTAACTTCCAGAAACCTTCTTCATCCTGTGGATTTATCTCTTGCAGAAATTGAACCTGTTCATTTATTATTTCTTCTTCAAAAGAGAGCCTGTCTGTATTTATTTTTTCATCACTTGACTCAAAGAATATATTCTGATGAGAGGGTAAAATATTAACGTGGAAATCTCTCTGACTATTTATCAGAAAAGGAATATCGTCAATGCCAGAACCCCTTGAACTTTGATACGACGTATCTGATATTTTTAGATTAACTTCCTTGTTGAATGTGACGGTATGAACAAATGCCAACCCTCCATGTAAATCTTGCCACAGTTGACCAACTTCCTTCCTGAGCCCATTTTTAATTAGATATTCTTCAAAAGTAGGTGACAGATAAAATAGCTCATCACTCTGAGTGCTGGACTTCTCCTTTCTGTGCTGCGCTTCAATCTTAAAGTTCTCAAAATCAACACCATGTTGTATACACCACTGTTTCAAATCCAGCTTATCCCAAACGCTCCAATCATTAGCAATCAGGTTGATCTCCACAGGGCCAGGTGACATGGCTATCTCTTCATGGAGCTGATGAGCAAACTCATCTGCTGTATCGAGGTTTAGGCAAGCCAGCGTGAATTCTGGAATTGTATCTTGCCAATCCAACCATTTAAGATAATCTTCGTTATCAATCCTCTGTTCTCCATCCTCGGTAAAACCATCAAGGATTAAGCCATTGAAATGAGAATAGTCATTATGGAGATAGTACCAGTCATCCCCATAGCTGATCGCAGATTTATATACACAGTGAATTGTGTCTCCTGGATTCATTTTTAATCCATAAAATATCGCTTTTCTAGCCCTTCTATCTTCAGAGTCCTTGAGCAGCCAATAGGCTTGTAGTCGTACCTCTAAAACTGAATCATCTAAGGCTGCGATCGCAGTTTTCAAACCAGTTTCATCCTGCACGTCAATTTCCCGCAGAGACTTGAGCTTTTGTTGTATAGATTCTTCATTCATAAGCCTGCATCAAAATCGACATTGAAACTTGACTGTCAAAATTGTGGCTATAGCATATCCGGATCAATCCCCAACTCTTGGAGCTTAGCAAATGCCCGAGCTTGCAATTGCTGAGTTCGTTTCAGTTGCACTTGGGTTTCGGCTTGCAATTGTTGCGCCTGTTCCAGTTGTTCCTGAGCCTGTGCAAGTTGCGCTTGGGTTTGAGTCTGCAACTGCTGTGCCTGATTGCGTTCGGCAAAGACCTCTTGGGGTTCTTTAAAGGGTTCTCCATCGGGATAAAACACCGCCAAACCATCCTCAAACAACTCAAAACGAATCTGCAAAATAGGTGATGTCCAAGGCAAATTCAATGGCGTGACCAACATACAGTTCTTCGTGGAGGACGCCCGGGTAAAACCCCAAAAATCATAAGACTTGGGATCATAGAAATACATCTCCAGTACCCCATGCTCCTGATAAAACATTTGTTTTTTTGCCATTTCATGGTGAGTATTACTCGGCGAGAGAATCTCAAACACCACCTGGGGAGCAACGTTATCCTCTTTCCACTGTTGATAGCTGCCGCGATCGCCATCCGGACGCCCCAAAACTACCATCGCATCTGGAGCTTGACAGGGGGCGGGGTAATCTTGCACCTGCATTGGATACCATTGCAAATCACCTGCGACAAACGCCACCTCATCTCTTAAAAGGTATTGAAGATTACTCACGAGGCGGACAATCCAACGGTATTGGAGGGTGTTATCGGCCATGGGCTTACCGTCGGAGTCAGGGTAAAGAGTTTGGGGGGAGAGGGGAGTTTGTACCATATTTGCTTTGCCACCATTGGGTTTATTATCGCGCACGAGGTTGGGCAGGTTTGGTATAAGACTTGATGATGTGCTCATGCACGAACGCAAACTTACCAATCTTGAGCAATACTCGCAGCTCCTCTAGCGCTTCATAATGTCTTGCCTTGATCAGCTCCTGGATCGCCCATTCCTGAAGCTCAACACAATCATTAATTGATGACAATCTCTAATCTGGGCTCGCTACATCCTGCTGCTGCGACAGAGCATAATACCGCCCCCGCAACGCCACCAACTCATCATGGGAGCCCTGCTCCACAACAGCCCCCGCCTCCATCATAATGATGCGATCGGCCTGACGGACGGTGCGTAAACGGTGGGTGATAAAGAACACCGTGCGATGATCAAACGCCTGGGAAAGATTGGCACAAACCTTATGCTCTGTGGGATAGTCCAGGGCACTGGTAGCCTCATCCAAAATCAACAACGACGGCTGCTGGAGAACCGTGCGAGCGATCGCAATCCGCTGCCGCTGCCCCCCCGATAAGCTCGCCCCCCGCTCCCCAACGCGGGTATTGTAGCCACTGGGCAACTCCATAATAAAATCATGAGCCACCGCTACCTGAGCCGCCGCAATAATCTCCTGGCTGGAGGCTTCTGGGTTATGCATGGCAATGTTTTCTTGGATTGTGCCATCAAATAGGAGTGGATCTTGGGGCACCACACCAATTTGTCGCCGCAGGGAATAAAGCTCCACCTTCGCAACATCATAGCCATCAACCAGAATCCGCCCCGTTTCCCAATCGTAGAGTCGCACAAGGAGCTTGGTGAGTGTACTTTTGCCTGCGCCACTGCGCCCCACAATCCCCACAAACTCGCCAGGGGGAATATCCAAATCCACCTTCATCAGTTGCAGTGGGCCACCGGGCTTAAAGCGAAACGCCACATTCTCATATTGCACATGACCCTGAATTGCAGGCATGGGAATATTTCCCTGATCGGCTTCCCCTTCCTGGGGTGTATCCACAATATCCGCCAAGCGCTCCAGGGAGAGACCCACTTCCTGGAAGTTCTGCCAGAGCTGGGCAATACGTAGTAGTGGGTTGGTCACGTAGCTAGCGATGATGCGGAAAGCGATCAGTTGACCCAAACTCAGCTCCCCTTCCAACACCAAATAAGCCCCGCCCCAGAGCACTAGCAACCCAGATACCTTACTCAGGAAGTTACTGGCTGAATTGGCTAGGGTCGAAGTTTGCACCGTTTTAAAGCCTGCCGCCACATAGCGAGCATAAAACTCTTGCCACCGCCAGCGCGATCGCAACTCAATATTCTGGGCCTTCACCGTTTGAATCCCTGACATCACCTCCACCAAATGGGATTGGGTTTGGGCATGGCGCTCGGCTTTAAAGCGCAACTGGCGGCGAATAATCGGTGAGAAAAAGAAGGTCAACGCCATAAACAACGGCACGGTAAGCAGCGCCAATAGGGCGAGCTTCCAACTATAGATAAACATCACCGCGATATAGACCACCGAAAACACCGCATCAAGCACCACATTGAGGGCGGTTCCCGTCAGGAAATTCCGGATATTTTCCAGCTCATTGATCCGGCTGGAGAGTTCTCCCACGGGGCGACGGTCAAAATAGCCCAAGGGGAGGCGGAGTAAATGATCAATAATTTCAGACCCCAAGCTCATATCGATGCGGTTGGTCGTATCCACGAAGAGATATGTGCGCACCGTGCTGAGGAGAAATTCAAAAAACGCCACCCCCAGCAAAAAGAACCCTAAAATTTGTAGGGTATCTTTGCTGTTCTGCACGATTACTTTGTCGATAATCACCTGAACGATGAGGGGATTAGCCAGGGCAAAGACTTGCACAAAAAATGAGGCAATAAAGACTTCAACTAAAACCCGCTTGTGTTTGGCCAGCACTGGCCAAAACCATCCCAACCCAAACCGTTCTTTAGGAGTATGCTTGGCAGGTTGTAGCAGCAGGACTTGTCCGGTTTTATCCCAGGTATCGGTAAAGTCCTGGAGATCACGCCGCAAAACACCCAATTCAGGTGCACCAATGACCAGTTGGCGATCGCTCACCTCATAAATAATCGCCAAACTCTCTTGCCAACGAATAATCGCAGGCACTTGAATATTGGGCAGCGCCCGAGCCGGAAGGTTTACCAGTTGGGCATTTAACCCCATCAGTTCCGCCACTGCACCACAGTTGTAGAGGGAAATCTCACCCTGACGACGCATTTGATCGCCCAGAACACGGTTAATCACCTCTCGGCGGAAAGGCATCTGGAAATATTGACTCACCATCTGGAAGCAAGCCACCGCTGCCTCGACACCTGCGGCAGCCCGTACCAACGGATAAGCTCCCCGCCGGGTAGGTTCGCTGCTGGTCAGTTGGGGGGCAGGGGGCGCATCAACAGTGCGCACTTCCGGCGCATAGGGCACATCGACGGTGGCTGCTGCGGGGGGAAGTTCCGAACGAGAGGGCGGTGTTGGCTCAGCCGGCGGCGCGGTCAACAGGTCTATTTCCGCCAAGCCAATCAGGCGAGCCGGTTGATCGCCAAGAACTTCGAGACTGAGTTGCTGACGGCTCAAGGTTAAGGGCTGATTGGGACGTTGGCCTTTAATTTCGCTGCCGCCGCTGACAAACCAGGTGATGCCTGGGCGCTGGAGGGAGAGTGTCGCCATTTCATGCCGCCCTGGATTCAGGCTTTGAATCTCAGCTTCAGGCAACAGGGAATCGACGAGTTTACGCAGGGCTTTGGGGCCTTCGACGTTAGGTAGGGCCTGGTGGGAGAGCAAATCGAAAACTTCCGCCAGATTAGTACGGTGATGAAATTCTTGGCCCAGGAGGGGATAGTGGGCTAAGAGGTCAAAAAATTGTTCGGCGGAGAGGGTTAGGCCAATGGTTTCAGTGGAGGCGATCGCAGTTTCACAGGCAATCCCTCGCAGCAGCCCCATCCAACCCATCATCGCCCCCACATTCAGCAATTCCAATGTAGTAGGCATTTTAGTTGTGGGATCATACCCCAGCAGTCGTACTTGCCCTTCGTAGAGAATAATCACTTGGTGGGGGAGTTTGTCCCTCAACAGCAGGGTCTGACCCATCCGGTAGCGGAGGGGGCGAATTTGACTCACCACATCAGCCAGCACCGAGGGGGTAAGCACCCGAAAGGGGGTCTGTTGATGCAGGAAGGTCTGGATCTCCGTGGCGGTATAACTCATGAAGCACCAAGGCGCAAGCGAACGTTTTTCAGGATAGCGGAAATCACCGTTCCCCATTAACGAAAACTGACTGTATTAAACCCAGCCTTTGGTAGAAAATGGAAGTTGCAGAGATTTGAGGGTAGCAACCACGTGAGACTGGTGATATTAGGCGGGCCGGGTTCAGGCAAGGGGACACAACTACGGGCATTGAGCCAAGCGCTACAACTTCCCAGCATTGCGGTGGGAGAGATTTTACGCACAGCGATCGTCCAAAATACCTTGCTCGGTCAGAAAGCCCAAACCGCCGTATTGCAAGGCCAACTCGTTCCCGACGAAGTGATGATCCAGTTTATGCGACTGCGGTTGCTTCAAGAAGATGCCAAAGTGGGTTGGATTATGGAGGGCTATCCCCGTACGGCGTTCCAGGCCGAAGAACTCAATTTTTTATTAGAGAGTTTCCAGCAACGCCTTGATTGGGCCATTTATTTGGAGGTGGATGAGGCAACGATGCTGGAGCGCTCAGCAGCGCGATCGCGGGCTGATGATGCTCCGGAAATTTTGCAACATCGAATTAAGGCCTTCCACGAACGAACGCTGCCTATTTTGGAATATTATGCCCCCCGCAATCGTCTCCTGAGCATCAATGCCCAAGCTGCGCCGGATCAGGTCACGGCGGAAATCTTGCAAAAACTTGAATCTTGACCCTATCCAGAACAGCGCCCCTTAAGCTTAAGGCGCACACCTCCTCACAATCCTTAGGGCCATGGCTTGGCAACGTCCTGATCAACGGGCATTTGACGAAATTCGCCCCGTCTCTTTCACCACCAACTTCACTCGGTTTGCAGCAGGGTCAGTGCTGGCCTGTTGTGGCTCAACGAAGGTACTCTGTACCGCGAGTGTCACACCGGGCGTGCCCCGTTTTTTGGAAGAAACAGATCAAGGCTGGTTAACCGCAGAATATCGAATGCTCCCCAGCGCCACGCCCCAGCGTCAGCCTCGGGAACTGATGCGTCTGGGGGGACGCACTCAAGAAATCCAGCGCCTGATTGGCCGTAGCTTACGGGCCGCTTTAGATTTAAAATCGCTAGGTCCTCGAACCATCACCATTGATGCTGACGTATTGCAAGCAGATGCGGGCACGCGGACAACAGCGATTACGGGCGGCTACGTGGCGTTGGCAATGGCGGTACAGCAAATGGTGGATGCAGGGGATCTCCTGGAGTCACCGATTCGACATGCGATCGCGGCGATTTCAGTCGGGCTCATTGAGAACCAACCGCTCTTAGATTTGAACTATCCCGAAGATTCCTCAGCGGATGTGGACTTGAATGTGGTGATGACAGAGGATTTTGAAATCATTGAGGTGCAGGGTACAGCGGAGTCGGGCAGTTTTAGCCGCACCCAGCTCAATGCGCTGTTAGATTTGGCCGAGAAGGGGATTCAGAATTTACTGGACGCCCAGCAGGACGTGCTCCAACATGGTTAGGGTCTTAATTGCATAGGTTCTTTAAACCTTGCCCCGCTCGGCTAAAAGCTGAAAAATTTCCTTGGCAGCGCGATCGCAAACCCCTGGTTCACCGATTTCTTGGCGGATGCGGGCATAACCTTGCCGAATTTGAGCTTGGCGCTCCGGATTTTGCAACACTGCCAACGCTTCAGTTGCAATATTGGTCGCCGAAGCATTTTCTTGCAGGAGTTCAGGAACAATGGTTTCCATCAAGAGTAAGTTAGGGGGTGAGATAAACGGTATTTTGGCCCGGAAGAGATAACGGGCAGCCCACATGGTTAAGGGCGCCAGACGATAGATCACCACTTGAGGAACGTTGAGTAGCGCTAGTTCTAGCGCCACCGTACCTGACTTGGTAAGGGCGAGATCCATGCCTGCCAGCACTTGGCGAGAATCCTGCTCAGTGAGGGTAGCATTCAGTTGATATTGCGCGATCGCCGCTCGAATTGGAGCTGCAAATTCTGGATTAGAGAGGGGAATCCAAAACTGAACGTTGGGGAGTTGGCTCTGGAGTTGTTGAGCGGCTCCAAAAATAGACGGTAACAACAGCTTGAGTTCTTGGGGGCGGGAAGCAGGCAGCAGCGCGATCGCCGTGTCAATAGACTTTAGTCCCAACGCCTGACGCGCAGTTTCCCGGCTCGGAGCCTGGGCCATGCGATCGACCAAAGGGTTTCCTATCCAGCGCACCTGACCACCTGCTCGTTCCAAAAAACGAGCCTCTTCTGGAAAGATGGCCAGGATGCGATCGCTCATTGCAACCAGATCCTTCACCTTGTTCGGAAATGGGGTATACACCCAAAATTGGGGTGTAATGTAATAAACAATGGGGCAATCGGGGAGATCGCGCTGGCAGAACTGACCCAAACCTGAATTAAACCCTTCATAGTCGACAAGAATGACCAAGTCTGGGGGATTCGTTTTGAGGTATTTTTCGACTTGCCGCTGCATGGCCAAGGCAGGAAGTAGCATTGGTAATGCTTCTTGAATGCCAAAGGCTGCAATGCTGGTGCTATCAGCAATCAAGGTTGCCCCTGCCGCCGCCATACGACGCCCACCAATCGCCGTGATTTTAAGGTCAAAATGCTGCTGCTTAGCGTGTTTAAAGAGTGCTTCAATGAGTGCAGCGGCCTGCAAATCCCCTGAGACTTCACCAGTACTGAAGAAAATATTCATCACTTTGCGCCAGGAATGGGACCCCGGCGATGTTGATCAGCCAAAGATGTATTCAAGAAACGATAAAGATCACCCAGGCGTGGATGTTCAGACCAATGGGCCAGTTGCTCTACTCCTTGAGTGAAGGTATGGTCTGAGCGATAGAGCAGCCGAAATGCCTTCTTCAGCAGTTTAAGATCTTCTGCATCAAAGCCAGCACGTTTGAGGCCAATTAAATTGAGAGCGCGTACCCGGCCGGGATTCCCCTCCACCAGCATATACGGTGGTACATCGCGATCAATACGACTCATACCGCCCAACATCGCCATCTGTCCCACATGGACAAACTGGTGAATGCCCAGCACACCGCCGATTACTACCCGGGATTCAATGTGGACATGGCCAGCAAGAGCTACGCCATTGGCAATCACGATATTGTCAGCCAGCACACAATTATGCGCCACATGGGAATAGGCCATTAGGAGGTTATGGTTACCAATCCGGGTCTCTTCATCTGCCTCGGTGGCGCGATGGACGGTGACATATTCCCGAAATTGATTGCCATCCCCAATGCAAAGGCGACTCGCCGCGCCTTGATACTTGAGATCCTGAGGCTCAATACCGATTGCAGCCCCCGGAAAAAAGCGGTTATCGGCACCGATATTCGTCGGTCCCTCAACTACCACATGGGGGCCAATGCGGGTTCGGGGGCCAATGGTGACATCTGCACCAATTACTGCATAGGGACCCACCTCAACCGTAGGGTGCAATTGAGCCGTTGCATGGACAACCGCAGTAGGATGAATGGTGCTCTCCAAGGCTCTGACTCCCGCAATCATTTATTCAACAAGCGAAAAGAGCATTTCCCCTTCCACTACCAGTTGGCCGTCAACCTCCGCGCGGCCTTGCATTTTGCCAAAGCCGCTGCGGGGGCGGAATTTCAAAAGCTCGACGGTCATCACCAAGCGATCGCCAGGCACAACGGGACGGCGAAACCGAACCTTATCAATGCCTGCAAACACAAACAGGTTATCCTCTTGACCAGGAATTTGCTTCAGAATAATTCCCCCCACTTGAGCCATCGCCTCGACCATCAAAACTCCAGGCATAATCGGTCGACCGGGGAAATGTCCCTGAAAAAAGGGTTCGTTAAAGGTGACATTCTTAATCCCTACTGCCCGTTCACTGGGGACGTATTCAATGATGCGGTCGACGAGAGCAAAGGGATAACGATGGGGCAGTAATGCCTGAATCTCTTCAATTCCGAGCGTTCTTGGCGTTGGCTCTAGAACAGGTTCAGGGGCAGTGTCTAAATTAGTTGCGTGGTTCAGTTGTGGTTCAGTTGCAATAGTCATTGATGAATTGAGCAATGGTCATACGTCAGTTCGATATCATTTCGTCAGTGGGATGTCCTGTCGAGTCATCGATAAAGTGTTGTTCTAAAAGTTCATGTTTATACCCGAGTGATGCGATGACACTCATTGGGGTTGGAGACTAGCCAAAGCCTGCGCAAATTGAATATGCAACCGATGACTTGCTTTATAGGCCAGAATATGAGCACAGGGCAGATTGCCCAATAAACTTAAATCTCCTACTAAGTCTAAAAGTTTATGACGTACTGGCTCATTTGCAAATCTTAATGGAGGATTTAGCCAACCCTGGTGATCGCAAACCAAGGCATTGTCGAGGCTCCCCCCTTTAATCAGACCCTGTTGGCGCAACTGCTCAATCTGGTCAGCAAAACCAAAGGTGCGGGCTGGCGCAATGGTTTGAGCAAAAGACTCCTGAGCGGGCTGCCAGCTATGCCATTGCTGGCCGATCGCGGTATAGAGATAGTCCACACCGTAAGTGAATTGCAGCCTGGGGGCGGGAATGGCGGTTACAAAGGCATCCCCATCGAAAACAGTAATCGGTTGGGTCAGCAACCATGGTTCTGGCCAGGGAGATCCAGATTGCACCAGACCTGCTGTAGCAATCGCCTCCACCCAGCCCAAGGCAGACCCATCAAGCAAGGGAATCTCAGGGCCATCCACCTCAATCCGCACTCCGTGTAATTGGTTAGTGCTGAGGGCTGCCAACAAATGCTCTACCGTACGGATTTTGGCGTCCCCTTGACCCAGTTCCGTGGAGAGCATTGTGGGGCCTACATGGGCCAATGTGGCAGGAATGTGGGGTTGCCCAGGCAAGTCAACACGGACAAAATAGCGCTGTTTAGAGGCAGAATCTAGAATCAAACGCACCTGGGTGGTTTGACCTAAATGGAGACCAATCCCTGTTTGTTCAATTGTTGTTGCCCCTTGTTGTCCCACCGCTCTGCTCCGCCAATGTATTTCAATCTAATCTATTGCTGCAACACGTCTTCAATTTGAGTAACGTCCAGACTCATAAAACCCCTGACTGGGCGGGCAATGCTGCCCACTCAACAACACTAGCTGTTGAATTGCCACTGATGTTACCCTCCAAACCCAAGGGGAGCAGGAGGGATATTTCCTAACCACTAGAACCGTTGACCAATACCGAAATGGAGGCGGCTATCGCCCTCATCATTGAAACCATAATCAATCCGAATCGGCCCTAGAGGCGATTGAATTCGCACCCCGAGACCATAACCGAAGCCGTCCCCAGGTTTGTTGCGAACCCCTGCCGGATTGCCAGGAACATCATCTCCCGTACCCAAGTCTGTGGCATAGTCCATAAAAAGTGCCCCACCGATAAACGAGAAAATCGGGAAACGGTATTCGGCTGTTGCCTGGAGGTAGGTGCGACCGCTGCCCACATCCCCTTCTTCATAACCCCGGACTGAATTCGCACCGCCCAAGCTGAAGGCTTCATAGGGAGGGAGATCCCCAATCACCGTACCACCCTGGAGGTTAAAGGCAAGAGCTTGCGGCGCTTCGGGGTCTTTGGTGAGGTTGAACCAATCCACCGGAATGTAATAGCTATAGCTGCCCCGTAGGCGATTAAAGAGAATTTGCCCCGAGCCGATGGGCAGGGTTTGGTCCATACCCACTCGCAACAGAGAGCCTTGGGTCGGCTCTAGGGGGCTATTGCGGCGATCGCGGGTTGCTCCGAAGGAAAGATTGACCAGGGTATCTCGCCCGCCATTGGTGAAGGACAAAAGGTTGTTTTGGCTATCGCGGGGGGTTACCCGGCCATCGCTATCTTCCAAGCGAATGCCCTGGTATTGGAATCCCGCCGAAAGCGTCCATTCCGCCCGACTAAAAGGATCAGGTGCAAGGGGGCGGGTGAAGTTGATCCCACCCCCTGTACGAATAACCCGGGGGCGATCGCCGTTAGGCAGACGTACCTCTGGATTTCCTTCATCAAAAATAAGAGAGATGGAGCGGCGTCGAAACGCATTAACGGTGTAGGACGTCCGATAGGGGTCACCGGCAATCCAGGGATCAGTAAAACTGAGATCTAACAGAAGATCCCGTTCCCCAAGCTGCACTTCTGCCGCCACGGTTTGATTGTTGCCCCCCAGATTTTGTTGTTGGTAACTCACCGTTCCAAAAATACCGCTGGCGGAACTGACCCCAGCACCGGCCGCGATCGAGCCCGTGTTGCCCTCTAGCAAATCCACATTCACAATGACCTTAGAGGGGTCTTCACCGGGTTCAAAAGCTAGACGGACATCCTCAAACAAACCCAAACCAAAGACACGCTGTAAATCTGTCTGGGCAATACTGCGGTTGAACACATCCCCTGGCTTGAGTTGCATTTCCCGCGTCACAATAAAGGGACGCGTCCGACCATCGGTAAATTCTTCCTCTTCGTCAATGAAGCGAACTCGAATATCTTCAATGATCCCCTCAGCAATGGTTAAACGCACGATCCCATCGGGGGAGATTTGTGGGTTGCCGATAACTTGAGCGAGGTCATAGCCATTTTCTTGATACCAATCATTCAATTCCACAACACCCAGTTGCAGATCCCGCAGGTTCAATGTCTCACCATAGCCATCACCAAAAATGTCATCAATGACGTCTTGATTGAGGGCTTCGTTATCCGTTTCAGCGGGTAAGGTTTGGGCTTCAACTCGGGTTAGCACCGGGTTGACCTGCACCTGAAATGTGATCCGTACCCCTAAGGCCGTATCTTCTGGTACTTGGGTCACATCGGCAAAAAAGCCTGTGGCGTAGACCGCATTCACATCTTCTTGAAGTTGGCTACGGGTTGTGGTCTGACCTGGCCGTGTCTCGATTGTGTTATAGACCAAATTTTCAAGTTCGGGGGTGAGGCCTGGGCCTTCCACCGCTACTTCCGCAATCAGAACCTGGGCTTCATTGGTGGGCGGTGCCGTTGGGGGCGGCGTGTCAAAAATACTTTGGGCCAGTTCCACTTCCGCATGTTTGAGGGGTGTTGCAGGCGGGTTGATTGCTTCTGGCAGGTTCAGCGTTGCCGAGGGTAAATCATACGCAGTCGGGGAAGGCGTTGCCGCAACCACTGTACCCAGGGTTTGGGCTGGGGAAGTTGTCTCGATCGCTGCCTTAGCCTCGGGCGCAACAGGTATCGAGGTAGGGGAGTCGAGAACAGCCACAGTCGCTTCGGGAACAGGTTCAGACCCCAAATCAGCCACCGGAATCGCGGCGATCGCTTTTAATTTTGAGAGTTTAGCATCTGGGGTTTCTGCAACGGGTTCGACCGCTAGCTCCAATTCGGGTTCCATTTCGACGACCGGACTCGCAGCAGGTGAGTCAACCGGGGCGATCGACTCAATTACAGGTTCAGCAATAGATTCCGTCACCGTGGGGATGGACGCAACAGTGGTCTTTTCTGCCTTCTGCACCACCCAATCCAGCTCTGGCTCTGGCGATCGCGTCGGCATTGCTGCGGCCACTTGGGTTGCATCTTCCTCAATATCGGGGTCTGGCTCATTCGCCCAAGCTGCGGTTGCTGAGCAGTTGAGCACAGCTGAGGTTGCTAGACAAGCCAGCAAAAAAGGAGAGAAGTGTCGATCAGTTTTTTTGAGCACGTCCACACCACCTGGGTTACGGTAAACAGTTATGAAAATTGGGCAATCGCTTGGAGGACTCGCTCCTGGACGGTCTGATAGGCCGCTGCCACCCCACCTAAATCTTGGCGGAATCGGTCTTTGTCCATCACCCGCCGCTCGGGGTCAGTTTCACTGTCGTCCCAGAGACGGCAAGTATCAGGGCTAATCTCATCAGCAAGATACAACATTCCCTGAGGGTCTAAGCCAAACTCCAGCTTAAAATCCACTAAGGTTACGTTACATCGCTTAAAAAACGTTGTCAGATATTGATTGATTTGTAAAGCCATCTGTGCCAGTTCCTCGACCTGACTAGGGGTTGCTAGGTTCAAGAGCAAGAGGCGATCGCGGGTGAGGAGCGGATCTTGCAAGTCGTCATTTTTGTAGTAGAACTCGACCAACGGCTGGGGCAAAATAGTTCCCAATTCTAGACCTGTTTGGCGGCAGAGACTCCCTGCGGCAATATTGCGCACCACCACTTCCACCGGAATAATTTGCAATGCTTTCACCGTCATCTGGTCAGGGGCCGTTTGAGTAATAAAGTGGGTGGGAATACCCTGAGTGGCTAAATATTTAAATAAGGCTGCGGCGATCGTGCAGTTCATTTGCCCCTTGCCTGTGATCTGACCCCGTTTGAGGGCATTAAAGGCGGTGGCATCGTCCTTAAACACCGTCAGCAGAACGCTTTCATCCTCGGTGGCATAGAGAATCTTAGCTTTGCCTTCGTAGCGCTTGGCGGTTTCTGATGGTGGGGTTTCTGGCATGGTGCAAGTCCCAAAGACAATATTCGGGCGATCAGTTCACAGGCAATTCATGGAGCCAAAGCAATGTGCTCTCATCGCCCTGAAAGATTGTAGGCCAACCTTGAGTCTAAAATCATGGCAAAATCGGCTCTAATTGGATTTTGTGCTTGCCGATATCTTGCGCTCATCTACTAATGCACTAATGATAGAAACAATAAAGACGGTATGAGTTGGTTGCGTATTTGGGCGATCGCCCAGAATGGCTTTCGGGAAACGATCCGCGATCGCATTCTCTATGCGGTGGGCTTTTATGGCTTGGTGCTAGTTTTAGGACTACGGATTCTCCCCGAAGTGGCCGCCTCCCTTGAAGATGCCATGCTGGCTGATTTAGGCTTGGGGATAATGGGGCTGCTGGGGGCGATCGTGGCTATCTTTGTGGGCACAACCTTAGTTAACAAGGAAATTGAGCAACGCACAGTTTTAGTCCTATTGCCCAAACCCCTCTCCCGAGCTGAACTGATTTTAGGCAAGCATTTGGGTCTCTGGGCAGTGGTCGGGGTGATGATTGCAGTGATGACGCTCATTTTTTGGCTTAGTCTGGTCTTTGCCCAAGCCCCCTTATTGGTGAGCAGTACTCTCGTTGCATCCTTATACCTCTGGCTAGAACTGGCAGTGCTGATTGCGGTAGCGCTCTTTTTTGGCAGCTTTACCCAAGGGGCGTTAGCCACACTCCTTTCTTTTGGAGCCTATTGCATTGGCCACCTCAACGCCGATTGGGTGGAACTGGCCCGCATTAGTGAATCACCAGGTCTTAAGCGTCTATTACATGGTTTGTATCTGCTGCTGCCGGATCTCTCGCGTCTCAATTGGCGCAATGAGGCAGTTTATGGACAATTGCCATCAAGTGGTGAGTTCACGATTGATGTAATTTATGCTCTGAGCTACACCACGTTTTTGTTAGTGCTGGCAATGGTTATTTTTGCCCGTCGTCAGTTTTAAGATGATCTAGATCTAAATCTATTCAGAAAAGCTTGTCTGTATCGAGTCCTATTGGCGTCAGCATTAATACACTATTGCCTGATTGTGGTGAGACATTTATCTCCAGACATCACTTGAGTTTGTGTCAAAATTTAGTCAAGCTTCCCAAGAGACAACAACGATGCCTGTATTGAACTTGGTCAAACTCCCCATCAGCACCATTGACCTCTCACCGGGGAGTCATTTGCTGATTGAGCATGTGACCTGGGAGCAATACGAAGCACTCCTAACAGATCTGGGCGAGGAACGACGGGTTCCCCGGATAAACTATTGCAATGGAGTTTTAGAAATAATGTCGCCTCTGCCTGCCCACGAACGTCCTCACCGCATCATTGCTTATATCGTGACTGCGATTCTGGATGCTCAAGATCGGCCGTGGGAAGATTTTGGCTCGACCACCTTCAAAAAGCCGAAACAAGCAGGGCTAGAACCCGACACCTGTTTTTATATCCAAAATGCCCAGCGAGTTCGAGCGCTGATGCGGATGGATATGGCTAAAGATCCACTACCTGATTTGGCGATTGAGGCAGATGTCACCTCTAAAACAACTTTAGAGACCTATGCCACTTTGCAAGTCCCCGAAGTTTGGATTTATGACCGTGATCGCCTAACCATTTATTTGCTTCAGAATAGTGAGTATCAAACCAGCCTAAACAGTCAGGTTTTTCCCGATTTACCGATCACAACTTTTACTCCTGAACGGGTTAAAGAAGCGATCGAAATTGGGACGAGCACAATGTTGCGCAATCTGCGACATCAGTTATCATCAAACCCTACACTCTAAAATTCTGATCGAGTGAATAATGCCCATCCTTATATCAAAAAAGTCAAGAGCAAAAATCCCGAATTCCAAACTCAAAATTCCGAACTCAAACTAACTCCAATCCTGCGCTTCTTCGCCATTTTTGCCTTTGCGATAGATCTGCCCTGTAGCGTGGATTTCACGGGTAAGGCTAAATAGACTTTCTTCGTCAAGTTGCCAACTGTTTAGGAGTTGGTCAAGTTCCGTTTGGAGCTGCCGCGCCCCTGGAAAATTGCGGTAGCGAATTCGGAGACGCGCCAGTTCAACCAGATTGTAGTCTGTGAGGCCTTCGGATTGTAGTTCCATAATAATGCGGCGATCGCGCATTTCCTGGGGATGGCGTTGCTCGGTAGAGTTCAAGGTTCAAAGTTCAGAGTTCAAAGTTTAATTAGGTTTAATCTGGCAAATTTTGTGAGTCGGTTTGATTCAAAATATGTTGGGCAATGAGCGCAAACTACCTTGCTTAAAACCATTCCAACTTTCTATGGCTTGGGCTGGATCTCGCTTGCTACTTCATAAAACCCGGTCTCTGGGGGGGCAGCAAACAGATGGGACATTTCCTTAAGCACACTCTCATGGATCGCGGTGCGGTTGGCCTCCATATTCGCTGCATCATCCCAAAAAATCACCGCAATGCCCTGATCCGTTCCTGGCTTTTGCAGCAAATAAGCTCCCTCAAACCCCTGGGAATAGGACGACACGGCTTTGACAAAAAGCTGTTCGGCTTCGTTAAAACATCCGGGCTTAAACTCCCCGATCGCCACATAAGCGTAGGGATGCTTAAGAAAATCCAAAAATTCTGACATGTTTCCTCCGTGTGCCTTTAAGTCGGCTGCAACCTGCTCTAGTCTTAGCTTGCCACTGCCAGCCGACCGGTTCAGAATTTGTCTCTAATTTTTTAACGTCGTGCCATCTGGGCAGGTTGCAGACTGCGGAAATATAGCGTC
This sequence comes from Spirulina sp. SIO3F2, assembly GCA_010672165.1. GTDB lineage: Bacteria > Cyanobacteriota > Cyanobacteriia > Cyanobacteriales > Spirulinaceae > SIO3F2. The sequence continues at coordinate 17,938 of JAAHHN010000050.1, read as the reverse complement.
CCCATCCCGGCTAAAAAGAGGCTATAGCCAAAGATTTGTCCCAGATAAAGATGATCGCGGTAGCCCAAGAGTGCCTTTAGCACCACGCCTGGGAATTGTTTGTCTGGCAAGATCTGCGCTCCATCCCAGAGTAGGGGGCCAAGAATACAAGATTGGGACGATAGACAGAGGTTAAGCTGCTGTAGTTGGGCGATCGCACTCATATCCGCATCCAAGTGGCGCAGGGCTGAAATAACCAAACCTGCCACAATTAGCAACAGCAGCGTTCCCACGGCCTGGAAAAATAGTTTCAGGTCAATCTTCACGCCCCACTTGAACAAGGCGATGCCAATCAATACCGCTCCGGTTAGCCCTGCCAGCGCCCCGAGCACGGCTGGAATTCCCTGTTGCAAACTGGCAAAGATAAAAATCACGGTCTCGAAGCCTTCCCGCAGTACTGCAATCAGGATCAAGGTCAGTACGCCCCAGCCCGCAGCCGTGCCGCTCTGTGCGAGGGTGGCTTGCACGGAACTCTCAATTTCGCCTTTGAGCGATCGCGCCTGTTGAGTCATCCAAATCAGCATCCAACTGAGCATGGCGATCGCCCCCAGCCCTAGGGATAGCTCTAGGGTTTGTTTAATGACTGGAACCCAGGCGGTATCAAGTTGTTCAACCCAACTAAGCACTGCCCCGAGGAGCAGCCCCACGAGCACACTACCCGCAAGTCCTGCACCAATGCCCCCATACACCCAGCGGTTGAGATGCGATCGCTCTGCTTTTTGCAGGCAGGCCATCACGATGCCGACCACTAGGGCGGCTTCTGTGCCTTCGCGGAGGGTAATCACAAAGGTGGGTAAGGCGGCAGTGATGTCCATTGGAGTTGAGTGTTGGAGTTAGAAATAATGCGTGTATTCTACGATAAGTATGTGAGCGCAATCGTGCGATCTCTGAGTCCTATAAATTCTGATCTAGTTAAAAACTAAGTACAGGACAAAAATCAGAAAATTTCTGAAACCTTGATAATTTCGTAGTTGGGTAGAGCCATAGCGTAGCTTGCTTCTCGCAGAGTAACCCAACACATTCACTGTAATCCTCGCTGGTGTTGGGTTTCCTTCGTCAACCCAACCTACAGCCTATAACTTTTGTCTTGTACTGAGGTTAAAAATGCTTACTACAAGATGATCTTGTATTATGTAAGTAGTGTGTTGCCCTCAATGTCATTGCTCTAGATGCTTATCCCAAGTAAAAAGATACAATGCAACCTCTTTTATTTGGGTATCGGGAAAGGATGCCGAGAGGTGATTAGCTGTGAGATTTTGAATTTCGAAAAAGTACTTCCTCTACAACTTGAGGTTGGATCTCAAGTACATTGGCAAGCGAAACAGGTAGCTTTCAGAGAACTTGAGAATTTGGCTTTTCAGAAATTCAGATCTGGTGAGTATTTACTTGAGGATGAAGAAACCCAAAGACAAGCTTGGACGATTATCCAATTTACCGATTTTGAGTTAGTTGAAAGAATTCACTGGGATGGGAGTTTCCTTGATGAGATCGTTATCAGAGAGCTATTTGAACGGGAAATCCTAGACAACGATATCAATTTGATTGGTTTTTATGGCAATGATCTGGCTAAGCAACAGGCTATTGAACTGATGAAGCAAAAACTTGAGTAACGATGTAGTCAGTATTGATTTCCATCGGACTACTCTGCGAAGGACTCTGTCAACATATTCTGCTCTAACTTCTTAAGTATCCTAATCTAATATAGAGTGTTTGTATTTGTTTCGTTTCTACGTGCTATTTTTTACTCTGAACTCATTGAGAAAGCTCTAAATCTTCGTCAACAAGCTCTTTACCCTATCTACTACTTTTTTAACCAATACCTATGCTCCCTAAAGCTGATCTGCTCAAAGGCGTCGAACACCGTGACGAACTCACCCGTATTCTTGACCAAGCCGAACAAGCCATCCGAACTTGGGAAGTGGTGGTGACTGACTTTTGGTCACCGCCCGTGCTCATCGAAGCCCAGACTAAGCTCGCTCCCCTCAATGATATTCAGGTAGTGGCTTGGGGCGGCTACCCCCAGGCCGAGCGCCAGCGGCTGGCGCTCGCCCGTACCGAGCTGCCCTTGGAGACCGAGCAAGTAGAACTGGCTGCCCTGGACGTAGCCGGAAACTTCCTGTTTGATGCCGCCAACCACCGAGACTTTTTAGGGGCGATTCTGAACACCGGCGTGGTGCGGGACAAAGTTGGCGATATTCTGGTGCTGGGCGATCGCGGCGCTCAGATTCTGGTTGTGCCCGAATTGGTGGAATTTTTCCAACAGAGCTTGCTTCAGGTGCGCTCCGTACCTGTGAAGGTGCAGCCCATTGAGCTGAGCGAACTGAAGATTCGTCCCCCCAAACGCAAAGAAATCACCACTGTCGAAGCCTCACTACGCCTCGATGCGATCGCCTCAGCGGGTTTTGGCATGTCCCGCAGCAAAATGGTTGCCGCCATCCAAACGGGAGATGTGCGTGTCAACTGGCAGCCCGTGAAGCAACCGAGTCAAGCGATCGCGGCTGGTGATCTTATCGCCATGCGCGGCAAGGGGCGCGTCGAAGTGGGCGACATTATGATCACCAAGAAAGAACGCTATCGTGTGAATTTAACCCGACTTTTGTAGAGGGGGTTAACCCGATTGCGCCGCACCTTCTGTAACCGTTGCAATTGGCTTGAGCGCCGCAGCCGCCGCACGGCAACATAACTCAAGCCATAACCAACTAGTGCCATCACTAGCCCTACCACAATACAACCCACAGCTAGGGTCAACAGAAATTGCCCCCCCATCTGGGTTAGCTCTGCCGAAGACGTCCAATTCACTTGCTCTAAATCCAGGGGGCTTAAGGGCAGTAACCATTGCCCCACACCAAAATTGAAAGCATAGATAGGAACATAGGTGAGGGGGTTACTAATCCAAGTCGCCGCTGCTGCTGCCAGTCGATTTCCCCGCATAAGTGTGGCGAGTAACAACCCCAAAATTGTCTGCAAACCAAACAACGGAAACCAACCTGCAAAAACGCCCGCCGCAACACCTCGACTAATTTGTGCGGGTGTGCCAGAAAGGCGTAGGAGGCGAGAATACCAATAGTTGAGTCGGCGACGCCAGCCTGGCCGACGGTGGAGATAATATTGCACAGGAAATACGAAGCGGATTTTACAACTCAGTCAATCTCAGTTCATTCTATCGTGCGCCTTCGGACACGGAAATACGCAGAAATACAGTTTAACTCTCGTACAATATAGGGCCATCGATATGCTTGCTGTTTAGCTGAATTCATAATGAATGTTGCGTATTGGCAAGGTGATCTTTACCATCTGCCTGACCAGGCTCAAACCTGGTATTTGCTCATTTGCACTGCTCAGGGGCGGACCATCCATGAAGCGATCGCACCCCAAGCCGACATTAATGCCGCTTGGTTGGCAACACAATTGGCCAAAATTTCCACACCTGGGCCCGAAACCATTCAAGTTTTCCGTCCCCAAATCCTAGGGCTGTGGCAAGCTGCAACCCAAGACCTGGCTTACACCGTTGAGCCTACCCGTCGCACAGATGCCCTTAAGCTTTTGCTGAGCCAGCGCTGGTCTAACGCTGCCGTGGAAATTCAGAGCGCACCGCCGCAACCCCTACCTGATGAACTGTGGGGGAGGCATTGGCAATTGGGTAGCATTGCCGCCCAAGATCTTGAAATTTGGCGCGATCGCCCCATTCCTATTCGGGAGATTCCCCTAATTAATGATCCGGTACGGGTGGGTTTGTCATCCCAGCAAACCATTCCAGGGGTGGTGATCAATGGCGATCGCCGAGCAATGCAACTGGCGCGGTGGTTGCAGGGTGTGCAGCCGTTTAGCATCAACTATATTCCTACAGAGGTGGATCGCTCTGGCGGCTTAGTCTTAGAGGCTGGGTTGAGCGATCGCTGGATCTTAGCCACGTTTGAGGATGCCGAAATGGCTACCGCTGCCGCTCAGTATCCTGCCCATTGTCAAGCAGCAGGCGGGCTCCATTTTTTGCTGGTGCAGCCAGACGATAGCGGCATAACTTATTCTGGGTTTTGGTTGCTCCGCCAGCTATATACGATGTGATTTTACTCACAGCGATTGAGTTGATCGCTCACGATCGCACTTTGGGGTGCATCACGTTGACAGAATTGTTATTGTCACGCACTTTGAGCGAGAACCATCATTTCCACCCACGGACTATTCCGCGATAGTAGAGCTAGGGTGATTATGTGGAGACAATAAAACAACGATGACAGCGCTCAAACGCAGTTTCAAAACGCTTCGGCGGGCGATCGCAACAGTGGGTCTAGCGCTTGTCCTCATCTACACCATTGAGAACGGGATTGCCCATCGTCGATGTCTGATGACAACAGACCGTCCAGCCCCCCCTTATCGACCCACTAATCAGGGTCAACCTACAACCACAGTCGCTCCCGCTTCGCGTTGAGCCAATAACTGCCATACACCGCTCCCCAGTTACACAGTAAACAAGTTAGGGCCAGTCCAAACAGAATAAAGGTCACAGGGGTTACAACCCCAATCACAAACCAACTAGAGACATGCAAGCATAAGACAAGGGCTAAAGCCGTGGCGATCGCAGCATTGGTGGTGAGCTGGCGCAGGGGACGCTGGCGATAGAGCCAGAAGAGGGTTGTCAAGGTAACACCTAGATTCAACGGCACTAGCACAGAACAGAGCCCCACACAGTAGGTGCGAGAAAAATCTCCCAGCCCGTCCAAAAGCACAATTGGCAATATAGCAATCGGCAACAAACTCTCCTCAAATCGTTAAGCTTTCTGAAGCTATCCTACTGAGAATTGCGTTCTGTCTAACAGAATATTGCAAATCATTGCGCTGTCGTGCGTTCTGTATCGTTGGGCTTGCTCTGACGGGATGGATTTTCCAGTATAGGGATAGGCCTTGAGTCAAGCGATACTTGCGATCGTGCACTGCCACCTATCCCCATTCATTTAGGTCATCCTATGACACCCTCTCCTACTGCCACTACCGTCACTGCTTTAGTTGACCTCCCCCTATTCCCTTATCTGGATGCGTTGGGAGCCATTCCAGCAGCCTTAGAGGGCAAAATAGGGGTCTATGCTATTTTTGACCAGCAGCAAACTTTGCAGCTCGTTGCGTTTTCACGCAATGTCTTCCAGAGCCTTAAGCAACATTTGGTGCGCTGCCCAGAACGCTGCTACTGGCTCAAGGTCAAAACAGTCGAGCGCCCCAGCCGTACTGTTTTAAACGAAATTCAATCCGCTTGGATTATCGAAAATGGGGTCACACCACCCGGTAATGGCGTCGACACTGCCCTCTGGCAAGATGCGATCGATATCAAGCCGATGATGACCACTGAAGAGCTTGCTACCTATACCACCAGCGATGAGCGGGAACAGACCAAGCTCCTGAAACGGGTTGCGCGTCGTGTTGAAGCGGGTATTCTCGACAGACTCCAAGCTCGGGGGGTCAGTATGGATATTCGTTTCAATCCCAAGCAAAAGGAATTAGGTTTGCTTGACCTCAAATAGGACGTGTTGTTAGTTAACCCCAGAAGTCTGACAGGACAAGGAATAGAATGCCCAACCCCAAAAACAGAAAAAGGAGCTGTAAGTCAATCACAGCGAGCGTTTGACGTCTAACTGACGACAGCCCCTAGTACAGAACGGCAGAAATAAGCCATCCATTCAAAATTCACAGAATGCCTGTTGTACAAGCACTTTGAACTCTGAGCAATGAACTCTGAACTCCGCCTCGCGGTACTAGTCCATTGCTGAATTTGAGTTATCTACTCAAATAGGCAAGATGATTAGCACCATTAGGTTGGGTGCGAATTCAATCTTAAAGCCGAGTGTTGTTTGCTTTACTGCGAATTACGAACGCCAAACTGTACGCAAACCCAGGCGCGTCCTATAATCTTATGAGAAATTGCTTTAACTTTTGTTGCGTGTCGTCGTTTTGCAAGGGCTAGCGACGCGCCCAAGCAGTAGAGCTAATGCTGTATTCAAACCGTTCACAAACTGACATTTAGAAAATTTTGGAGGAGAATGATGCGTCCAATGCGCCTAATTCTGTGGGCGATCGCAACTCTGTTTTTGGGGTGGCAGGTCGTTACTGGCCCAGCTCTGGCGATCAATGTTGACCAAAGCTATCGCACCATTAAGCTTAACGAAGCGGGTGATACAACCATCATCAGCAACAAACAGCTCGAAAACGGCAAGCGCGTGTTTAACAATACCTGCTCCCAATGCCACATGGCGGGGCGGACTAAGACCAACCCTAACGTTACCCTGCGCTTAGAAGACCTGGAAGGGGCATTTCCTCCTCGTGATAACGTTGCCGCTTTGGTAGACTACATCAATGAACCCATGACCTACGATGGTGAAATTGATATCAGTGATCTTCACCCCAGCACCAAGCGGGCGGATATTTGGTCAGAAATGCGCAACTATACCCCTGATGATCTCAAAGATGCAGCAGGCTACATCTTAGTGCAGCCTTCACTGCAAGGTTATATGTGGGGTGGCGGTAAAACCGTGAACTAACCCCTAATTTGCAGTAGCACAAGCGAATTTTCTTGTGCTACTGTCAGTTTGCTCAAGATTCCGATCTAAAATCTTTAGCACAACCACGTTGAACTGTTTCTAGGAAAATGATCAAAAAAATTGGTTTAGTTCTCTCTACCGTGCTGTTGGCGATCGCTAGCTTTGCCTTCACTGCCCAACCTGCTACTGCTGCTACACACACCATTAAGATGGGTGCTGACAGTGGTTTGCTTCAGTTTGTGCCCTCCAATCTGACAATCAAGTCCGGCGACACCGTTAAGTTTGAGATGAACAAGCTTGCCCCCCACAATGCTGTGTTTGGGAAGGTTCCCGCTGGCGCTGATGCCAAAGCTCTCTCCCACGATGAACTTCTCTTTGGCCCCGGACAAGGCTACACCACTAGTTTTGCTGGTGCCCCTTCTGGTGACTATGAGTTCTACTGTCAGCCTCACCGTGGTGCAGGTATGACGGGCGTGATTACAGTTGAGTAATCGATGCTGACTTTTTAACTGACTCCAAACGGAGCAGTTCGTAATTTAAGAGCCCTCTGCACTTTCGTACAAGTTTTGTACAAGCGCAGAGGGTTTTGTATCGGCATTGTTTCTTTCTCAGATGCGCATAATCACGCTTAATGTGACCACAACCGCTCCCACCAAAGTGTGATCAGATGCTGAATATATTCCAAATATTGCTTATATGTGACCTTGCTTTGACCATCTTGTCGTTCTTGGAAGATGTAGCTCACTTCTGTGATCGTGTCAAAGGTGCCCCGAGCCAGTACCTCAATGAGAATTTTGTAGCCGACTGGGTTGAGCTTTTGACCTGCGATCGCATCACGGCGCACCATAAAATAACCACTGAGGGGATCAGAAACCCGACTGATCACACCGGGCAGTACCAATAAACCCAATAGTTGGGCACCTCTCGATAAAATGCGTCGGCCAATATTCCAGTCACTCACGCCGCCTCCCTCAACATGACGACTGGCAACCACTAAATCCGCTCCTGATGCGATCGCTTTGAGTTGCTGCAACAACACCTCTGGTGGATGTTGTAAATCGGCATCAATTACCGCCAAAACGTCACCCCGTCCTGCCTGCCAGCCCCGAATCACTGCTGTCGCCAAACCCCGTTCGCTTTGCCGACGGATCACCTGGAGCTGAGGATAATCAGACCGCAGGTTTAGGGCAAGTTCAGCAGTGCGATCGGGGCTATTGTCATCCACCACAATCAATTCATATTGCCCAGCAAATTCTGGTTCTAACAAGCCCACCAACTGTTGGATGATTTGAATAATATTCTCCCGCTCCTGATAGGTCGGGATCACCAATGAGAGGTGCAACGGTCGACTGATCGATTTAGCAATGGTTAGAGACCCTTTGGGGGTAGACAGAAAGGTCAGAGGTGATGAGTTCACAAGTTGTGGCATAAAAAACTTACAAAAAAGGAGGCTTTTAATTGGGAATTGCAGGGGGCGTTGCCTGTCCGTTTATTGAATCGTGTCCAGGTTGAATTGTCGAGATCAACAAACCCAATAATTCATGCAGTCAAAAATTGACGTCCCCCAAGTCAGTCTTTCTTGAAGATGAAATGTGTAGAGAATTTGTGCCCTGAGATATCTGTCAAGCTAGGGGCTGTCGTCAATTACACTTTAAACTCTTGCTATGACTAACTTACAGCCCCTTTTGCTATTTTTGGGGTCGGGCGCTCTATCCCTTGTCCAATCAGACTTCTGATGTTAACTGACGACACGCCCTAAATCGGGTTAGGCGAGGCGAGAGGACTCTCTATCTTAATTTTGCCCATTTGGACATAATCTAGCACCTGGTTAATCTCCCGGCGTTGCTCTGGCGAGGTCCCAATGTCTGTTAAACAGCGTGAGACCAGTTTAAAGTGAGCTTCACGGCTGATGGTTTGGGTTTGTAAAATACGTTGAATGTGGCGAGTGAGTTCAATCTCACTTGAGGCAGAATCCGTCATGATAGGAGGCAAAGACTAGATGGAGGGGTTAGTAGATGGAAATCATTAGATTGCCCATGCTCTTTGATAACTATACGTTTTTACTCTGCGATCAGCGATCGCAAACTGCGGTCGTTGTTGATCCAGCAGAGGCTCAACCCGTTTTAGCTTATCTCAACACGGCTCAACTCAACTTGGTGGCCATTTGGAACACCCACCATCACCATGATCATATTGGCGGCAATCGAGCTCTTTTGCGTCAGTTTCCTGAGCTTTGCATCTATGGTAGTGAGGCCGATCGCGGCCGTATCCCGGGGCAACAGAGGTTTCTTGCAGGGGGCGATCGCGTTGAGTTTGCAGGGCGGACTGCCCAGGTTTTGTTTGTGCCGGGTCATACTTGGGGCCATATTGCCTATTATCTCCCGCCGATAGCGTCTTCAGATCCGGGAGAATTATTTTGTGGGGATACCCTGTTTGCGGGGGGCTGTGGTCGTCTGTTTGAGGGCACGCCCGCTCAGATGCTGCGATCGCTTCAACAGCTCCGGCAATTGCCCGCTAATACTCGAATTTGGTGTGCCCATGAATATACACTCAAGAATTTTGAGTTTGCCTTGAGCGTGGCGCCAAATGACCCGCAGGTGCAGCAGCGCTATGCGCAAGTCAAGCAAGCCCGACATCAGCGGCAACCGACTATCCCTACAACCCTAGCGATAGAACAACAGACCAATCTCTTTTTGCGCTGGGATGATCCAGCAATTCAAGCCCAACTCCAGTGTGATGATGCGTTGGAAACGTTTACGCGACTGCGATCGCGCAAGGATCGGTTCTAGTGCTCTGTCAGCTTTAATTTTGTGTGTTGTCTATCGACAGCACTATTGCCGAGTAAGTGATGTGGAAACGAACAACTCACAGTTTTAAGCTTGACGCTGCACTAGTCTGATGGAAGAGAACCACCGTTTGAGCTGGCAAAAATTACCGAGGGGTAGCTGATACCTGAGCGATTGCCCCCTAAACCTCCACAATCACAGGCGTATGATCACTGGGTCGCTCCCAGGTGCGAGGTTCTACATCAATTTCACACCCCTTCGCCTGCTCATACAAATCCGGCGTGAGATAAATATGGTCAATCCGCCAACCCCGATTGTTTTGAAAGCCCCCTCGACGATAATCCCACCAACTGTAATGTCCTTCCTCATCTGTAAACTTCCGAAACACATCTTCTAACCTCACATCCAACACATGGCGCAGGGCTTTACGTTCTTCAGGTGACGCCATAATATCTGTGGGTTTGCGTTTGTTGTAAATATCCCGTGCCTCTAGGGCAATATTAAAATCACCACAGACACAAAGTTCGCAGGTTTGGGTTGCTCGCAGATTTTGGATATATTGCTGCAACATCATTAGCCACAGGATTTTATATTCATACTTTTCACTCCCTACAGCTGAACCATTTGGAACATAAAGATTGACAATACGAATATTATCCAGCACCCCTGTGATCACCCGTTTTTGTTCATCTAGATTCGTATCTGCGGCAATCTCCCCAAATCCCATCGTCACATCTTTTAATGGATTTCGACTGAGGATAGCTACACCGTTATAGGACTTTTGTCCATAAATCGCCAGATGATAGCCCCGCTCTTCAAATGCGGCTCTTGGAAAATCCACATCTACTACTTTTGTTTCTTGGAGACACAGCACGTCCACAGGATTAGCCTGTAGCCACTTGAGAATATGGGGCTCACGAGTGCGGACTGAGTTTACATTCCAGGTTGCAATTTTCATATTAGTAATTCTAATGCTGAGATTTTAAAGTGACGTGGTAAAGGTAATATTTTTCGTTGAAGATTAAGGCGCGTTCAAATTCTGCGAGGGGCTCAATAATTAAACTGTCTGGCTCAATCTGAAGTGGGGTGTTGAGTACTAAGATTGTTTCTAGCTCCTGAGTAGCTAAAATCTGTTGGGTCTGATTAAGAATTTGCTCAGAGGTAACAGTTTGGCGATCTTGATTAAAGAGAGTAAAGCTACCCAGAGCCTGTTGTTCTGGGTAATAGAGCTTACGGTTAAGATAACCAGATAATGGAGCCATTGCCAGGTCTTCGCTGCCGATGATGAATTTTCCATTAAGCCCTTGATCTTGAATATATTGAGCTGTTGCTTTACTCGCAGAAAAAGGATAGCTCCAATCACGGCCATAGGCAATAAGCCCTCCAATTAACTGGAGAACAAGGAACAGACCGATGAGATGTTTTTTATGTTTCGTCAAAAGTTTCTCAGTTTGATGGAGTGGTCTGAGCGGAATTTGAGTTTGAATGGGCTGGTAATACCAGGAAAGCCAGATCGCAGCAATTAGGATAAACCACAGATGACCATAATGACGTAAAGAGCCGAGAAATTTGACATAGGTGAAAAAGACAATTTCGCTAGATGCAAACAGATAGAAAAATAGTGGTAATGGTTTACGCCACAGCCCCAGCGACACAGTGAGCAGCATCAATAGGGAAATGATACCAAAAAGCGTGGTATCAAAAACTTTAGAGTCGGCGGGAATCAGTACCACTGCGTAGGCACTCCAAACCCGTGAGAGCGATCGCCAGAACTGTTCCCAACTCCAAATAAAGTTCCAATTACTAATTCCCCCTTGGAGATAACTATCTGGAGGTGGGCGGAGAATATAAATAGCGATCGCAAACCCCAACCCCACAATGATCAGACTCAATACACTTTCCCAAGGCTTAGCTTGGCTTAAAGTTCGATTGCTTACTACTTCGATGATGAGCATCAAAACCAAACCAAAGGCAATCAACAGGGCGTAAGCATTGGTATTTGCCATCAGAGCTAGGGCGATCGCTAGCGGCCAATAGCTTTTTTTTCGATGTGGAAAGAGGGCACAAAAGACAAACAAGCACACAACACCGAGAGCATAATTACGGCTGATTAGCAAATATTCATAAAACGGATAATAGCTAAAGGTAAAGCAGACTTTTTGCCAACGAGCAAAGGGTGAATAGCGCCAAAATAGTGCAATAACTGTAACACCGAGACTCCAATGCCACAGTTGCATGATGACTGGATTATCTGTAAATAAATTCCAAAAGGATAAACTTAAATACCAAAGCAATGGATGTCCTTCATAACGGATGTTGTAAACATAATTCGCCCAACTGGTGCTATCGCGGACAATCAGCCAGACATTCAGTTCATCCCGCCACATGGCATGGTTGAGAATCCCCGCCAGACCCAAAAGGCTAAAGATGATTAGCACAAGCGACGCGATCGCGTGGGGTTGTCTCAACTGTTGCAATGTTTGCTTAATGCGCATGGGCAAACCCCTAATGAGTATCTGAATTTGAGTTTGGCAGGGGAATCATAACATTACAGCTTTGCGATGGATTATGTATTAAGTTCTGCTGTATTGAGTTCCAGGGTTTAGCTTTCTAGCTCTATGAGATCTGGATTATTCTCATAACTCATTAGTACTGATGCTTAAGTGGGGTGTCAAACTGTTTTGCTGGTTCTCTAGCCTTTTATGGCGGTGCCGTCTTTACCATTTCTTAATCTCAGCAAATTTTCAGGTTGCTATAATTCAGCAGGGCATAGAATTGTGCATTCAAACGCACAATTGTCTTGGAAGCGCAAGTATTCACTGACATTAACTGTTTGTGAAGTTTTTTCAATCTAGAAGCTCGAAACTTGAATTTTAAGGAAATCAAAGATAATGAAATTTTGGAGTAGCTTACCGCTGATTGTGGCAATTTTCCTCTTTGGTGCAGTATCAGTCGGTTGTGGTGATTCTGCCGATGTGGATAGCGAACCCGTGGCAGAAGAGGAAGTTGAAGAGGATGACGAAGAGTATGCGGAAGGTGAAGAGGAAGAATATGAAGAGGGCGATGAAGGTGAAGAGGAAGTCGCTGAAGATGGTGAATATGAAGCCGCAGAATTTACTTTGGTTAATGATACCGATCGCCCCTTAGTCGAGTTTTATGTTTCGCCACCGAGTTCTGAAGAATGGGAAGAAAACCTGATTCCTGAAGATGCATATCTTGGCCCTCGTAAGCAAATCCAAGTTGTGATCAATGATGGTCGTCCTGACTGTGCCTACGATATTTTAGGTGTGCTTGGCCCCTCAGAAGATGGTTCCGTTGGTGAGGGTGAACTGATTCACAGTGGTGTGGAAATTTGTGATGGTACGACCTATACCTACGCTGAATCTGGTGCAGAATAATCGTTAAACACTGAATTTCTAGTTCAAGCTCCGTCCAAGTTGAAACCCGGAGTCTTTGCTTAGGCTGGGTTGAGGCACGTTGGCGCAGCCTTCTCGCAGAGTAACCCAACAGCGACAATGGTTGTGTTGGATTTTGCTAACGTGCGCTGCACGGGCCATGCCTACGCGCAACCCAACCTACAACTTCAAGCTGGACGAGATTTAAAAACCCTTCTAACTAATTTTGATCAAGCAAACGACCGTATAGAAATGCGATCGTTTGTTTTTTATTGAGACGCAGGAAGGAGACGACAAACTAACATTACCCGTGAGAGTATGGGCTCAATTCGATAGGACAAAATCTCTAAACCAGCCTGTTGAAAATCAGCAAAGATTTGTGGCGCACTGTTATCTGGTTCAATTGTGTAGGCAAAAAAACGATAAATATTGATTTGCTCACCTTGTTTCAGCGAAATAATTTCCGTCTTATCCTGAATCCTGAACGTAATATCATAGTCTGCTTTGATCAAGATATCTGTTTTATATCCTCCCCATTCCTCATCAAAATAGCCCAGAATGTCTGCATCATTGAGATTAATATCAAGCCAATCAAGTAATTCTAAGCTCGCCGATTTGGAAATATGGGTTTTGATATCCATATCTTGGCGAGTTGAAACTTTGAATTCCACTCCAAAGGTAATGTATAGATATTCCTGAGGTTGCATTCCAGCCGCAACATTCTGGAGTACTGCGAGGCGATCGATCACATTACAAAATGTATCACCAGTATAGAGGTACATATTTTCAACCGTTTGGGTTTCGTTTTGGCGCTGAACGGCGACAGCATTGGGAAGGGGGGTTTGTTCAAAATCCCATTGAATGCCCTGCCAATTAAGCGCTGGGAACCAAGTGGTTAGATCCTGCTGGGACATCTCCAGAATATCAGGACTAATATCAAGGGCAAGATAGGCATTGAGTCGATTGTTTTCTAGAAAACTGCCGACAAACCGCTTAACGAGTTGGGGATTGGCAGCACCAATATCAACAATGTTCCAGCGATCGCAGGTTGCTTCTGATTGCAATAATTTGATACAAATTCGCCTCAAGAAATTATCATCGACTTTGGCGCTACTGATGGGGGCTTTGGCTTGCTCCTCATTTAAGGCTTGCCAGCTTTTAATTAAATCACCTTGATAAAAAAATTTAAACGGAATAATGCGATCGTGCTGTAAGAATTGAAATATTTCTCTGACTTGTGCTGTTGAGAATAGTTCATAGAACTTAGGCTTAACTGTAGTTGCGATCGCCATTGTTTAGATAACAAAAATTCCAAAAGATAGAGATGAGTGAATTTTACTCTAAAGTGCACCTAAAAAATTCCGATTTCTCCTTCGTCACGGATGTGATTTCGTGGCTTGGGACGAGCGATCGAAGCAATTCAGCTTATCGCTGCTTAAGAATCAACAACGTAATATCATCCGCAACCTTGCGCAGACCAATAAAGCGCCGAATATCTGTGATGACCTGGGTTTGAATGCCTTGTGCATCCAAAGACCAATATCGCTGAATAACCATACACAATCGCTCTAAACCATAGAATTCACCATTATTGTTCTTGGCCTCTGTAATACCATCGGTATAGAGCACTACGCCATCACCCGGTTCCAACTGAACCGCAGTTTGGGCGATAAAGTCAGCAATATCATCAATCAAACCAATGGTCATGCCTAGATCTAAAGTATCAATTTTTTCAAGCTCACCATTGGCACGCACCACTAGCACCATTTCATGCTGTCCCATCACGGTTAGATGACCATCGGTATAATTGAGCACAGCCAAGGTTAAGTTGCGATCAACCCGCATCCGTTGAACATTACGGTAGAGTGTGGCATTCACTGTATTCAAAAAACGAACCGGGTCAGTCTCTCGCAGCTTAGCTAGAGTACGGATTGCAGTTTGGGTCATCATCATCACCAAACCACTTTCAATACCATGACCCGTCACATCGCCAATCCCAATGGTGACAATCTCATCTTGAACCAACACATCGTAATAATCTCCGCCCACTTCATCCGCTGGATTCATATAACCTGCAATATCAAGTGTGGGAATAGCTTTGAGCTCATCAGGTCTCGGTAAAATCATTTCTTGAACTTGCTTGGCAACTGTTAATTCAGCAGACATACGCAGGTTTTCTGCTTGCAGACGCTGGTTGAGTTTGGTAATTTCTTCATAAGCAATCGCCAGTTCTGTAGTGCGTTGCGTGACCCGTTCTTCGAGCTGTACTTTATTCGCTTCAAGGGCAGCAAAGGACTCTCCCAGTTGGTTTGCCATGTAGTTGAACGATGTTGTCAAACCATTTAACTCTTGGATGGTGCTACCTGCGACAACTTGGGCTAAATTTCCTGCCGCCATGTCCGTACTGGCTTGGTTAAGGCGCAAGATGGGTTGCACAATCCAGCGCGTTGTGAGAATCCCAAGCCCAGTGGCAACGCTTAATGCCAACACACAGAGGGCAATGGTGTTTCTGCGGTTGGCATTAATTTCAGCCAGAAATTCATTCTTGGGGACAACCACCCCCACTAACCAATCGATATCGTATGGGCTTTGCCAAGGCCGAATACTCACAAAGTAGGATTCATCCTCCAATTCAATAAAAAAATCTGTGGACTGATTGAGATCTTGAAAGCCACCTTGTTGGCGCTGAATTATCTGGCCTACCTGCTTGACTAAGGGATCAGAACTGAATCTTGCTGGCAATCTTTCGGTTGTGCGATCGGGTTTGACAACAAAAGGAGCTGAATTTCCAGAATTAGCAATGAGGCGACCATCTTGCTCAACAATGAAGACTGAACCTGACTGACTAATATGCAGGTTTTCTAGAAAGTTACTCAGTTTCAATAATTGAACATCTGCGGCCAACATTCCTAAGAGTTCCCCTTGGGAATCATAAATGGGACGACTGGCTGAAGCAAAGACCACAAAATCCCCCACCTCTAAATAGGTTTCTACAATCGACCAGATTGGTTTGCCTGCTTCGATGGGTTTGGTGTACCAGGTTTCTGTAAAATTATTCCAAGTCCAAACACCTAAAACATCAGTGGGATTGCCTTGGTCATCAACGGTGTAAGTGACGATGTTGTTTTCGGACTCGCCTGTCCAATCTTCCAATGTCGTTGTCTTACCATCAAAACGGGCAACACCATACCCAGAACCATCGACAAAACCCATCCCCAAATAGGTTAAATCATAGGCTTGCATTTGATCCCATAGGTAATGGGATGTCATTGCATGATTGCTAACATCTAATACACCACGCTCAATCGCATCCGCATTCATCTGAGTGAGCTTTAAGGGACTTCCTAAATAGGAGTTAAGATGCTCAGCTACAACCTCATTGGTCTGGTTAATAACTTCAATTGCTAATGATTCAACTGCCTCTCGACCGCTTTGAAAGGACAGATACCCTACAAGGCCAACTGCACCAAAAATCTGGAGTAGAAACGGAATGATTAATACCCACTGTAGCGGAAATTGTAAAAGATTAGACAGGGCTGAAAGCCAAGATCTCATAAGTTGAATCATTAATATCAAACCGTTCTAGCTGGAACCAAAGATCGTCCCTATCTCTTAATGCTCAAAGGTTTGTGGAGTTGAAGTAGATCCGAGCTGTTCGCAATGATGCATAGTAATTTAAGGATACGCATTGATATAGCCTAGGGAGTTGTGCCCAAGCTTCCCAATCGACAACTATTGAGAGTTCAGATATGGTAATGACCTAAGGTAAGCGATCGCATATTGATGGGAATTATAGTCGATCTGGGGATCATCGCCGCTTAAGAACCAATAAAGTGATATCATCACTAACTTTGCACAAACCGACAAATTGTTGAATATCTGCAATCATCTGATCTTGAATGTCCTCAGCGGCTAAAGACCAATGGCGTTGAATTACGCTGCACAATCGTTCTAAACCATAAAACTCACCACACTTATTCTTCGCTTCTGTGATGCCATCGGTATAGAGCACCACGCCATCACCCGGTTCCAACTGAATTGTGGTTTGGTTAATAAAGTCCGCAATATCATCAATTAAACCAATGGTCATGCCCAGATCCAGCGTGTCAATTTGTTCCAGTTCACCATTGGCACGCACCACCAGCACCATTTCATGTTGTCCTATCACCGTGAGCTGGCCATCAGCATAATTGAGCACCGCGAGGGTCAGGTTGCGGTCCACCCGCATCCGTTCAATATTTTGATAGAGGGTGGCATTGACTGTATTCAGAAAACGAATGGGATCCGTCTCGCGCAGTTTCGTCAGGGTACGGATGGCGGTTTGGGTCATCATCATCACCAAACCACTCTCAATGCCATGACCAGTGACATCGCCAATCCCAATCGTGACTTGACCCTCTTGAACCAAAACGTCGTAATAGTCGCCGCCTACTTCAGCCGCTGGATTCATGTAGCTGGCAATATCCAGCATGGGAACCGCTTTGAGTTCATCAGGTCGGGGTAAAATCATCTCTTGAACTTGTTTGGCAACGGTCAGTTCAGCCGACATCCGCAGGTTCTCTGCTTGTAGACGCCCGTTCAGTCCGGTAATTTCTTCGTAGGCGATCGCCAGTTCAGCGGTGCGTTGCTCGACTCGCTCTTCAAGTTGGACTTTATTCGCTTCAAGTGCCGCAAAGGATTCACTCAATTGGTTCGCCATATTGTTAAAGGAGTGGGTCAAGCCATTGAGTTCTTGAATAGCGCTGCCTGCAACCACTTGGGCTAAATTGCCTGCTGCCATTTCGGTACTGGCTTGGCTGAGCTGCAAGATCGGCTGCACAATCGAGCGCGTTGTGAGAATCCCCAAGCCTGTGGCGACGCCTAGGGCGAGGATGCAGAGGGTGATGGTATTTTGGCGGTTAGCATTAATCTCAGCCAGAAACTCATTCTCAGGGACGGCTACACCGACAAGCCAATCCAAGCCATAGGGGGCGTGCCATGAATGAATACTGACAAAATAGGATTCCCCCGCCAATTGAATGGCGAAATCTGTCGCTGGGCCGAGACTTTGAAAACCACCGAGTTGGTCTTGAATCGTTTGGCCAATCCGTTGAATGATCGGCTCAGGACTGATGTGGGCCAGAAATCGTTCGGGTGTGCGATCCGGCTTGATAGAAAAGGGCGAATTATCTCCAGAATTAGCAATGAGGCGACA
>JAAHHN010000005.1 GCA_010672165.1 Spirulina sp. SIO3F2 | reverse complement strand
AGTATTCTCCCAGTTGATCGCGGCGAAAGAATGGCTGTTCTGGATGAGTGCGCAAATGTTCGATCGCCTCGTGCTGAAATGCATCTTGAGGGCCACCTGTATCTTTCCGATGGGGGAAGGGATAGTCACTGTAGAGGCGCACCAGAGTGTTGGTGTTATCACTGAGTTTCGTCCCTAACTCAATGGTGTAGGTGGCGGGATTCGGTACGCCGTGGGGCAAATGATAGTAATCATGGGAGACCTCAACATTAGGGAGGTCGCGCACCCGACTGACAACATTGGCGCTATAGAGCGTCCGGGCTGCATTGAGGGCATTGGCAGAGAGTTTGGCGGATTGCAGGGATTGGGCTTCAATCAACATATCGGAGAGGTGCGACATGCTCATGAGGGCGATCGCTACCGCCACAATCAGCAAACTACTCAGCACCAAGATGGTGCGCCGATATAGAAACCCCAGTAGTGTATATCCAGCACGTTTTATTGCAAGGTGTGGCATGGGTCATTCATTGAGTTGGGTCAGCCGTGGGTCATATCTTCTTCTTCAATTATGTGAACGAATCATGAAAAAGTTGAGAAATTCAGACAAGAAGTTGGGAAAGGGCATAGATTAACCAATTGTCTTAGCGGCGATCGCGCCGATCGCGCTCATAATCGATCAGCTTGCCATAGTAATCATGTTCGGCTAAATCAAGCGAAAAGAACATATGCTGGCGTTCATTGCCATAACCCTTGCGGCGAAAAAAGTTCACCGCAGCAGTATTGGCGGGATCGGTATCCATTAGCATAAACCGCACGCCATCGGTGATCATCCGCTCCGTGAGGCGATCGACGAGGCGATCAGCAATGCCACAGCGTTGCATCTGGGGATTTACGCCCAACCAAATGATGTAACCGTAGGTCACAGATGGCTTGGAAATCATACTCCCCAGCACAAAACCCGCAAGCTGGCCGGTGATCTCTGCAATCAGAGAATATTCGGGTTCGGTGTTAAAGAGACCCGTAACCTCCCATTCATCCCAAACGCGATAGAGGGAGGGATAGCGATCGCTCGTAAAGAGAGATTCTCCCAGATGAAAGACGGGGGCAATGTCGTCGATCGACATTTCTCGAATCGTAAGTGGGGTGGAATCAAATGCTGGGGAATTCATGACGATTACAATTTAGGATAGGGGGGTGTTTACACAAGCAACGCATTGAGGGCGTGTCGTCAGTTAACCCCAGAAGTCTGACAGGACATAAGGATAGAGCACCCGACTCTAAAAGCGGGAGAAAGAGCTGTAAGCTAGTCATAGCAAGAGTTTGACGTCTAACTGACGAGAGTCCCTAGATGTTTTTGATGAGTTTTTGCACCAATTAACACACCCTGCGCGATCAGCGATCGCGCTGAACAACTTCACCCTCATCTCCCCATGTTTGCCCATACACCAGCGTTGGTCTCAGTCGATCTCAACAGCGCGATCGTCCGCACTCCTTTAACGATTGCCCCCGAGACAGCCCTTGCTGAGGCGCTCACGCTCATGAGTCAGTCTTATGCGTGTTGCCCCACTTCAGACCAGTTCAGCTCAACCAATCTCGCTTACACCGTTCAAGCTCAAGCCAGTTGTGTCGTTGTGGTTGAAGCCGAACAGGTCATTGGCATTTTGACTGAACGCGATATGTTGCGATTGAGCCTTCAGCAACAATCTCTGGCTGAATTGACAGTACGACAAGCGATGACCTGTCCTGTCATTACCCTCAAAGAATCAGCGCTGCGAGACATTTTTTCTGTGATTCTCATGATCCACCAGTATCACATTCGTCATTTGCCCATCCTAGATGAGCACGAGCGTTTGAGTGGTCTTATTACCCATCAGACCTTGCAACAACTCACCCACCCGATCGACTTGCTGCGTTTGCGGCCGGTTAAAGAGGTGATGGTTGAACAAGTCGTTTGTGCCCACAGTGATGTCTCGCTCCAGGATATTGCTCAGCAAATGGTGACCCATCGCATTAGTTCAATCGTCATCACAACCACCAACCGCACTGCCTCGCCCCAGGCCATCATCCCAAGGTCTGAACTCGGAGACCTAGCCAATGTTGATGGGGGGGGTACGTCGCACAATGCTACGCCTGCGACCGAGCCGCTACAGTTCCCCGTCGGCATTTTGACAGAGCGCGACTTAGTGCAATTCCAAGCGTTAGGGTTGCACTTGCAAGACTACCGTTCGGGTGAATTGATGAGCACACCTGTGTTTGCGGTGCAACCTCAACAATCCCTCTGGACCGTGCAGCAAATGATGCAGCGTCACTTGATTAGCCGCGTCTTGGTGACTGGAGAGCGGGGGGAACTTTTGGGCATCATCACCCAAAGTAGCATCCTCCAGGGCCTCAACCCGATGGAGCTGTATAAGCTAGCCGAGGGATTAGAACACAAGGTAGAGCGTCTAGAAGCAGAGAAACTCACCTTGCTCAAAAATCGGACAGTGGAGCTAGAGCAACAGGTTAAGACTCGAACCCTTGATCTTCACATGAAGGTGAAACGGGAGCAACTACTCAATACACTGGCCCTGAAGATGCACTCATCTCTTGATCTACAAGAAATTTTGGCAACCACAGTTGACCAAGTTCGGCAGTTGCTCGGTTGCGATCGCGTCAGTATTTGGCAATTGCAGGACGATGGGCAGAGCTGTGTTGTCGCTGAATCTACAGACTCGCCGATTTCGCTCCTTGGCGAACAAATCAATGATACGTGCTTCAAGCAAGAAATGGCGGAGATCTATCGCCAGGGACATGTTCGAGTGGTGCAGGATATCTATACAACAGAGATGTCAGACTGTCACCGCGAGCTGTTGATTCACCTCCAGATCCGAGCGAAAGTGTTACTGCCCCTCTGTTGTGAGGAGCAGCTCTGGGGGTTGCTGAATGCCACTGAAAGTGAGACCGCACGGGCGTGGCAAACCGAAGAAATTGAACTCCTCAAGGCGTTATCTGTACAGCTTGGCATTGCCCTTCAACAAGCAACAACCCATCAACAACTTCAAGCCAGTAATCAACGCTACGCCAGCTTAGCAACGGCAGCGCCTGTGGGAATTTTTCGTACAGATACAATGGGCAATTGTCTTTATGTCAATGAGCGCTGGTGTACTATTGCAGGTCTCTCGGTAGATGCTGCGATCGGCTCGGGTTGGTCGGCCACATTGCACCCGGCGGATCGGGCATCCATCTCGCAGGCATGGTGTCAAGCAGCTCAAGAGCACAGGCCTTTCCAAAGCGAATATCGTTTTCAGCGGCCCGATGGTGTGGTGACTTGGGTCTATGGTCAAGGCATTGTTGAGCAAGATGCCCACGGTCAGACCATTGGTTTTTTGGGGACAATTACCGACATTACCCAACGCAAAGCAGCGGAAGAGGAACTGTCGCAAATGTCCCAACAGCTCGAAATACTCAATCAACAACTTGAACGGCAGGTCGCTGAACGAACCCAGGCATTAAGCCACGCGGTTGATGAGTTGCAAGCCGAAGTGAAGCGGCGCGAAGTCTTGGAAGCAGAACTACGGGAGAAGAACCAAACGCTAGCGGCGCTTTCTCAAACCGATGGGCTGACCCAAATTGCCAATCGGCGTCGGTTTGATCAGGAGTTGGCGCAAGAATGGCGGCTCGCTCAACGAGAACAGATCTCACTCGCGCTAATTCTCTTTGATGTGGACTATTTCAAACAGTACAACGACTACTATGGGCATCAGCAAGGTGATGACTGCTTAATTCAGTTGGCTCAAGCGAGCCAGCGCACCGTGCATCGCCCGACCGACCTTGCCGCTCGCTACGGGGGTGAAGAGTTTGTCATCTTATTGCCAAAGACGGATCGTGCAGGTGCAATATCGGTTGCCACAACCCTGCAAGCGAACATTGCTGCCTTAGCGATTCCCCACGCGCGATCGTCCGTGAGTGAATGGGTTACTGTAAGCATCGGCATTGCCGTATTTATACCCAGTTTCACATCGATACCAGCAGAGACTCCAAAGCAACGGCCGGAAACTTTTCTCTATCAGGCGGATCAGGCACTTTATGCCGCTAAGCAACAAGGGCGTAACTGTTATGTTGTGCAGGATTATGAAATCTCAATCGAGGGGGTTATCAATTGATCGTCATAACCAGTGCTTGATTGAATGTTAAAGCACATGAACGATCGACCCTGACCTTTGGCTTGATCGGACGGTTTGCTTTAAGTTGGGATCAGATAAGCGCTCTTGAAGCTGTATCAAACGCTACATCTTTACAGATTCTGCCCAGGAGAAGACTGATGATGAAACCTACAACTGAGTCAACCCAACGCTGGTGGGAATCCGGTGTCATCTATCAGATCTATCCCCTGACGTTTGCGGATGGCAACCAAGATGGTGTGGGGGACTTACGGGGCATCATCGAACGCCTCGACTACCTCAACGATGGTCAGCCTGATAGCGAAACCTCCCTTGGCATTGATGCAATCTGGCTCTCGCCAATCAACAAGTCGCCGATGATCGATAATGGCTACGACATCACCGACTACCAAGATATTTGCCCCACCTTTGGGACGTTGGCAGATTTTGATGAACTCCTGGCCAAGGCCCACCAGCGCGGCATCAAAATCATTCTTGATTTGGTTGTCAACCATACCTCCAATCAGCATCCTTGGTTTCTCGAATCAGCCCAGAGCCCAGATAATCCCAAAGCTAACTGGTATCTCTGGCAAACGCCTTTTGAAGGGCAAGCCCTCCCCAACAATTGGCAATCCTATTTTGGCGGGACGGGCTGGACGTATGGGGCTGAGCGCGACCAATTTTACTACCACACCTTCAATGAGAACCAACCCGATCTCAATTGGCAGAATCCAGAGGTTCGGACGGCAATTTATAACATTGTGCGGTTCTGGCTCGATCGCGGTGTTGATGGTTTCCGCTTAGATGCTTCCAGTGCCTATAGCAAAGACCCCTTTTTCCGCGAGAACCCCTTAAAGTATGGCGCTACGGACAAAAATGCCTATAACAATTACCATCATCTCTACGAGAAAAATCTACCGGACAACCATCAAATTATTCGGGAAATTCGGGCGATTTTAGATGAATATGAGGGCGATCGCGTTCTGATCGGCGAAACGTTTATTGATAGCCGCCTCTATGATTCGGTGATTTTCTACGGCATCAATAACGACGAACTTCATCTTCCCATTACCTTTGAGTTTCCCTTTAGCCCGTGGTATCCGGGATATCTGCAACGGGAGATTGAGAATAAAGAAACCACCACACCTCCTGGTGCTTGGCCCTCCTATTTTCTGGATAACCATGATATTCCTCGGCATCTCTCCCGGTGGATTGAATGCAGTTTATGTGTGGATTCGGTGGCGATCGCCAAAGCAGCGGCCACACTGTTGTTAACCGTGCGCGGCACACCCTTCCTGTATTACGGTCAAGAATTGGGTATGGTGGATCACACCGACATTCCTGAAGACCAACTGCAAGATCGGGCTGTGGTCAAAAGTGAAACGGGTGAGACGCCCCCACCAAGGGATGGCGCCCGTACCCCCATGCAGTGGGATGATTCGCCCCATGCCGGGTTTAGTTTTGGTGAGGCGGTGAAGCCCTGGCTGCCCGTGCATCCCAACTACACCGAGATGAATGTGCAGCAGGCACTCCAAGACCCAGATTCGATTTGGAATTTTTATCGTCAGCTGTTGCAGGTGCGCAAGCAGAATGGGGCGCTACGCTATGGGGACTGGCGATCGCTAATTTATTATCCCCATGAGCACTTGGCTTATGTGCGCGAAACCGCCACAGAAATTGTTTTGGTGGCGATCAATTTCTTTTATGAGCAGCCGTTTAAGCTGGATGCGGCGATCGAACGGGAGGGGTGGACAGTGTTGCTTTCGACATATTATGAGGCGAGCAAAGTGATCGATCTGGCGGAGAATCTCCAGCCATTTGAAGTGTCGATTCTGCAAAAATGTCGTTAAGGTGGGTTGTGTAGGGGGAGGGGTCTTTTACTCTTGCACAGCTTAGATTAACCACAGGGCGAAGCTATGCCCATAACTCAAAAATTGGTGTTGCTGATTTTGAAGATGAATCTTGCGTTACCCTCACCCAACCCTCTCCCAGTGGGAGAAGGGCTGGGGAAGAGGGCAGTTTTCTCCCGCAATTATGCAACGCCCAAAAATTATGCGCAACTTTAAAGATTGGACATTAGCAACGCTCGATCGCACCTTTAAGCTGACCGTTCTTGATGAAAGTCCAGTTTTGCGAGACTGGCTAGTGGGCACAGCCACAATTTCTGAGTTCGAGCAGCAGGCACTGAGCATATTTCGAGGTTTGCTCACGGCCCATGTTTATGACTGGAATGAAACCGAACTGGCTTATAACTTTATTGGCCCGGTGATGGCTTTAGTGGGTTTTAGTACGAAACAGTTTAATTTTTTCGCCGAGCGTACCTTAAGTGGTGTTGTGGATGAGATTGCAATGACAGGCAAGCCTGATGGCATCGTTGCGTCTGGGTTTCGTGAGCCTCAGCAACCCTATTTTTGCTTTCAGGAATATAAACGAGAAAAAGACCCTGATGGCGATCCGGCTGCCCAAGTGCTCGCCGCGATGCTCGTAGCTCAGGAACTGAATGACTGTCAGATTCCGGTCTACGGCTGTTATGTTAAGGGCGAGATCTGGCATTTCTTAACGCTGGAACATCGCGCTTATGCTATTAGTGAAGGCTATTTGGCAACCCGTGAGCAAGATTTAGCCGATATTTTCAGACTTTTAAAAGTCCTCAAAACGATTATTCATCAATTCATTGTTTTGGGTGATGGATGAAGCTAACGTTATCATCGATAAAAGATCATGGAGAACCAAACCGCTATGTCTCTATCCAATGTTATTCCTATCATACGGCAGCTCTCAACAGCAGAAAAACAGGAATTAGTGCAACTGCTCCTCGCAGAAGTCCCAACCCCTCAACATATTGCGCCGCTCCAACCTTTCAAGACATATCACACCTATACGCCCTATCATGCAGTGGGTGCAGGCAGAATTTTGATGCAGGCGATGCAAGTAGCAAAACATTCAAACATTTAGAGCAATGCGTTTTCGTTACTCGACGCCTAATCCATCACAGGATGAGTTTGATAGCTTGCCTTATATCCCACTGATTCTGACATATCAAAGTCAGTCTCTTGAAGTTACCGGGCTAGTTGACAGCGGCTCAACTGTTAGTGTGCTACCTAACAATATTGGTATGGCATTAGGCGCAATGTGGGATGATACCCAAGCCATTATTCCTCTAGCGGGGAGCCTCAGTCGTCAGCAAGCAATGCCTTTATTCATCAATGCAGAAATTCCAGGATGTGGTGTGGCGAAATTGGCTTTTGCCTGGGCAAGAACTGATGATATTCCAATTATCTTGGGCCAAACAAATTTTTTTATGGAGTTTGATATCTTTTTCTATCGGTCTCAGTTTGAGTTTGAATTCAGACTTAAGGCAGAACAAAGGCCATCGTTATGAAATGCTTTAATTCGTTTCAACATTTCTAACATCCTGATTTGGTGGGGGATGCACACCCTGAATCTATTTTTTCCGATCGCGGCTCAAGAGTAGACTGCGGTACATAACATCCAGCTTCTCAAAGATAGCGCGACCGCCCGTATTAGGATTATCCGGGTGATAGATTTTAGCAAGGCGATGGTAGGCCTAGCGCACGTCGGCGCTGGTGGCAGTTTTGGGGTCGAGGTCAAAGACCTGCCAAGGCCGGAAGTAATTAAAAATATTGATGCCATTGATGCAGCCGTAGCCCTGCTGATTCTGTTCATCGGGCAGGATGCCGATGAGTTTGCGATAGAGGCGTTTCCAGGTGTCTTTAAACCGAAAGTCAAATTTGCCCATGCCATGGGTCAAACCCCGGAAACAGCCATCTTTGCGGAGTTGAGCGGTAGTGGTGACTTCAAATTTTTCGTAGAGGGCCTGTTTAAGGGCGCTCAGGAGCAGAGGTTGCGGTTTGGGTTCGGTCTCGACTTGAATAACCAAGCAGGCGAAGTCTTCAAGGGACTGGACATCGGGTTTGCCGTCCCTCACGAGGCGGTGGATTTCGCTTTTGACTCTGGGATCGAGGACTGTTGCAACCATCGGGTTTGAAGAGATGGTGGGCGTGTTCTTATTGTAGCGATCTAGGGGTTTCGCGTCTTAGCCTGCATTATTCATAACTCTCATCAAAAATCTCTGGAAACTTGTCTGAGTCAAAGTCGGATGGCTTTGCACTATGCACGCCAGTTTTCCAGTTGTAGGTGGGGAATTCGTTCAAATTCTCGTTGATTGGCTGTCACCATAATCAGATTGTGATTTAAGGCGGTGGCAGCAATCAGAACATCGTATGCACCAATCGGTCGGCCTTTAGGTTTGAGATAAGCACGGATCTCAGCAGCCCGTTGAGCTTCGGCTGATGTGAAAGAAAGAATTGTGATACTGGCAAGAAAGTCAGTAATGATGGTGGTGATTTTCTGAGCGCGTTGAGGGTTAAGGGCTAAACCATAACTCAGTTCCATGACCGTAATGGCAGAAACAGCAATTTCTGCGGGTAGAGTTTGCGTGAGGCGTTGGCGAGTGGCGGGTTCGTTTTTGATAAAGTCGCTAATCACACACGTGTCGAGAAGATAGCGCATTAGAACAGAATCGGGTCTTGCGGTGGGATAAGGTCATTGCGATATGTCTCGAATGCAGGAAAATCAGGATCACCGTGATAGTTCAGAATGGATGCAGGCCAATGCTGGGTTTGCAGCCCGTTGTTAGTTCGGAAGGTTTCAATGAGCGTTTGGATATATTGGATTTGACTGTGGGTTAAGCCAGTCAAGTCAAGTGTTGGAGTCATGAGTTTGGTAGGAGTTAAGCATTACAAACATTTTAGGAACCTCTTATGTTTGATTCTGCTAACGATTGGAGAATTTGTCGGGCGTAGCGCTACTAAAATATAAACTTGGTTCGTCATGCAGTGCCTCGTGTCATGGCTCTGCCGTGACATGCATCATGCGCGGTTCTGCCGCCTCCAGGTCACAGCAAACTTCGGAGCGATGAGAGGCAGAGCCTCCACACACACATTACCAGGCAGAGCCCGGTAACGAGAAATCTCGGGTTTGAAGGGATGGTAGACATGTTCTTATTGTAGCGATGATGATAACCTGAGTCATTCGCCAAAGCCTTCAAGGTATTTATTTGGGGTTGGTGGAGAGGTCGGCGGGGCTATCCAGGCAACCTGCGAGGTCGCTGGCCAAGTCAAAGGCAGAAGGGGCAGGGTTTGAGGTGGGTGTGGTGGTGATGAGTTGTTGGATTTGTTGGGTGAGGTGGGTTTGGCCAGCTCGGAGGGGGCGGATAAGTTGCAGAAGCAAGTTCACCAGTGAGTCGGGGGCGAGGAGGATTTCTTGGATGAGTTGTTCGCGGGGGGTCATGGTGGATCAGAGGCTAAGTTGGCATTAAGGGGCGATTTGAAAAATCAATCGATCTGCCTTCGGCGGCGATGGAGTAAGGGAAAAGGGGAAATAGTGCAGAGGGCAAAAGGGAAAGAGGGTAGAGGGCTAAGACTGTCCACTCTTCGAGAAGCCGCAAAGCGTCTATGGGACACTACACACTACACGAAAACCGAGCCAGCTGAAGCGGTTGCCGGACGTAATGTCGATGCGACAGGCAGAACGGCAATTCCTCGGACTGTAGAACCAGGAACCGCCACGTAGTATGCGACGATTACTATCCCTACCCTTTATCCATACACTTCCATCTATGGGAGCATCATCATAGTTGTCATGCCAATAATCAGCACACCATTCCCCAACATTGCCATGCATCTCATAAAGTCCCCAAGGGTTTGCAGGGAAAGTTTTGACCGGAACGGTCTGCTCACGATATTCCCCTTCCGGGCTACCATTCCAGGTTTCGCTAGCATCGTAATTCGCAACTGCTGCACTAATCACATCCCCAAAGTGATAATGGGGTGTGGTTCCAGCTCGACAAGCATATTCCCATTCTGCTTCGCTGGGTAGATGATATTGCCTTTCAGTATGTTGAGAGAGTCGCTTACAAAACTCGCTTGCCTCCTCCCAGCTCACTTGTTCCACTGGGCAATCTGAGCCTTTGAAATATGCAGGATCAGGCTCTAACTCAATCTGCACTTTCGGAAAGCTTGCAACCCTTGCCCATTGCGCCTGTGTTACTGCAAACTTCCCCAGAAAAAACGGCTGCACCGTCACCTCATGGATAGGTTGTTCATCGCCATATTCCATCCCCCCCATCTTGAAGCTCCCGCCTGGAATCGCCGTCATCTCCAGCGTCACCCCCTCCCCCAAATCCTCACTAAAATATTCCGCCTCTCCCTGGTTCCGTTCAACAATCTTCCCCTTCGCATCCAACTTCACATACTCGTAGGAATACGTAAGACGATATGTATCAAACCGTATTTCTGAAGACTCATTCTGAATAGTTGGTACGATTTGATCAACTATGTCTGAAATACTTATATCTGGCAACTCTTCTTCTATTAGAGTCTCATAATTCCTGTAAGGAAGAAGTTCATAGTCAGGATCCTTTTCACGCCATACTTCGTTGAAAATTTTGTCAAACTCTTCTTGACTGAGATTCCCAATGTACTCTGATTCTTCTGGAGCTTTATTGTTTTCGTCGGATTCATCCCAACCATTAACCTCAAAATCTATATTCTCTTCCGATAAATAACTATCTGTTGATTGCGACAAGTTTGATCTCGCTGGAATTTCAGAAATTCCCTTCACACCACTTGTCTCAGATCCCATCATAGACCCAGCCGCCAATCGCACCGCAATCCGACCAATCGCCTCCACCGCATCCTTATCCCCAGGTGCATTAATCAACACCCGCACCCACAACTCCTTCGCCTGCTGCCATTGTTGCTGCATCTCTGCCCGAAACGCATCCACTCGCAACTGATTCACATCTGCATCATTCGCCTGCTTCGGCAACAAAATCAGATGATATTTCGAGGCCGGCGCAGCCTCCGCCTTGGGGGTTTGCACAGGCTTGCTATACTTCCGATTCAACTCCGGCACAGTCACGCTCAAATGCCGATCTAACCGCTCCACCGTCGCACAATTCCCCTCCCCCTGTCGCCGTAACCCCGCTAAAAGCGCATAAGTAAACGCCCCTTGCTCCAATTGCCTAATTTCATAGGAATACTCAAAAGGGCTGCACGAATAAAACGTTACCACCCCCGGATAACGAACTGCACCAACACCGCCTTGTCCATCCCGCCGACCCGTATTTTGCTCTGTATGCCGACAGGCATCAATCAACAAAATCACATTATCCGAACCGCATTGCGTCAACCGCTCCGTCACATACTGCAACGAGATCGCCGTTCCCTCAATATCTCCCGGATCAACATCGATCGGCAGTAGATAATCCCGATTTTCGTAGCGCTGGCCATGGCCCGCAAAAAAGAACCAAAGGTTATCCCCCGCCTCCAGCTTCAACAACTCTGAGCATTTCCGGAGCAAACGGCGTAATATCGCGTACGTCGGCAGATAATCGCCATCCTCCGCAAAATGTAAAACCCGCTCAAACTGCAATTCAGCCTGGAAATACGCCCGCATTGCGGCGGCATCCCGCTGGGCATAGTGGAGTGACTCAATGTTGTGATAATTATTAATGCCGATCGCAATGGCACAATTCTTGCCCGTCATCTCACCTTAATCCCCAGACCCCGGCCGCTTAAACTTCAGCGTGATCGCCCCTGTGCCCCCCAACTCCGTGCCACCGATCCCCACAATACTCACCTCCCCCTGACTGCTAATCTCCACCGAAAGCTCAACCTCCTCCAAGCGCAACCCCGCCGGATTCTCCGCTTCTGAAGCCTGAAACTGCTCAAAAATCTCCGTCATCACCCCATGCACCTTCAGCATTTGGCTTTTCAGTGTTTCCACCGGAATTTCTGTACCGCGCTTGATCGTGTTGGCTACAGCAGTCTTGGCACTCCGAGCCGCTAGCCCAAAATTCTCACCAATATCTTCTAATGTGCCCCGACGCCCTTCGACGAGTTCATCAGGTTGAGCAGGCGTGGAATTGGTGATAATGCTGATTGTTCTCGGATCAGACATAGCAAAAACTGGGAATACTTTTCCAAGTATAGGCTTGGTGATTCACTACTGGGCGATAGTGGGCAATATCCTCTCCATGTTGCAAACCGCGCTTTTGATTTGCCCCTTACCGCACTGAAATAATATCGCCCCGAACCACGCCTAATAGTTCAGCTAATGATTCCGCTTGCACCTCAACCCCCGCCTCCGGCACGCCCGCACTCATTGCCACCCACTCCTCTCGAAACACGCTGTGATCCATAAAACACTGTTTCGCTTTTCCCAGTAATTGAATTGGCGAAATCGCCCCCACCGTTAACCCCAACTGTTCAGCAAGCTGCTCCGGTGCAACTAACTCAATGCGAATGCCTCCAGCCAACTGCCTTGCCCGCTTAATTTTGAGCGTCTTATCCCCCGGAATCAACATCACATAAAGATTCACCTCGGCATCTTGCCCCACCATACATTTGAGGATTTGTGAGAGCCGTACATTACGCTCGCGGGCCGCATCTTCGCAGGTAAAAACAGGTTGCGAATGGAGTTTAAGGTTGTAGAGAATATTATGGGAGTCTAGAAATTCGGTAACAGGTGTTTTCATCATAAATTGTTAGCGTCTGAAGACTGTCTTAACCGCAAAAGATAGTGCGCTTTCCGCAATGTAGTTAGTTGTGGGTTACGTAAATGGAGCATTCACGCCACTGCATACCCATTAAACTGTCGCTTAAAAGGAGAGTGGAAACCGATGACAATATCAGACTGTTCAACACCTTTTTCGACCAGGACTTGAGCGATCGCGGTTTCCGTCCCATTATGCTGAATCCAAATTTTGCCATCCTTAATATCAAAATGTAAGATTAAATTAAAGATGCGCTGCTGACCTTCCCAGCCGATATAAGAGAGCTGATAATGATCGTGCTCAGTATCACAGATCACTAACGTATCCACATCATCAGAATGACCATAGGGATGCGCCTGATCATGGAGAATTTCACGGATTATGTGTTGATACTTTTGGATTTTATCCATAACAAAATATCATTCAAGTCAAGTATAGTAACATCACTCTTTGATTCTTAACAGCGTCATTGTAATAGAAGACTATCTCATCGTAAAGTTCCAGCACTCCTTCGAGTATCTCTTCATCAAGGAATACGAACCAAGAGCAAGGTTTTTCTTTACGGAGTTCTGTTCGATATCGCTCCCAAAGATCTTCTTTAGTTAGTCTCAGCAGACCACTCAAAATCTGCTCATTTTCATTGGGCAGCAAATAACGAACCGGGCCATAACCTGTTTCATATTCCAGTTGTGTCCCAGCACCAACTGCATTCACAAGAGGAGGACTACCATAGTCTGAACTCTCAACCACTAAAAAAGATAAAAACTCTCCATCACC
The DNA here is from genome assembly GCA_010672165.1 of Spirulina sp. SIO3F2. Taxonomy (GTDB): domain Bacteria; phylum Cyanobacteriota; class Cyanobacteriia; order Cyanobacteriales; family Spirulinaceae; genus SIO3F2. The sequence goes on along the minus strand of JAAHHN010000005.1, from coordinate 59,937 downwards.
TCTACCCTTATAGGATTCCAGCTCTAGCAATAAACCATCTGATGAATGATAATAAGCAGGAGCATATCCTGACAATAATAATGTCAACTCATACAAGTTCTTGCCTAAATCCAGTTCAGGTATCTCCCATTCCGTCAGAAAATGCTGTTCTATAGCCTGATGCCAAGATAAATGCTTAGGTCTTCGGGATTTAGGACGAGTCCTGTCATGACTAATGAATTTAGAGATAACTTCGAAAACCAGAAAATCCGACAATCTATCCCAAAATGAAAGCCGATCACGCAAAGCTCTGAAGACGCAGCGATCAAACCTCATTCTTGCTTCTTTTTTGGTTCTTTCATCATATTCATCAAACCCTTCTGAAGTATTCCAGAAGGGAGATTCGGGGAGATATTGAGCATCGAACAAAGCAGCACCAAGCGTAGGACTTTGCTGTAGTACTTCAAGAGTATATAAGCTGATTTGCTTGAGGTTGACGACAATCCCCATAGGCCTCGCTAATTTCAATCAATTTACTCATTAATCTAACAACTATTCTACGAAACAATCGAAGCCGCCTCCAGAAAAATTCGCTTCACCTCACCGTGCGCCTCCCGAATCTTCCGTTCAATCCGCCGTGTCGCTGCCTCAATCTCATCCGCTGAGAGCGCATCCTGAAACTCAATATGCATTGCCACCATAATGTCCTGCGGCCCTAAATGGAGCGTGATCGGTGCATCTAGCTTTGAGACCGCAGCATCCGCCTGCACGATCGCGCGAATATTCTCCCGAATCGCAGGCGCAGCACTCTCCCCAATCAAGAGGCCTTTGGTTTCGCCGACGAGGGCGATCGCCACAATCGTCAATAAAATCCCAATGGCGATCGACGCCATCCCGTCATAAACACTATTCCCCGTCCGCTCACTCAAAAACACCCCACCGAACGCAAACAACAACCCCACCAGCGCCGCACCATCTTCAACGATCACCACAAAGGCGCTGGGATCTTTGCTCTGGCGCAACGCTGACCATAAGGATTGAGGTTGGGTTTGACTCTGCTGAAACGATCGCAACGACACCGCCAACGCCGCCCCCTCAAACAGCGCCGCTGCACCCAACACGCCATAACTCACCAGTACATTCGCTGCTGGCTCTGGATGTTGAATGCTCTTCACCCCTTCATACACCGAGACGCCACCGCCCAAGGCAAAAATCAATACCGCCACAATCAGCGACCAAAAATAGAGTTCTTGCCCGTATCCCAAAGGATGATCTTCATCCGGGCTACGTTGACTGCGATTCAGACCATAGAGCAGCAAGACCTCATTCACCGTATCCACAATAGAATGAATCCCCTCTGAGAGCATCGCCGAGCTGCCCGTGATCGCTGCGCCAATGAATTTAGCGATCGCGATCGCCAGGTTTGCGGCCATCGCTGCATAAATTGCAACCTTCGATTCTCCAACTGACATCAGCTTGTGTTAAGTGTGCGTTTGCGAATCATCATAGAGCACCACGCCGGATCTCGGTTTCCTAGGGTTTCCCCTTCCACCTCAACAACTGTCCTAGCCCGAGAAACTTGGGCGGAACCCGACGGTCAAAGAAAGTAAATCTGCAATAAGCAACCCGCACCAAACACAAATGGGCTGGGCAGATTTTTCCCCATCACTCGAATCACTTTACGTCCTCAACCTTTCGCTCTGGAGTTTACTCTCATGTTGAATCGCAAACGTTGGCAAGCCACCGCTGCTCTTTTATTGACCGTAGGTATGAACGTTGCTGCGGCTGCCCCAGTGGTGCTGCCCCTCGTCACCGCTGCCCCTGCCACGGCGCAAGCCAATCGATTTTTCGATGTCTCTGCCAATCATTGGGCGAAAGGCTTTATCGATGGTTTAGTTGCTCGCAATTATGTCTCGGGCTTCCCCGATGGCAGCTTCCGCCCCGATGCACCCGTAACCCGTGCTCAGTTCGCCTCTATGATTCAAGCCGCCTACGACACTCAACGCATCCGCAGCACCAGCGGCTTTGTGGATGTACCCGGCAGCCACTGGGCAGCAGGTGCAATTCGCCAAGCCTATGAAACGGGCTTTATGTCCGGCTATCCTGGCAACGTTTTCCGTCCCGATGATCCGATTTCTCGGGAAGAGGTGATCCTCTCTTTGACCAATGGTTTGAACTACCAAACCCAAGCTCCGGTTAATGAAGTGCTCAACTATTACGTTGATAATGGCGAAATTTCTAGCTATGCCCGCAGCCCGATCGCGGCTGCCACAGAACGCGGCATGGTTGTGAGTTACCCCAGCTCTAGCAGCCTTGCACCTCAGCGCGTCGCCACCCGTGCTGATGTAGCGGCATTCCTCTACCAAGCCCTCGTCAGCCAAAACCGTGTGCCCCAGGTTGCGTCTCGCTACATTGCTAACCCCGAGCCGATCGCGGTAGACTACCGCATCCCCTCCGGTACATTGATTCCTGTCACCTATACCGAAGATAAAATCGTCCTCTTGCCGGAAGAAACGCTCCCTGTGACCTTCGATGTCACCCAAAACATTACCACTCGTTATGGCAAGGTACTAATTCCCGCTGGGAGTCAGGTGGAGGGTGAATTACAGCCTGCGGGTGAAGGCACTCAGTTTGTCGCCGAGACCCTGATCTTCCCCGATGGTCAAACCCGTGACTTTGCCGCGACCTCAGAAGTGATCACCGAAACTGAAACGATCCGCAAAGGGGCAAGCACCGGAACTGTGCTCAAGAACGCCGCGATCGGCGCTGCTGCTGCCACTGCGATCTCTGCTGTAACCGGCGATCGCGCCATTGCCACTGAAGAGGTGCTGATTGGGGCAGGCGCTGGGGCACTGGCCACCTTAGTGGGTAATTTCCTGGGTCGCAGCAGTGTGGATGTGTTGGTGGTGGAGCCAGAAACCAACCTGAATCTGCAATTGGCTGAGGATTTTGTGACGGCGGTGCGTTAGTTTGATCAACACTAGGCGAAGCTTACGTGATCCCCCCGGCTACGCCGACCCCCTTGGTAAGGGGGTGTCAGAGATCTCAAATTCTTACTAGCAATTATTATCTCAGCCGCTTGCGGCGTCACCCCCCTTACCTAGAAGCTTTTGCGGCTTCCCGAAGGGTAGGGGGGAAGGGGGGATTTCGGGTCTCAATAACCAAAGCTCACCCCATTTCCTCTCATCTCACGACAAACCCCGACTCGCCAAATACGATTCTAAAGCTTTCCCCTTCTCCACCAAACTCGGGATCTCCGTATCAATCAAATCCTCTGTCAGATAATTCACCCCGAAGCCGATCGCGCTTTGGGGCGAAAACTCTTCATCCCGGATCAGCGTAAACTGCGTCAGCATTGTGTCTACCAAAGGGGCAAACAGCTCAGGGTTACTGGCCATATTCCGCTCCCCTGCGTTGTAGACCGATTGCAACAGATGCGCCCAACGCTTGAGGGGTTCAGAATTCGCTGGGTTGGTGTACCAGGAGGCAAAGGCAAACTGAAATTCTGCCAAAAATGCATCCACATCACCCCCATGCACCTCAGAAAACGCCTGCACAAACCGATTGGCAGTTTGCCCTGGCGCAGGGTACAGCGTCGGCGGAAAATCATCCTCACTAATATGATTGGTCAGCTTCGACCAAGTCTCAAAGGCTTGAGGATGGGGCGATCGCAAAGCATTCCCCATCGCCCCACTCATAGCGAGCGACGCATAACGCTCCGTACTCTCCGGCTGATCATCCACAAAGACCTTGCGAGTTGAGTCAAAAACTTTGACCACCACATCAAGGATATCGAGATAGCACCAGAAGCCATATTGTTGTCCCTGGTCAACAACGCCAACATAGTGGGGGCCAGCGGGCACACAGTCAAAGCCTCGAAATCCGCCTTGGATCGGGTAGACTGCATTATCTAAACGAGCCTGTTCTTTAGGGATATCCCGCAATACAATCCAACCCAAGTCAGCCGCCATCTCTGTTCGCTCCATATTTAAGGATTTGTTGGCGCGATCGTAGCACAGCGGATTTTTCGATGGTTGCGATTAAATTGATTTTGTGCAAATACAAATAAGCTTAAGTTGCTTAATAAACTCGGTATCCGTCTTTTCAGGATTTTATAATCAATTCACTATTCCTAATCTCAATACTTTTTACTTTACTGATTAAGTTATCAATATCATCTACACTGTATCCACAATCTGATGACACAGTTCGGAGCGCTAGATAGACTATCGATGAACGAATGAGAGGTGATTTATAAAAAATCCCTGTTATCTTTTGAAAGATATACTGAATACTGGGAGGCTTGCTGACTATGGTTTTCCTGATTTCTTTGATTGTATTGTTTTTACTCTCAAACTTGATTAGCTCAGTATATTCACTGTATCCTGCTGCATTTATCGCTGGATATATAAGGCATCTATTATAGATAAAATCTTCAGAGATTTTATAATACTCCAAAATCTTAAAACTATCCGATTTCTTGACTATCTTATTAGAACCTCGCTCCTCATTCAGCACATTCAGGTCATTTGAAGATAAGATTACTTCTGCATGACCATTCTCAGTACCTTTCAAAAAATCTTGTATTCGTGCTTTGACTTCTAAGTAATCAGAGTGACTACTTTTATGAGACGGAAAGTTTTTCGCAGCTTCTGGAGTCTCTAAGGATAGATTGACTAACTTTTGAGGATTCAAAAAAAATGGTAAATACAAAATAGCCAAGTATGATACAGAAAACACGAGTATTATCGTGACGACTATATCTAGTGTTTGCAATACGAAATGATACATCTTTTGAGTGATCTGAAAGTCCTATACGAAGTTAGATATTGAAATCGGTGTTGTTGGTTTTGAAGGGCTTTTGAGAAGGACATTAGGACTAGATATGGCATATACATAAAGTATATCAGTCCTATTTTAGATTCCGCTCTTGACTGCTAAGATCCCCCTCGTTTACCCCTGTCTGAGAGGAACACATGAGTCGCTATAGCTGGGCTGTGCTACTGATTGCCTATGTCACCGGCCTAATCACTACAGGCTTACCCTATTCTGGCTGGGTTTGGACAGGTGTTATTGCCTTGAGTAGCCTGGTTTTGGGGCTTGTGATGCCCTATCGCTGGCGGCCAGGGCCAAAGCGCCATATCTGGTGGCTGGCCGGTGTGGTGGGGATTTTGGCGATCGCCCACTTCCAGCTCCGACAACCCCAACCCAGCCAATGGGATATGAGCCGTTGGGTGAACCAGACTCCAGACTCCGTCACAGTTGCCGGACAAATTCTAGAGCGCCCCCGCCAAAACCGCCAAGGTCGCATTCGCTTTCCGCTCCAGGTCGAACGACTCAACCAAAACAATACCGTCAGCGGCAAACTTTATGTAACCGTACCCTTGCTCCACGGCACAGGCTTAGTACCAGGCCAAACCGTCACGCTCACCGGACGACTCTACGAACCCCAACCCGCCCAGACTCCCGGCAGCTTCGACTTCAAACAATATTTAGCGCGACAGGGTATCTTTGCAGGGTTGAGTGGTCGCTTGGCGGCTGAACCAGAACCCGCCCAGCAACGGTTTGGCTCGGTACGACAGCGAATTGTGCGATCGCTCGTCCGAGGCCTCGGCAGCCCTAACGGCTTTCTGGTGAGCAGTATGGTGCTGGGGCGGCGGGCAGTAGACTTACCCAGTGATGTGCAACAGCAATTCACCCAAGCAGGTTTGGCCCATACCCTTGCTGCATCAGGGTTCCATGTCTCGCTGCTGGTGGGAACCGTGATTATGCTTGTCAAACCTTTGCCACCACGGGCCAAGTTATGGGTAGGTTTGGTGACTCTGGCAGTTTACTTAAGCCTGACAGGTTTTCATGCCTCAGTTGTGAGGGCAGCACTGATGGGGGTGGCGGGCCTAGTAGCGCTGGTGGTGCGACGGGGTGTGCGACCGATGGGACTGCTATTAGTGACAGCAACAGGACTCTTGCTAATTAACCCGTTGTGGATTTGGGATGTGGGCTTTCAGTTGAGCTTTATGGCGACAGCGGGTTTGGTGGTAACAGTGCCTTGGCTCCAAGCGCAATTGCAAGCCGCAGCACCGTGGCTTCCGGCTGCGATCGCTACCCCCTTCTTAATTCCCATTGCTGTCCTAGCCTGGACATTGCCAATTACCCTAAGCCATTTCCATGTGATGCCGCTCTATGGCATTACGGTTAACGCGGGGACTTCGCCGTTGGTGATGGTCGTGACGTTGGGGGGAATGCTGAGTGCTGCGATCGCCGCGATCATCCCACCCCTGGGGGCTTGGGTTGCACAATTTCTCTCACTGCCTGTCCAGCTTTTGCGAGATACGGTGGCTTGGAGCAATATGCTCCCTGGCGCTCAATGGCATGGGGGAGAAATTTCACTTTGGCAACTGGTGTGGATTTATGGGGGAATTGCCCTACTGCTTTATGTCAAACGGTTGCGTTCGGGGTTCCGCTGGGGTGTGGTGCTGAGCTTGGGGTTAGTATTGCTCGGCCCTTACTACTACAGCCAATGGACAAAGGTACAGATTACCGTGCTGGCGGCCCCGGACTATCCGGTTGTCGTGATTCAAGACCGGGGCAAAACCGGGTTGATTGGCCTCGGCGATCGCGCTACCTATGACTATCAACTCCAGCCCTTTTTAGCTCAGGCCGGGGTTAATCGATTTCGAGCGGTGGTGGAGCTAGCCCGCGATCCGATGGCGGTGCGGGAGGCATTCCGCGATCGCTACCCGGTGCGTAAAATTTGGCAATTCGTCCCACCTCCAGCCGAGGCCGGTCAAAAAGTGCAACTTCTGAGCGATCAACAAGAGTTTCAGATCGGCTCTACGGTGGTGCGACGTATCGCTCAGAATCCACCGCTGCTGGAGGTGCAGTTGCCAGAGCAAACCTGGTTAATTGCTCCTGAACCGTTGGTCGCTGTACCCCAGTTGGAGCGTCAGCCGGATGTGATTGTAGCCCGCGATCGCCCCTTGATTGCCAGTGCGTTAGCCCAATCTAAGTCTGCGATCGCAATTACGGTGAAGGCGGTAAAGGAAGGGTTAGCCGATCCGAACGATCCGGTTGAGCATTACGCGATCGAAACCGATGGTACCGTTTGGTGGACACCCGAACGTGGTATCCAAACGGGGCGTGAAGTGCGAGAGTCGGTGCTGGATTGATGTGTCATCTCAAAAGCTAATCCGCTTGAATCGTCAGGGTCACAGCTCCCGCACCACCGCCAACATAAATGCGATGCGCACCGTTAGACCAGAAACCAGGGATCTGGGCAACGCCACCATTGGCGAGGGCATAGAAGCAGCCGTCGGGCCCATCCACCAGCAAGGTGGGAGTACCACCATTGGATTTGACAGACACAGTGACACCCGTCATTTCAGTCACGTTCATGGTGTGGTTGCTTGCACTGGGAACTGCATCACAACTAAGGGCAGCGGCTTGGGCAGTGATCGAGCAGTTCATGGACGTGCCTGCACTCACCGGGATGCTAGCGCCACAGGCGCTTTGGGCTTGGGCAGCTTGGGTGCCGACTAAGCTACCGAGTACACCGCTTGTGAGTACCGTAGCGAGAAATGCGCCAGAGCAAAGATTCTTAAACATGATTGAAGGGGTTCTCCTAACTCGCTTATCTCTATGATGGCGCTATCGGGGCAGCAGGAGATCCGTAATGTTACTGTTATTCAAGTGGTCTACGATTGAACGCTAAGTGCTCAGGAGTGGGGGCCATCGTGCTCAGACTTTGGCATTTTCAGCAGGCATTTTTGCCATCTGGCAACGTTTGTTCTAGCTCAAGGATGGGCATTTCGTCTATCCCCGCTTAGGATGAAAGAACATTCTGGCAACGCAGAGAACAAGAGGTTGCAATCATGGCAGATAGATATACGAAAACAGAAACAACAGGTTGGTTTGGTCGCATCGGCCGCTCATTTGTCGGTGTCATTCTGGGATTACTCCTGTTTTTCGGTTCCTTTGCGTTGATCTACATCAATGAAGGCCGCACAGACTTTAGCAAGCTGGCTCGAAAGTCGGTAGAAATTGCCCTTGAAGGTGCCACCGAAAAGGCGCAGGGCAAGGTTGTCTCAACCACGGGGGCGATTACCACCACCGAAACGATTGGTGATAATGAATTCCTGAAGTCCGACACCTATCTTGCTTTTTGGCGAGAGGTGGAGATGTTTGCTTGGGAGGAGAATAGCAGCTCCGAAACCACTAAGAATACAGGCGGGTCGGAAACCACCGAAACCACTTATACCTATTCCAAGGCTTGGTCGAGCAGCCCTGAAAACTCTTCATTTTTTGAAGTTCCAGATGGCCATGAAAATCCGGAGCTAACAATTGAAGATGAATATGGTGCGGCCCAGCAGATGACGATTGGGGTTTATCAACTCCGGGGCGATCGCCTCACCTTGCCCCAACCGGATGCCCCCCTGAAGCCCTCACCCGAGACCATTGAAGTGAATGATGACATTGCTTTAGATGGAGATTATTTGTTCCAGGGAGCGGGAACTTTGTCTGCACCAGAAATTGGCGATGTGCGCATTCAGTATTACACCTTACCTAGTGGTGCGAATCTCACAGTGTTTGGACAGCTAGAGGGAAATAATGCCATCAATCCCCATGTAAATCGTCGTCAAGAAACGTTTTATCGGGCTTTGGACGGGACACGGCAAGAGGCGATCGCTGAGCTGAAAAACGAGTACAAAGCAGCACTCTGGATTTTCCGGATCGTGGGTTTCTTTATGATGTGGTTTGGCCTGATGCTGGTGGCAGAACCGCTGGGTGTATTCCTGGATTTCTTCCCCTTTGTGGGCAGTATTTTCCGTAGCGTTTCAGGGATTGCCTCATTTGGAGTGACCTTTTTACTCTGGAGTGCAACGGTGATTATTTCCATCTTGCTGCACAATATTGTGGCGTTGATTGCGGCTGTAATTGTGATTTTTGGGGCTTGGTTTGGGGTAAGACGATTGATTAGTAAACAGGATGACGGGTGATACGGCAGGGCTTTGGCGTGATGAAGTTTGCAGAGTTGAGTAACAAGTAAGGAGTGTATTATTACCCATATGCCAACACTTTAATTATGACGCTGGAGGATGCTTGAGATATGCTTTGATAGCATTCACAACGTTCTCTGCTTCATTGCGATCGTTGGCGGGCAAAGAAAAATGACCATAGGTTTCGGCGCTAAAGGTAACACGATAGCTAATGTGTTCCTTACCGTAAGAGCCTGTCCACTTGCTTTCCCGAACTGCAACGTTTTTGATGGCGGTGAAGGGAATGGTGGTTTGTTTTACATTCAGCCGTCGAGTTTTGCAGTTAAAGATATAAGTACGGTTGGCAGAAGCTTGCTGAAAACAAAAGGAGATCAGTGTTAATACACCCAAAACAGTGAAGAGGAGAGATACAGGATGAATGCCTGCTGAGTTGAGCAGCATCAAGCCTGTGATCAAGAAGACTGAGCCAACACCTAAAGCCAGAAAAGTATTGATATTCGGCACAGAACCATCAATTTTTAGGGTATGTGCTGATTGTTTGAACTTCATGGGAGAGCTTGCGATGAATGACGATGTTCTTTTGGGGGGATGTTAAGTTTAGTGTTTTTTTGATTGCTACGATCGCCTTGAATTAGAGTGTGGTTGGGAGAGAGTAATCATACTAATCACTCATGACCGGCCGTCACCCCGAAAAATGAAAATCTATTTTCAAAGTAAATCCGGCTTGGATACCCCAAGAATCTAGGGTGGGCTGAGATTTATCGAGTCAAGTTTCTGGGCTGTTCTATTCTTGGGTTTTTCCTGAAGGATTTAGTATGACCTGCTGACTGAGTAAACAACTAATACCAAATCCGCATAGCAAAGGCTAAACTCTTCCGTAGGGTGGGCATTGCCCACCAGATATGGCTTTTGAGCGATCACAAGGCGAGCATCATTCTTACTCCATACAAAACGGATTTGGTATAAGAGCATTTGCATTTCTTGCTCTTTTTCGGTTGTGTGCCTGAGGGCTATTGTTCAAGGAGTTCGGTCGTCGTCTTACTCTCGTGCTGATTGCATGCGCCGAACTAGCGATCGCACAATCGGCCGCGGCAGTACTCGAATCGCTAAGGCCAAGACCTGATTTTTCAATCCGGGTACAACAATCACTTGACCCCGCAGCAATCCTGCCACTCCTGCTTGGGCAACAGTTTGCACATCCATCAGTCGTTGCTGGCTGCTGGGTGGCAACGGTTGTATCTGCGCTGCTGCGTGAAACCCTGATGTGGTTGGCCCTGGACAAAGAACGGTTAAACTTACCCCCGTGCCCTGAAGTTCGTTCGCCAACGCCTCAGAAAACGAGAGTACATAGGCTTTGGTCGCATAGTAAACCGCCATCACTGGCCCTGGTACAAACGCGGCCATGGACGCAACGTTCAGGATTTTTCCGCCCCCCTGGGCAATCATCTCTGGGAGTAGAAGATGGGTTAAATGGGTCAGCGCCGTAACGTTCACTTGGATCATTGCCAGCGATCGCGCTGTCTCCCGCTGCCAGAAATAACCAAAATCCCCAAAGCCCGCATTGTTCACCAACACATCCACTGTGATCTGTGCCGCCTCAAGCTCCTGCACAATCAAATTCGCAGCCCCGAGCTGGGCTAGATTCTGAGGTAACACCTTTACTGGAACGCGGTACTGCTGTGTGAGTTCACCCGCCACTTGATTGAGCGCTTTCACGTTACGAGCCACCAAAACCAACTGATAGCCTTGCTCAGCAAAACAGGTTGCCAATGCCTGGCCAATACCGCCAGATGCCCCAGTAATTAAGGCGGTCGGGAACTGCTGCGTCATAACCCCATCAACGTGCTCTCCGCATTTTACATGGCGAGTGTGACTGGACTAAGCAAAGGTCTGTAATGCCCAAACTAAGGCGGGAGCAGTAAAAATCGTAAATGCCTCACCAGCGACTGTTTCGTTCTGCTGTAAGTGGTATCTCTCGACACAAAAATCGCTGTAGGATGAGCATAGCTGGCGCTGCTGGCAACTTTTTATAAACCGACTTAAGACTTACACATTTCAGTCCTCAATCTCCCCTTCTTCCCTTTGTATGAATCTAAGAAAATAACCCGGTAATTCCGTAGCGCGGGCATCTTGCCCGCCACAGGCTGATCAACCAAGCGCTCGTTATTACGGAACTCATTTTTTACCTTCATATCAGGGGGATGACGCTGCTAGCGGTTGGGACAACACCTTCTAGACCTTCGTATGAAAGAACTGCTTTATCTCGAAATTCCCATCCCCCAAACCGATCGCGTCGTCACCTGGCTCCAACAAGACTGGCATGTGCCCCAAGGGGAGAGAGAAATTACTACTAATGGGATTCAGCTTAAGTTTGGTGAGCAGAGCAGTTCTCTGACAATTTTCACCTGGTCATTGCAGCGTACTACCTATCTTAAGGTCTTTCGCTGGGGCGATCGCGCTGTACCCCAGGAAGCAAAAATTTTAAAGCAACTCGAACAGGGCTTGCGATCGCAGTTTCCCCAGCGCTATCCTGCACCGCCCTCCATCGATCTCAGTCAAGGCTCAATCTTCACAGCCCTAGAGCCGTATTACCCCACTACCGTCAAATTCTTTCAGAAATTCCCCAATGGCGAGGCCGATCTCCAACGGGCTTATTGGTGGGAGCAGCGCTGGCGCGAGAGCGTTAAAACGCCCCAACCCCCCAAGTCGGTAATTCAATCGAGTGCTGAGCCCTGCCAGCCCGACTACGACCTGATTTACATTGGCGGAGCGCTGGGGGTGATTCATGCGGCGGTGATGGCCCAGCGGGGCTATCGCGTTTTGCTCATTGAACGGTTGCCCTTTGGTCGTATGAACCGGGAATGGAATATCTCCCGCAGCGAATTCCAGAGCTTGATTGACTTAGGCTTGTTTAACAGTGATGAGTTTGAAGCCATGATTGCGCGGGAATATAAAGATGGCTTCAATAAGTTTTTTGATGGCAATAATCCGCCCCATCTCAAAGCGAAGGTGCTCCATACACCCACCGTTTTGAATATTGCCATTGATTCGGAACAACTATTGCGGCGTTGTGGTGAAAAACTGCGGGCAGCTGGGGGCACAATTTGGGATGAGACGGAATTTACCCAAGTGGATATTACCCCCCAAGGCGCGATCGTCTCGACCCAACATCGGAGCACGGGGGAAGCGAAGCAAGCCACTGGACGTCTGGTGATGGATGCAATGGGAACCACTTCACCGATCGCCTGGCAACTCAATGGGGGTCGAGCCTTTGATAGTGTCTGTCCCACTGTGGGGGCGGTGCTCAGCGGTATTTCTCCAGAGGTGTGGAATCCGGAGTATGGCGATGTCCTCAATTCTCACGGCGATATTTCGCGGGGGCGGCAACTGATTTGGGAGCTGTTTCCAGTGGAAGGGGATGATCTGACAGTTTACCTATTCCATTACCATCAAGTTCATCCTGAAAATCCCGGCTCTTTATTGGAGATGTACGAGGACTTTTTCACGATTTTGCCGGAATATCGCCGCTGTGACATGGAACAGTTGCAATGGAAAAAGGCGACATTTGGCTACATTCCGGGGCATTTTTCCGTGGGTAGTGGCGATCGCAAGGTTGCCTTTGACCGGATCTTAGCGATCGGCGATGCGGCATCTCTGCAATCACCGTTGGTGTTTACCGGGTTTGGTTCCTTGGTACGCAATTTGGGGCGTTTAACCACGTTGCTGGATACGGCTCTTAAGCATGATCTGCTCACTGCTTCGGATTTAGATCAAATCCGTGCCTATCAAAGTAATACAGCTGTAACCTGGCTCTTTTCTAAGGGCATGATGGTGCCCACGGGCATGACTCTACCGCCCCAACGCATCAATGCAATGCTAAACACGTTCTTTGGTCTGCTAGCCAATGAACCGCCAGAGGTGGCAGACACCTTTATTAAGGACAAGTTCAATTGGTGGACGTTTAATCGCCTAGCCCTCAAAGCAGCCGTGATGAATCCCCTGCTGGTGGTTTGGATTTGGCAACAGGCAGGGGCAAAAGATTTTCTCCGCTGGGTATTAAGTTATCTGCTGTTTGCGCTGGAGTCGGTGATCGGTTGGGCATTGAATGGTTGGTTTCCACAATTGTTGGCGCGATCGCAGTCTTGGCTCGAAGCCCGTTTCCCTCAGCTCTGGTTAAGGCTACTGAGTTGGCACTACCGTTATCGGGTGAGTGTGGGGGTTTCGCCAGCAGTCGCATCCCAGCAGCAGGCGGCGGCATTGAGTCGGCAGGGCGAGCAAGAGGTAATGACTTAAGGAAAGACTTTTCTGAGAACTGGCTGAGAATCCTGCGGTTATGATGCCAAGAGCGTTTGTGACATTGCTCAAGTTTTGATAAAGAACACCGCTCTTATGTAAAGTTTTCATGAAGTTAAGCCATTTCATTGCTCTTGGCCATGCCACCACCCTCAACACTCCGATGACGCATTTATAAAGTGCAGTTTTCCAAAAAGGGTTTGGTATGGTAGAGCATGGGTGTACCGCTGCTCCATGCGCTGTGTGTGCAATGGGGTATACCCCAGTGATAAGCAAAGCAAGCGGATTTGTTTTTTTCTGTTGGCAAGGGTTCAGGTGAGAAGGATGATGTTGGCGCTCCTGTTCTGACCAACTGGGGGACATGGCGGTTGGCACCTGTCCAATTCCATTGCTCACTCACCGTATTCCCGTTATTCATGTCTGGCTCTAGTCTTCACAATAATCCTGTTTCCCGTTGGCTGCGTCGTCAGATTGCGGATTGGCCCATCGCTAAAAAAATCACCGCAGGCTATATCGGGGCGTTGAGTGTGGCGATCGCGGGAACCGGCATTGGCTTTTGGGTCACAGATATCTATGAGCGGCGCATTGAAACCCGTCTGTTGCAGCTTGAGGCTGATCAACTCACCCTTCAAGAGTTGGAGCAAGGCATGCAACGCCTCCAGTCTTATCCCCAAAACTTATTGCAAGCGATTCAATCTCCCTATTGGTTTCGCTTAGAACGGCAAAAGGTAAAAGAGTACCTTCTCCGGATGGAAGCAGTTCTAGAGCGTGTCGAACAACTTGAATCCCGCTATCCCCAATATGCTCAGCAGCTCTCCGGTTTGTGGTTAGACTACTATATGCTGCTCGGGCAATATCAACCCATCTTGCTGGATCTTGATGTGGTTCTCCCCTTCTCGCTGGTGACGCCGAGCCAAATCGAAGAAGCCGAATTTCAACTGTTGCGGTTGATCACCAGTGAAACCAACCGTAAGCATAGCAGCGAGTTTCGCAGCCTCCATGAAGAACTCGAACGACTGCTAGAGACGATTGAACGCGATCGCCAAGTTACTCGCATTCATCTCCAAGAAGCAGAACGCCTCCGAATCATTCTGAGCGTGGCAAGTATGGTGATGGCGGTGGTCATTGCGCTACTACTTGCCCGAGCCACAACCCAGCTCATCACCGCACCGCTCGAATCCCTTACCCAGCAAGCCACTCAGCTCACTACTAATGCGGACTTTTCCCGGCGTGTAATGGTGCTTTCTCAAGATGAAATCCAAGATCTCGCCCAAGCCCTGAACCAGCTAATCGCCCGCGTCGAAAGCGATACCCAACAATTGCTTATTGCCCGCAATACCCTAGAGCAGCAAGTTCAAAGCCGCACCCAAGAGCTGGAAACTCAAAAACTAGAAGCCGAACGGGCAAACCGAGCCAAAAGCGACTTTTTGGCCATGATGAGTCATGAAATTCGGACACCGATGAATGGTGTGATTGGCATGACCAGCCTACTGGTTGATACCAATCTCTCACCTCGCCAGCAGGATTTCGTCGAAACTATTCGCAATAGTGGTGATGCCTTGCTGACGATTATTAATGATATTCTCGACTTTTCGAAAATTGAATCCGGTAAGTTTGATTTAGAGTCTTATCCCTTCGATTTACTCAACTGTATTGAGTCTGCCATTGATTTATTTGCACACCGCGCCGCTGAAAAAAAACTAGAGCTAGCTTACTTTATTGAGCCTCAAACTCCCCGCAATATTGTGGGAGATGCCACCCGTTTGCGCCAAGTACTTGTCAATTTACTAGGCAACGCCATTAAATTTACCCATCAAGGGGAAGTGGTGGTGCGGGTTGAAGCTCAATTAATAGCTCCTGCAACGTCCGAGGTCAATCCGGAGAATGCAGATACCAACCAACACCCCCGCTATCAAATTCAATTTGCAGTCCAAGATACCGGCATTGGTATTCCCCCCGAAAAACAAGATCGCCTCTTCAAAGCGTTTAGCCAGGTGGATAGTTCCACTACACGTAACTATGGTGGCACTGGTCTGGGTCTGGTGATTAGTCAACGGTTGACTCAACTGATGGGGGGAGAAATGTGGGTTGAGAGTATCGCTGGCCAAGGCTCAACATTTTCATTCACGATTGAGGCAACTCAGGCCAATCTCCAACCGCTCAACCTTAATCCAGTGGAACTCAGCGGCAAAAACGTGCTGATTGTCGATGATAACGCTACCAATCTCAAAATTTTGATGGCACAAACCGAAAACTGGGGCATGACTGCCCAAACCACCGCTTTTCCCCATGAAGCCTTAGATTGGCTTCAAACAGAATCTCGCTTTGATGTGGTGGTTTTAGACTGGCAAATGCCCCAGCTCGATGGCTTGATGTTAGCGAACCAAATTCGGCAGTTGCCCCAATGTTCAAGTTTGCCGATTTTGTTATTGAGTTCTTTGGGCCAGCCTGAGCCGAGCAGCTTGGGTACATTACGCTTTGATGCCATGCTGACCAAGCCAGTAAAGCAATCATTGCTTTATGAAACTCTGATTGATGTGTTGAGTCAGCAACCACGCCGGGTCAAAGTGAAAAGCCAGTCTATCACTCCAGTAGAGATTGAGCCAGTCTCGTCCTCGCCTCTACAAATCTTGCTGGCGGAAGACAATGTGGTTAACCAAAAGGTGGCGCGGATGACCCTCAAGCGGCTGGGGTATGAGGCAGATCTGGCCGCCAACGGCTTGGAAGCGCTCGAAGCGGTGCAGCGCCAACATTATGATGTCGTCTTAATGGATGTGCAAATGCCGGAAATGGATGGATTGACGGCTACCCGACGGATTCGCCAAGATATCATCAATCGCCCCCGACCCTACATTATTGCCATGACAGCCAATGCCATGCAGGGCGATCGCGAGGCTTGCTTGGCGGCAGGGATGGACGACTATGTGAGCAAACCCTTGAAAGTTGAAATGCTTCAGGCCGCATTATCTAAAGTGTTAGAACAAACATAACCTTCAATCAGGACATCAGATTCAATGGATTGTAGAGTGAGTCGCTCTAGGGCGATCGCTGCATCCATTTGAGTCAAACCGAGATCGCCGACAGGCGATGGCGCAGCCACACCACCAATGATTTTGGGAGCCACAAAGGCCATCACTTTCTGAATCACCCCTGCCTTAAGGGCTGCGGCAGCCAATGTGCCACCGCACTCCCAAAAGATTTGAGATAGTCCCCGCTGGTAGAGGTCATGCATCACCGCTTGGGGCGTTAGCTCAGGGAGATTGATGACCTCAACCCCTTGTTGTTGCAGCGTGGTTTGGACAGCAGGGTTTATGTTGAGTAACGTATAAACCACAGTAGGCGCAATAGACACATCCCAGAGATTCGCCTGGGTTGGCAGATCGAGCGATCGTGTCATCACCACTCGCAACGGGTTATGGTCACTCACCCCATGACTGGTCAGGCGGGGGTTATCTCGTCGCACGGTGTTGCCCCCCACCAGTACCGCATCCGATTCAGCTCGGAGTTGATGAACGAGGTGGCGAGAGGCTGGGCCAGAAACCCAAGCACTATGGCCGGTAGTAGTGGCAATTTTGCCATCTAGGGTCATGGCGTATTTCAGAATGCCTAGGGGACGCTGGTGAGTCACCCGGTGAATAAAGGCTTCATTGAGTTGTTCACAGGCCGCTTGCTCCACACCCACCCGGACTTCAATCCCTGCATCGCGGAGCCGTTGAATCCCCGTTCCGGAAACCCTTGGATCAGGGTCAATCATACCCACCACCACTGTGCTCACCCCTGCCTGAATGAGCGCCTCGGTACAAGGGGGAGTGCGACCGTAATGATTACAGGGTTCCAAACTGACATATACTGTTGCACCCTGAGCTGCCAACCCCGCTTCTTGTAGAGCAAACACCTCCGCATGGGGCTGCCCCGCTCCTGGATGCCAGCCTTCACCCAAAAGCTGGCTGTTTTTCACCACCACTGCCCCCACCATTGGGTTGGGAGCTGTCTTGCCGATGGCTTGCCGCGCGAGGCGAAGACACTGTTGCATCCAATGGCGATCGCTATGTGTCATGCCCATACATCTATCGCACCTTATATCCCAATTGCTTCAATTGCTGCTGCACTGTCTCGCGGTGATCACCCTGAATCTCTAGGGTTTGGTCTTTAACCGTGCCACCAGAGCCACATCGGCCTTTGAGCTGTTTGAGCAGCTTTGTAAGCGTCGCAGATTGGCATTGGAATCCGGAAGCGATCGTCACGGTTTTGCCTTTGCGGCCTTTGCGGGAAACCTGCACTAGAATCTTTTGCTCAGCGGGCGACAATTCAACGGTAGGCACATCAGCATCTGGCTCGGCGGCTGCACCAAATTCAGCGTAGGCGACGCGGTTTTTCCCATTGTTTCGATTGCGTTTGGCCATCGGCAAGTCAGTAGTGAAGAGTGTGAGAATCGAAGAGTTCTGAGTTAGTCTACCTCAGCACGCTATTGTGGGGGCTCAACCTACACGCACAATATAGGTTTGAGTGGCAAATGCTCCTCACCTGGCTACCTAGCCTAGGGATGATTCTTCAGGCAGAGAAAATTCTGGATTGTCCGTAGGAGCGTCGATTCCCACGCCCTAACTATCAGGGGACGAACCAACAAATGTGAATGGGATGGAGGGTGTATCAGACTGACGCGGGGCAGGGAAACCCAGCCCCTACCGTTGCATCAAACAATGAATCCTTATTTTCCCCTCAGAGAATCATCCTGCCATTATCTAGCCGGGGTACTCACCACAAGGGAATTACCCCGACCTGAGAAATTCGGGTTCTCAACTGGGTGAGACTTAAGACAACTGTTGTTCAACTTCCAGGTTAAACAGCATCTCCAACGATTGCATTGCTTGCTTGCGGGTTTCAATATCTTCCTGCGCCCGCAACTGGGTCATCGGCTCATGAAGAATTTTGTTTACAATCCCGCGAGTGAGCGCTTCGATCACTGCTTGGTGCTTATCGCCAAACTCAGCACCTAGGCGAGAGAGGGCTTTTTCCAGTTCTTGCTCCCGAATACCTTCCACCTTACGGCGTAGGGAGTTGATCGTAGGTACTGTTTCTAAGGAACGTACCCACGCTTCATAGGCAGAGATTTCTTCTTCTAATAGGCCTTCTGCTTCTTGGGCAATTTGACGACGCTGGGCAGTGTTTTGCGCCACAACAGCCTTGAGGTCATCGACATTAAAGGCGCGAACCTGCGTTAACTCCTCCACATCATGATGCACATTCAGAGGCACAGAAATATCAATTAGCATCAGAGAATGCTCAGGAGAGAGTACCGCTTCGAGCTTAGCTTTATCGACGATCGGCTCGGTGGCTCCTGTACTGGTGAAGGCAATATCTGACTCTGCGATCGCGGCCATCATGTCATCCAAGGGGCGCAGCACCAGCTCTGCTTCAGGGAATTTCTTAGCGAGATCCTGGGAGCGCTTCTGGGAGCGGTTGACGATCGTGATATCCGTTGCCCCTTTGGAGAGCAAATGCTTCACGAGCAGACAAGACATCTTGCCTGCACCAATAATCACCACTTTATTACTGGGAAGATCTTCAGACTTCATTTGGGCCAGTTCCACCGCAGCGGACGAAATCGAGACTGCACCTGTGCCGATATTCGTCTCGGTGCGCACCCGCTTACCAGCAGTAATCGCTTGCTTGAAGAGGCGATCGAGCAGGCGGCTAATCCCTTTATATTTTTGGGCGTTTTTGTGGGTGGTTTTGACCTGAGCCAAAATTTGACCTTCGCCGAGCACTAAACTATCGAGACCAGCAGAAA
Source organism: Spirulina sp. SIO3F2 (assembly GCA_010672165.1). GTDB lineage: Bacteria > Cyanobacteriota > Cyanobacteriia > Cyanobacteriales > Spirulinaceae > SIO3F2. The sequence continues at coordinate 40,881 of JAAHHN010000005.1, read as the reverse complement.
CCCGCATCAGATGGCGCATGGCATCGGCGTGGAGCAAGGTAAAGAGATGGGGACGCAGTTGCGGCAGCGGTAGATGACTCACTTCAGAGAGGAACTGCACAATCTCAACCACGCCCGCCTCACATTCAGACGCCACAAAGTAGATCTCAAGACGATTACAGGTACTCAAAATCGCTACTTCACGGATGTGGGGATAGGCTTTGACTTGGGCGATCGCCGCCTCCAGATCAGCCTCAGGAATGCTGAGTTTTTCTCGAACCTCAACAGGAGCGGTTTTGTGGCTCAGACCGACAACTGCAATATTCATAAAAATTTCTTTAAAGTTTTTTTGCGTTATGCTGCCTATTCTTGAGGATCAACCCCCTGATTTCGGCGCGTTAGCAACAAGATTTAACAAAGAAGCCAGTAGTTGCAGCATAAAGGCAATGGGGAAAAGTGCGATCGCACCTTTCCCCATTTGAGTATTCACTTTAATGAAGTCTGACCAACTTCAGTAATAGCTGATTAGTTCAACTGGATGTACTTGGGGTTGTTGAACATGTGAACGGTGTCCACAAAGCGAGCCGTCATGGATTGGCTAGAGATAACCAAGCTCTGGGTGCGAGCGCCACCACCAAAGAAGCGCACACCATTCATCAAGGTGCCGGGGGTGATGCCACAAGCCGCAAAGAGAACGGTTTCGCCACAGGCAAGCTCTTCAGCATTATAAACACGATCAGGGTCTTCGATGCCCATGCTCTTAAGCCGCTCGATGTTGCTTTCCTTGCTCTCACCAATCAGACCCGTTTTCACGATCGCAGGATCATAAATCAGCTGACCTTGGAAGTGACCGCCCATACAACGCATTGCTGCGGCAGAAATCACCCCTTCTGGTGCAGCACCAATCCCCATCAGGGCATGGATGTTTGTACCTGCAAATGCACAAGAAATGGCAGCCGAAACGTCACCATCACTAATGAGACGAACGCGGGCGCCAGCCTCACGAATTTCAGTAATCAAATCCTTGTGACGAGAACGATCCATCACGACCACAACCAATTCCTCAATGGAGCGATCGAGACAATCGGCCAAAATCTGGAGGTTTTGGGTTGCGGTCTTGTTGATATCCACATGATTGCGAGCCGCTGGCGGTGCAGCCAGTTTCTTCATGTAGAAGTCAGGTGCTGCAAACAAGCCGCCTTTTTCAGAAATAGCGAGCACAGCCATGGAACCGTTTTGACCGTAGGCAACGAGGTTTGTACCTTCGCAAGGGTCAACTGCAATATCGATTTCAATCAGTTCATCAGGGTTGCAATAGTCTTTCGCATCTTCACGGGTGCAAATCCCCACTTCTTCGCCGATATAGAGCATGGGGGCATCATCCCGCTCCCCTTCACCAATCACAATACGACCCCGCATGTGAATGTTGTTCATGCGCTCACGCATTGCTTCCACTGCAACCTCATCAGCAGTATCTTTTTCACCCTTCCCCATCCACTTTGCAGAGGCGAGGGCGGCTTGTTCAACCACTTCAATAATTTCTAATCCCAGTGTACTTTCCACAGATTTATGTCCTCTTTAAAAAATCAAGTTATGGGGCATGTTTGCCAGCTTCAAGAGCAAGTCTATCAGAAGCCGGGAGCGCTCGATACACGAAAAACCCGTTGATCGCTAATGGGGATCAACGGGTTCAAAAAAAGATGCGAGAATCTTGTGGATTAGAACAGGCCTAAGGTCAAAGACTCAGCAATAGGATACGTTGCACCGGCACCTAACCAAATGGTGATGACGGTTCCGGCCAAGAAGACAGCCATTGCCACCGGGCGACGGAAGGGGTTTTGGAATTTGTTAACGTTCTCAATAAAGGGCACCAAAATCATGCCCAAGGGAACAGCAGACATCGCGGCAATACCGAGCAACTTGTTCGGCAAAATGCGCAAGAGTTGAAAGGTGGGATAGAGATACCATTCAGGCAGAATCTCTAGGGGCGTGGCAAAAGGATCCGCAGGTTCACCGATCATCGCCGGATCAAGTACTGCGAGACCGATATTGAGTGCGATCGTTGCCATGATCACAATCGGAAAAGTATAGAGCAGGTCATTGGGCCAAGCAGGCTCACCGTAATAGTTATGACCCATGCCCTTGGCGAGTTTAGCAACCAAAGCGGGATCGCTAAGGTCTGGCTTCTTAAGAGTGGACATGATTAAAGCGAGTTTCTCCTTAAAAATACTCTGGGCTAATGGCAATGCCAATCAGCCAGCAAGCAATGCAACTGTATAGGTACAGAATATTGCTCTAAATTGTAGGGAATCTGAGGGACAGATGCCAATTAACCCGGTTTAGAGGGGACCAGAAATCCCTTGCTTGCGGATCATCAGGAAGTGGGCCAACATAAAGACCGCCATGAACCAGGGCAAGACAAAGGTGTGCAAGCTATAGAAGCGAGAGAGGGTTCCTTGACCCACAGAAACGCCACCACGCATCAGTTCAACAATCTGATCACCCACCACAGGAATTGCCGCAGGTACACCAGAAACGATATTAACCGCCCAATAGCCCACTTGATCCCAGGGGAGAGAATAGCCGGTCACACCGAAGGATACGGTAACGACTGCCATAATTACACCCGTGACCCAGGTCAACTCACGGGGTTTTTTGAAGCCGCCGGTGAGATAAACCCGAAACACGTGGAGAATCATCATCAACACCATCATGCTGGCAGACCAACGGTGAATTGAACGAATGAGCCAGCCAAAGTTCACTTCAGTCATGATGTATTGCACTGAGGTGAAGGCTTCGGTGACATTGGGCTTGTAATAGAAGGTCATCGCAAACCCAGTGGCGAACTGGATGACAAAGCAGACTAAGGTGATACCGCCCAAGCAATAAAAGATATTGACATGGGGCGGCACATACTTTGAGCTGATATCATCGGAAATCGCTTGAATTTCGAGACGCTCCTGAAACCACTGAAAGGGCTTAGAGTCGGTAACTTGTTTGGTAAACATGGAGCTTGATAAATGAGCAAGGCAATAGGGAAGTGAGATTGCGCTGCAAATCCCCGACAAAAGCTGGGGAGGCAATCGTCCTATGATGGCAAGGGAGATTTAGTCCTAAAAGATGAATCTCCTTTTTAAAAAATGTAACATAGCGAGTTAAATCACGGTTAACGGGGGTGGGAATCCCACCTTGCACTTGGAATTTATGATGTGGCGACAAGGATTTTGGCTGGGTTGGTTGGTGAGTTTGGGTCTGTTGGTGAGCGGTTGGGTGTTTACACCCACAGCGGCGGCCTTCACTGATGATCAGAAGCTGTTTCTGCAAGCATGGCGGATCGTGAACCAGTCGTATCTGGATGCGACGTTCAATCACCAAAACTGGTGGCATATGCGACAGCAGTATTTGCGTAAACCCTTTGCGGATCGGGAAGCGGCTTATGGCGCGATCGACTCGCTCTTGGGCACGTTGGATGATCCGTTTACCCGCCTGTTGCGCCCGGAGGAATATCGCAGCTTGCAGGTCAGCACCACAGGTGAACTCTCGGGCGTGGGTTTGCAGGTTGATCTTGATCCCCGAAGTCAGAAAATTCGCGTGGTTGCTCCCATCGCGGGCTCACCTGCTGAAGCGGCAGGCATTCAGGCAGGCGATTTTATTGTGGCGATTGATGGGCAAGATACTGCTCAATTCTCCCTAGAAGAGGCGGCTAATCGGATGCGTGGTCAGCAGGGCACAACTGTGACATTGACCTTACAATCTGTGGATCGCAACCAAACCCATGAGATTTCGATTGTGCGCGATCGCATTGCCCTTAACCCTGTTACTACCGTTCTGGATACTCAATCAGCAGCTCAACCTATTGGTTATGTAAGGCTGGCTCAATTTAGCGCTAATGCGTCTCAGGAACTGACCCAAGGTTTTCAGAACTTAGCCCAAGCAGGTGCAACGGCGTATATCCTCGATCTACGTAATAATCCCGGCGGTCTCTTGCAGGCCGGAATTGAGATTGCAGATTTACTGCTTGACGATCAGCCCATTGTCTATACCGTGAATCGTCAAGGTGTTTTGGATAGTTTTATGGGCAACCACCCTGCGCTCAACCATGCGCCTCTCGCCGTTTTAGTGAACCAGGGCACCGCCAGCGCTAGCGAGATTTTAGCTGGGGCGTTGCAAGACAATGACCGGGCTCAGCTCGTGGGGGAACAAACCTTTGGCAAAGGCTTAATTCAATCTTTGTTCGAATTGCCCGATGATTCGGGTTTAGCGGTCACAGTGGCGAAGTACGAAACCCCGAACCACCACGATATTCATCGGCTGGGCATTACACCGGATGTGCAAGTACCGCTCACCGCGCCGCTGAATCCTGCCGACCTTGCAACAGCGCGAGATGAGCAATATCAAGCTGCAATCGCTCTATTTTCCCAAACTCCCCTGTCCACTGATGCGATCGCGGATGCGGCCTAGGACGTCGTTATCAGAGTAAGACGGTGAGGGATGCCAATCAAGCGGCTCGGATGACTCAGCATTCATATCATCGGTCGGCTCTTGTCCCTCAGAATCTTGGCATTTCGACAGTTGTAACTCAATGGCAGTTTGAAGGGCAATGGATTGGGTCAGCGGATAACGCTTGCAGGGTCTCTTCATATCATCAGCAAGCGTTTGAGACTGTTGAACACGATCGCAAATGTGTGTTAGTCGGGCTTGGCTATCAACGGGGAGCCGAGGCATCGGAACCTCAAAGTTGGGCCAACTTGGTAGCTCACTGCAAGGGCAAGCACCGGTTTGAATCCCATTGACTTTGATGGGAACGAGCAGGGGACAGCGACTACAGGGTTCAAGCTCCCAGCCTGCCGAGAGGAGTTGAGCCAACGTTTGTTCTGTGCTTTCTAAGTAATAATCCTCACCGCCGTGCTCTAGAATCGCTGACCAACAAGCTTCAAATTCAGCGGAATAGCGATCGCCCTGAATCACAGTCTGTGGACACCATTCAATATTATGCTTCCCCAAAACCCTGCGCCCCAGTTGGAACCAATGGGCTAAATATTGTCGGACTTGTTCTGTGGTTGCCATTAACCTTGAAGCGGAAAACCTTATCTAAATTTGCCCACTCTCCCAACTCCATGCTAACCAAAGTCAATCAGCGTAGACGTTAAATCATTTGGGAAATTACGTAACGTTTGCTGGAGTATGCAGTGTTGAGGATTGTTGAAATCTGTGCAAAGGCTACTCTGGCGTGGCCACCGCTGGCTGATTGTCACCCCCCAACCGCCGCCGCGCAGTTTCATAACGACCTTGGGCGGGCACATGCTCAAATATCTTGCTCAAACCAAACTGGGGCATGTTGCCATAAACAGACTCATACTGCCCAGCCTGAACCAGGTAGGTTTCATGCCAGATCCCAACGGAGCCATCAGTACCGATGGTTTGGTTGAATTTCACCCAAGCGGGTAGATGGGCACGACTACGGTTCCGGGCATAGTCTTCGAGCTTTTCGTAGGAGTCCCAATAGGACACCATCAACGTTTCCAAGGGCCACAAGCGAAAAAATGATTCTGCCCCCAAAAAGCCCAACTCAGGCTGACTGTAGAGTTCCCGCAACATGGCAGGCATGGCGCTGGCGACCTGGAACCATTTACGAAATTGCAGGGGACGGTTAATTCGCATCCCAATCAGGAATACCACAAAGGGGCGATCGGTTTGGGCGGTAAAGCGGCCAGGGAAAATGGTAGTCATAATTTGATGCTTGCTTATAGTAAATTATTGAGAATTGACAATAGTTGGCTGGCGAAGAGGTTCACCATCCGGAGTAAAAAACGGTGAAGGCTGACCCAAACCCTTCAGCTTCCAGAGCGGAATTTTGGGAATAATTTTGAACATATACTTGAGTTCAGACCTCTTGAATTACAGAATTCTCATTTTTATCAACGCTAAACCACGGGAGTTTCCAACTCTAAAGACATCACCCTATTCTGCTCTCGTTGCACAGGCTTATGCTTGGGCCGATTGAGCAAAATATGTACCGCTGGCACATAATAAAGTGCTAAGAGGGTTGCCCCACCCAGACCCCCCGCGATCGCGATCGCCAACGGGGGCCAAAATCCAGTCGGGTCAAGCAATAGGGGAATAAATCCGGTGATGGTCGTGACCGTTGTCGCCAACACATGGCGTGTGGACTTAAACACCACCTGGGCTGTGGCTCGCCAATCCCCGAGCCGCGCTTCGGGATGCTCTCGCAACGCCGCTAAGACCACAATCGAATCATTAATCGCCAAACCAATCAGCCCCAACGTGCCCAGGATCGCGGTGAAACCGAACAGAGAATTGAACAGCCACAGCGCAAAAGTTGCTAACCCGACTGCGGCGATCGCTACTGAGCCAATCACAACCGCCAAGCTGAAGGAATTAAACGAGAGAATCAGCGTTGCAGCCATGATGATCGCTAGCACACCCACCGTAGAAAAAAGACTTGCGATCGCGCTGCCTCGGGCATCTGCTTCACCGCCATATTCCAGGCGATAGCCTGGTGGTAGCTCAAAACCCTGTGCCTCTAAGCGTTGCTCAAATTCTGCTAGCACTGTTGCAGGCAGTGATCCCGCCGTGAGAAAAGCTTGCACTGTATTGATGCGTTCGCTGTTGTAGCGGGAGATCGTTGCCAAGTTGGGCAACAGCTCTACATCCGCCAGGGCATCTAAAGGAATTGTGGCGTTTTGAGCATTAACTAAATCGAGAGAGGCGACGCGATCGAGGGTTCCCCTAGTGCTGTTACTCACTCGCACCCGCACGGGTATATCCTCGGTGGCTTCGAGGATTGAGCCACCCACTGCTCCCTCTAGAATGCTATCGAGTTGGGACGCGATCTCAGCATTATCTAGCCCCACCCGTCGCGCCTGCACTTCGTCTACATTAAGGGCCAGTTTGGGCAGCGCTTCCGTGAGATCAGCCCGAGTATGAATCACCTCCGGCAGCGTCATCAACTCCGCCCGCAGGTCATTGCCCAGGCTACGTAACTGCTGCATATCAGAACCGTAGAGCCGCAACTCAATCGGCGCGTCGAAAGGCGGGCCTTGTTCAAGTTGGCGCACCAGAACTTGAGCAGCGGGAAAAGCTGCATCTAACTCCGTTTGTAGGGTTTGAATCGTGCCCCGCAGATTGCGGGTATCGCTGAGTTGGACAATCCCTTGGGCATAGTTGGGGGCATTCTCCCGATTAGCCACCACGTTATAGAAAAACGCGGGCGCACTTTTGCCCAGGAACCATTGCACTTCAGCCACCTGGGGATGGTTTCGAATAATCTCCCGCGCTTGGCTGATTTGCCGTTGGGTTTCCGCGATCGCTGTCTGGGCGGGCAGTTCAAACTCAATTTGGAACTGATCCCGGTTCGTAGGTGGAAAAAACTGCTGTTCGAGGCTAGCGAATTGAGTAAAGCCAAAGACTGGGATAATCAGCGCCAGACCAATGGTGAGCCAGGGACGGCGGAAGAGGCGATCGAGTGTGGTGGCATAAATCTGCGCCAGTGCTGCATTCCCGAACCCTGCTTGCAACCATTGCCATTGGGTCGAAAACGGCTGCCAGCGATGGAGCAGCCCCACTAGGGAGACGATAATCGTCAGGGATAAAAATAGGGAACTGATCAACGCTAGGATCACGGTCGAGCCGATCGCGCCAATAAATTCGCCCGTGCCGCCGGGTGAAGTGGCGATGGGGATAAACGCCAGCACCGTAGTCAGCGTCGAAGCCAGCAGCGGAATTAGCAAATGCTTAACGGTCGCCGCCACGGCTTTACCCGGTGCTAGCCCCTCTCGCAACCGGATCTGCACCTCATCCACCACTACGATCGCGTTATCAATCAGCAGCCCGAGAGCAATAATGATGCCCGTCACCGACATCTGATGCAGCGGAATCCCCAAAACATTCATACAGCCAAACACCATCAGGGTAGCTAGAGGTAGCGCCGAGCCGACAATTAGCGCCGACTTCCAGCCCAGCATTAGCAGGGAAACCGCGATCACCAAACCCGACCCCAACAATAGATTAAAGATCACCCCATCCAGGCGTTGTTTGACGTATTGGCTCTGGTCAAGAATCGTTACCAAACCGATACCGTCAGAAAGGTTAGCACTGTATTGCTCTAGGGTGACGCGGGCATCCTGCGCCCAGAGATCGACACGATAGTCCGATTCGACGGTGGCCGAGAGGGCGATCGCAGCGTGACCATCCACAAGCGCCAGCTCAGTAGCGGGGTCTTCAACCCCTTTGCTCACCGTGGCGATATCCCCCAAGCGGGTGGTTTGCCCCTCATCACTAAGCTGAATGGGAATGTGCCGTACCCGTTCCAGGGAGCCCAGTTCGCTGTCCACTTCCAGCAGTAATTCAGTGTCACCGCTGCGGAACTGTCCTGCTGCCACTTTTGCATCACTGGCACGGATTTGGCCCGCCAGATTTTGCGCTGTTAGCCCCAGCCGAGCCAGGTCGGTGGGATTAATCTCAACCCGGATTTCTTCTTCCGGTGCGCCAAAAATCTCCACTTTATCCGTACCAGGGATAGCCCGCAGTTGGTCTTCGAGACCTTCGGCGAGGCGTTGCAAGATTGTATGGTTGGGAGTGCTTTCCAGTTCCCAGGTTAAGGCTGCAATCAGGGCGCTGGCGCTGGGGTCGCCTGCTTCGTATTCGGGGTCGCTCGCACCGGGGGGCAGTTCGGGCGTCACATCATCCAGTTTGCTGCGGACTTTCGACCAGATGGGGTCAACATCGACAATCACTTCTTTGAGTTCAACGCCAATAATCGAGATCCCGGTGCTGGAGGTGGATTCGATCGTGTCGATTTCTTCGAGTTCAAAAAGTTCCTGTTCAATTTTTTCTGTCACCAGGCTTTCAACCCGTTCGGGGGTCGCGCCAGGGAAGAAAGTGGTGATTGTGCCGTAGCGTTGGGTCAGCTCGGGGTCTTCCATGCGGGGGATGGTGAAGAAGGAGGAGAGTCCCCACACGATTATTAGCAGGAGGGAGAGGATGAGGAGTTGGCGATTGCGGTAGAAGAGCATGAGTGTTGTTAGGATGGGCGGAGAACTTCAGGGGGTATGGTCAGAATGAGGTTACGCAATATCAAAGTTGGGTTGAGTAATGCTTCTCTCGGTTGGCTGAATATCATCTTGGGCGCGTCTCTGGGCTATTGGTCTGTTCGTGGCATTCTTTCAGTTCAGGCAGAAGCAGCAGAAATAGCCGCTGAATCTAGTGATGCGGGAGGATTAATGTTTTTTTTCCTGGCTTTTGTCGTGATTCCTATAGCATTTCTGTTTGTGGTAACAGGGATAGCCGTATGCTTAAAGCCACAGAAAGAACAGAATATAAAGTTTCTGCCGTTTGGCTATCCAATTCGCATTGCTCTTTTACTGATTCTCATAAGCTCACTCAAGATTTTTCTATGTCTTTTCCTACTCATCTGCTTTCTCTATCCATTAATTCTTCTGGATTGGGCAAGGGAATCAAGAAGAGATAATGCAAAAACGTTCTACCTCAAAACCCTTGTTACTTCTGTTGCTGTATTGATCTTATTTATTTGGGCAGGTTTTCCAAAAGAGGTTGTCGGACTCTCTGTGACTGCATGTTTTTTAAGCCTTGTACTGTTCTTGGACTCGTTACGCCAATCAAAAAAAGAGCAAGAGAGATTTTCTGTGAAATCATTCGATAGTAATGATGACTGGTAGGTTGTAGGTTGGGTTGAGGCACGAAACCTAACAATCAGGATTGAGTAAAGAGTTAATACTGTTGGGTTTCCTCATCGTCAACCCAACCTACAGATCGGAATTTTTTGGTTTAGGGAATGAATATACATAGACAGAAAGAATTGAAGCTGCGATCGCCTCTGCCCAAATCATTAGATTAATCGTGAGTGATAGTGTCCAAATTGGTGTAATTACATAATGCCCCAACACCAACGAACTCAAAGCACAATAGACAAATAGTGATGTCTTCGCAGCCTGTAATTTTCCTCGACAATAGAGCCAATACCCCACTAACCCAAATGGTGTCATCACAAACCACAACGAATCGATCAGCGTCGGTGTAATCCAAGCAGGCTCATGATATTCGGGAAGAAAAACCATATTGTGGATATAGTGCGCGATCGAAACCAGAACGTTGATCGCAAGGAACCACAGTAATGGCTCGGGAGAGATCAAATTTTTTAAGCTAACTTTCATCTGTGATCTCCAATATTTTTTGATAGAGTGCAGGTGAAATCCTAAACCTGGATGTCTGTTGGAGTGAATTCATCAGTGGCTTAATAGCAGAAATTAAACGTTTCTGCTTCGCTTCTATTAAAACGCCGAGTAATCCCGTAATTTTTAAACCGAGGCGATTCGCTTCTTGCCGTCCTCGTCTTTCATCAATCAACAGCAAATCAGCGTTTAACTCTAGGGCTAAAGCGATCGCTTCAGATTCTCCTCGGTCTAGCCTTGCTTCACGTTGAAGACGGTCAACTAACTCGTGCTGAGTCGCTGAGCAAATGCTAAACCAGGATTCAGTTTGAACTTCACGAGTACCCGGCTCTGGGGGTTCCACATCAGCTAGCTCATGATAGACTGTGTCTGGAATCATAACTTGTCCGTACAATTTTGGCAGTAAATGTAAGTGCTCAATAGCTGCCAAGTTCGTTATCACTGAAGTGTCACTGATGATGATCATAATCGCCCCAGTGCCTTAAGGTTTTTTAGATCAAGCTCAAGATCTTCAACATCATAACTATAGAGCGGAATATTTCTTTCTCTGAGTAGCTGACGGAATGTATTAACTGAAACTTGTGCAAGTTGGCTTGCATAGCCAAGGGTAAGATGACCAGAATGAAAAAGATTCAGGGCAATTTCTTGACGAAATTCCTCAGTATTAAGCTGGCTGGCTTGAATGATATCATCTGTAATTATAAGACTCATAATATCCTCCTTTTTTAAGATTGAGCAGAGGGCTGTTGAACATCCTCCATTTCTTTTGCTTTATCAAGTTGTTGTAAACTTGATTTGTTTTTCTCCATCAATGCCGTCACTATGCTCTATCCGAATCATTGCCGATTGAACTTTTTTGCGAATTTCTTTAATCTACTCTGCATGTTTATCCTGGAGCTTTTCCAGCAAATGTAAAGCCACCGTCACGACTTCATTAGTAAATTTAAAATTCCCCTTTTCAATTTAAGCATTGACCAGATCTTCTTGTTTTGGACTGAGTTGAATGACCATGATATCTACTTTTTACCTTTCAAATATCTAATCTATTCTTAGATAACCTTACTTTTGAGCCATTTTCGATCCTCCTCTTCTAAGAAGATATTTAGATCCTCCTGATAATCTAAAAAATATTCATAACCCGATCGCCCATACACATCCTCCAACAACATCTGTAACTCCACTACTGGCTCTGGATCATTTGGAGTTAATGGCAACGGAATATCAGGGATGCGATCGCGCACCCCAAAGGCATATAAATCTGCTTTTGGTCGTTGATGGTCACGACTGACCAAAATGCGATATTGACTTTTCAGATCCGCCTCAGCCAACGGCATGGACTTCCTCTGAAGTAATAGGTCAATTTCTACCAAATTGGTTCGACTCGCCAGAATTTTCTGCCGCTTAGTGAGATACTTCTGTCGCCCCTCACCTCGCTTATTTATGGGCGACAAAATTTCGATCGCTGTCACGACTTTTTGGGTCGCTGTATCCTTTACTTCTAAATAAGCTTCACGTACTTCCTCATTCGTTGGCAAAGTAACCTGGATGGGTGCAGATGCAACAGCAACTGCTGTATCAGAAGAATCTGAACGCATCACAGGCTGTCGAGACTGTTGCACAGTTACATCCGGCCGACCCACTAGCAGTGTATTTAAACCCGTCACCTCATAAACTCGTTTATCAATATCCACCTGATATTTAGGAATTAGTAACGGTGTGAGAAAATCCGCGATCGCCACAATCAAACGATTATGAACCGTTGGCCACTGCTCAGATTGCTCAAGATAAGGATTCATACCAGGTAATGGGTAGGTCATGACGCTTAAAACTCTGGCAAAGTCAAAATAGATTCTGCTGTGATTTTCAATTCTGAAAAAACACGAGACTGGATCACATCCTGTCCTCGAAATTGCTCCATGACATATTCATTATTTTCTAAGCAGTAGACTGTCACCACAGGATTTTTTGGTGTCCCAATATAGCGTCGTCCCCCTAATGCTCGATAATCCACAATCCAATATTCCGGCATCTCCAACAGCTCATACTCTTCAAGCTTACGGGCATAATCATTATGCCAATTAGTGCTGACCACCTCAACGACGAGCTTTGCAGACTTCCCTTGAGTAATGGTTGAGGCCTCTCGCCATAACGGTTCGAGACGCAAAGCACGGCGATCGAGCACAATTACATCAGGGACATAACCTTCAGTGGGTGCAAGGGGTTTGACACAACAGGTTTTAGGAATGATATAGGGCAAGTTCAATCGCTCAATTTCACGGTCAAGACATCGTGTAATTAAACCGCCAATTTCTTCATGTTCACCAATCGGTCGCACTTCTCTAATCTCACCATCTAAAAGTTCATACTGTTTACCATCTTCTGGATACCAAGCTAAAAACTCATCAAAGCTTAAAGCTTTTTGTGGAGCTTGAACCGTCATTCCCCCAAACCTCCTAGAGTATTCAGTGTCAAAAGCAGATCAAAGTATTGAACAGACATCAACATCATAGTTTTGCCTTTATACTGTTCTCCATTATGCCAAACTCACTCAGATGTAACCTGAACCGTTTGCCTCGTCACAACCCGGTGCGTACCGTTAGTAATCACCTGATCCTGACCCTGAATTGTGCCTCGAACTAAGGTGCGATCGCCTTCTGTGTGCAACACCTCCACATCTCGCCGCGCTACCGCATAGGTGCTATTATTTTCGGAATTATTCGCATCCCCAAGCACATAGACTGACCATAAGCCGCGATCGCCTGGAACCAGAGCTGTTGAAGGAACCCAAACCCCATCAGTCGGTTCGATGTCTGCAAAGAGCAGCCGGGCGGTTTGACCGACCTGGGTGGCTACATCAGCAGGCAGTTGCAACACCACTGTAACCGTTCGACTCGTTTCGTCCACCTCCGGGAGCTGGGCAGTCACTGTAGCGCGATAGGTATTGTCGCCGATTTGCACCTTTTGGGCGCCGCCCACCTTGAGCTGGCTGACGCGATCTTCTGGCACACCAATCCGGGCTTCGAGGTTGCCTTGCTCCACTAACGTCACAACGGTCGCACCGCTGCCTACGACGACACCTTCATCAATGGGACGATCGCTCACCTTACCTGCAAACGGCGCATAGATCACACTTTTACTGATGTCCACATCAAGAGCTTGGATTTGAGCATCAAGCTGCTGCACACGAGCGTGTTGAGCAATGATTTGCTCGCTGCGAGTGCCGTTGTTTAACTCCTGCAAGTCGCTCTTGGCTCGGGCCAAGCGCTGCTCCAGGATCGCGGTATTATAGGCAGCATCGTCAAAGTCTTCATAGGCGATCGCTCCCTCGTCGTAGAGAAACTGGCGGCGATCGCGCTGACGCTTAGCCCGTTCGAGTTCTTGCTCCAACTCCCAGACCGCAGCTTGTGCAGCGCTGATATCTTCCGAGCGAGGGCCATTTTGTAGCTCTTGTAGCTGTGCTTGGGCTTGGGCGCGTTGAGCAACCCGTTCCTGGCGGCGGGCTTGCAAATTGCGGATATCGAGACGGGCCAGAGGTTGGCCAGCAGCGACGCGATCGCCCTCATCCGCCAAGAGCGTCACCACTGTCCCTGAGCGCTCAAAACCCAACTCACTGGTACGTTGGGCAGTGATTTCGCCCGTATAGGTGCGTTGGACAGTATAGGAATTGATAGCCTGAGCAGGCTGAGTCGTAACAGAGAGTGTTGTTGCTAAAGGTGTCGGTTCAGCATTGGCAATAAAAGAATGTCGAGCAGTGAAAACACCTGTAGGGAATAGCGCTAAGGGCAAGAGCCACAGTACCCAAGGTTGTGGTGACGGCTTAGACACCACTGATGACGGCAAAGCAGGGACACAGGTAGGAGCGAGTTCAGAAGTCGAAGTCATGGCATATTCAACCCATTGTTAACAGTTTGTTGTAATCAATCTGTTGATATTCAACTTGTTGTTTATAGCTCTGTAGCTTATACTCAACTTGTTGAATATGTCAATAAATTTTTCGTTCATGGCTCTTGCCCACACAATTCTGACCCTCCTCTCCTATAGCCCTGCTAGCGGCTACGACATCAGCAAACGCTTTGAGGAGGATATCAGTTGTTATTGGAAGGCCAGCCAACAGCAGATTTATCGAGAACTGGGCAAAATGGCGAAGCAAGGTTGGGTGACCCATCAGAGTATTCCCCAGGCCGGTAAACCTGATAAAAAAATCTATGAACTGACCCCTGTCGGGGAAACGGAACTCCTCCGTTGGTTTGCTGAACCGAGTGAACCCACACCGATTCGGGAAGACCTCTTAGTCAAGGTACTCGCGGGGCCCTATCTACCCAGAGACTTACTGCACCAAGAACTCAAACATCGTCGTCACCTGCACGAGCGCCAGTTATCGGACTATCACGCAATGGAGCAGTGCTTTTTGGGGGCATCGGAGCCAACATCAGCTGAACAGTTCCGCTACCTGACGTTGCGACGAGGCATTCGCTATGAGGAGAGCTGGATTGATTGGTGTGATGAAGTGATGGCTGTGTTAGCGCAAATGGAGAATTAGGTGAGTTTTCCGAGATACAATAGGTCTCGATCTCTGAACCCATACAACAATGCCTTTGAGCTTAGATACTTTAACCCTAGGAACTCTTCAGAGTCTGGATGGCTCGTCGATTTTCATTGCCTTGCTCTATCTGGTGTTGAGCGGTCTATATCTCGTGGTGTTGCCAGGGATGTTGTATCTCTATCTCAACAAGCGGTGGTACACGGCAACTTCAGTTGAGCGCTTGATTATGTACTTCTTTGTGTTCTTTTTGTTTCCGGGGTTACTACTACTTAGTCCGGTTCTGAATTTCCGACCCCGCCGCGCTTAATAGTTGAGTTTATGTGGTTGCCGTTTTGACAATCGTGACGAGTTTGCCCACTCGCCATTGCAGTTGAGCTTGAGCATTTCCCCGGTTGAGGGCAATTTCGAGCCAGCCATGACTACCGATCAGAGCAACCATTGCTCCAGGAGCGCGATCGCCATAGGTCTGGCCAATCGATACAGTTTGGTCATCAAGCTGAATTGCCCAGGCTTGTCCAGTAAGCTGCTCAGCAGCAATATTGGTGATGCAGTTTCCAAAGTGATCAATATATTGCACTGTGCCCACAATTTTTTCAGAGGTCACTTGAGGTCTCGGTAGCGGCAACTGCACTAAACTCTCAACTGGGATGGGGCTACCGAGTTGGGTCATAGTGACGCCATTGGCCAGGTGCGCCGCGATCGGTGCAAAGATATCTTGGCCGTGGAAGGTAGTACTGGGTTTAGGGGTCAGCCAATAGTCAGAGCGATCGAGCGTCACAGCCTGATAGAGCGTTTCTTGCTGTAAGACAGGCGTCAGGACACCATTGTCTGGCGCAACAAAATAGCCTGCATTGGTGTGAAGAGCGATCGCTCGTCGGGATGTACCTACACCGGGGTCAACAACCACAAGATGAATCGTATTTGTTGGGAAATAGTGGTAAGCGTTGCCCAGGTTAAACTGGGCTGCCCAAAGGTCTTGAGGGGAGATCTGGTGGGTGAGATCAATCGGTGTCGCATGGGGTGCGATCTGAGCCAGAATTCCCTTCATTGTGCCGACGTAAACATCTTGATAGCCAAAGTCAGTCAACAGGGTGATCACATGCAGCTTATTCATCAGTTTGAAGCACTGTTAGCATTTTGTAATCAAAGATACATTTCTTGGGGTGAGGTGTTAGATTGAGATTATGTTGACTATTCAAAATTCTTATCAAATCCCTGCTTATGTTGAATCAAAACCGTAAAGAAATCCTTCAAAATGCGGCAGCTAACCACCGTGACAGCCTCCGCCGCAGCCTCCAGCAACGCATTGAAGCAGCACGTGCAGCGGGGAATGATGACCTAGTTCGTCAATTGGAAGCAGAAGCAAGTTACCTCAGAATGAGTTAAGTGATTCACGCATATTGTGGTGATTCGATTCCAAATCACCGAGAGTTAGATAGTCCATCGCCTAGACAGCGGTGGATTATTTGTTTCTGGAGAGACTGTCAGCATTTGCCTATCCCACTATCCGTTATGCCTAATCAGCACTGTGGCGTTATGAAAGCGGATCAATAGTCATCATCTGCAACACAAATCCCCTTACATTTAATGCCGTTGGTTGCTGTGCGCAGACAATGCTGACAGAGAATTTTTTCGGTCTCGGCGTCGGTTGAGGATGGTGGAGTCGTTGCTTGCACAGGAGTAGTGTTAGTGATAGTAGACGAAGCAGTCATAAATCTGAAGCGTAACAGTCAATTTACATATCTTTACGATAACGAAAAAGCGATCGCATTGTCTCAACTCCCTTAGGGGGTGAAAACCGGGCTATAATCCAAATCTAGTAAGGCTTTGAGAATTGACATACGACCCAGAATTTGTTGGACTTTCTGGTTCAAACAAGCTAGACTTCGTTACTCCGAAGCTCTTGGCACGCCAATATCTATCACGATGATGATGTTTGCAATGCTCTGAGAAGGGGCAAATCTTTGAGGATGTCTGATCGCTGGAAGCCTTTTCGCATCTCATCAGATATATCCCACACATAACCCAAAAATCTTTGTGCTGGGGTTCATATTATACAAACTAGAGCCTGGATAGAGTGGTTGAAGCTGAAGTGGGTCTGATACGAAATCCGCTTTGTATGCACCGAGAATAAATACCCCGTAGGGCAGGGAGGCCCACTGGTGTGAACTTAAGGGGCTAAACAAAGGAATAACAGGGGTTAGCGCCCTGAAGTTCCTGCCAAATCTCAGCCCACTGAGCGTCACGAAGTCGGTGACGTTTACGTCGTGCTTTGAGCAAACCCAGAAGCTTGGCGTGTTGGGTGAAAAAAGGAATCAACTGGACGGAGGAATCCTTCAGACGAGCCTGGGCATAGTGGTAGAGACCCCGAAAGACCATCTCAAAAGAAATCGTCTCCAAGGGTTGACGTAAAGCCACCGACATCTGAGCACAGAGGTCATTAAGCACAGCATAGAAAATCCAAGTAGCGACAATTTGAATTTCAACACCATTAGAATCCTCAACCCAAAGATAAGCCAAACCCAGTAAGCGCTTAGTGAGAGAAAAAGCATCCTCAATGCGCCAGCGGCGACGGTAAAGGTCACAAACCTGAGGTGCAGAGAGGAGGGTGGGGTCGAGGACATTAGTAAGATAGTGATACCAAGTTTGGTTCCACTGGACAGAAACGAGTCGTACAGGATGGTGGCAAGGATTCGAGCGATATTGCCCCATATCAATAATTTCATCACGATAGCGCTGACCTTGAGCCAACACCCGCTGGGTTGTGTAGGCAGTTTTCTCCCGCAAGCGGGTGACAAAAAAACGCTGGCTGTCGGTGAACGCATCAAAAAAGGGAAACTTGACAAAGCCTAAATCAAAGACCATCAGACCCCCTTTAGGGAGCTGCGACAACAACCAATCACAGTGAATTTTGTCATTGCTGTGAGGGTTAATCTCATATTGCATCTGCACGGGTCGCAGCGTTACCAACTCTACAATCATCATCATTCTTCCCCCTAGCTTGCTCTCCACTGCTGCACAACGAATTTTCAAGCGTTTGCGGAGTTCTTCAAGGGTTGACCCATCTGCTATCCAAATTACCCTAAATTTCTCCCTTAGCCCCTGCCAGTCTTTCGATAGGACTTGCTCCACAGGCTCTTGTTCCATGCGCTCGCGCACGGTCTCCCATAGCTCGACAAACAGCTTTGCTGGCACTTTTCTGAGCCGTTTTGAGAGGGCACTGACGCTCACCTTTGTTGGGTCTAACCATAACAATCCATGTAATTCCAGTTGCCTGATAACTTCTGCTAGACTGGGGATTTTTCGGTACACTAGACCCACTACGATGGCGACCATCACGGGCAATGTCAGAATCCGACTCCGCAGCTTCTCCTCACTCCTGCCTTGCTTTTCCTTCAGGGGCATGAAGTTCTGGGGCTGTAGCCATTGCACCAGTTTCGCTTCTAGCTCTGCGTTTTCTGGCGTTGGCACTTGACTCCTGCTTCGCAGGTCGGGGTTGCCTGTCTTTCGGGGGCGCTGTCTAGGCATTTTTTTAGGAGGTGCGGTCACTTGACCTTACCTCCTTTCTCTCTTAAGTTCACACCAATGAGGGAGGCCCAGCCCCTACATCAAGAAAATTCTTTGGTTTTAATGACCGGATTCGGTATGAACTATCGATCTTTTGAATTCAGCTCAGATTGAGCCAAAAGCTTGAGGGGATCAAAGAGGGATCACTCAAGACAATATTGATCTATCGGTCAGTGATCCCTCTTCTCAGTAATCGTAGCTTATTGATTCTGAAGGGGTTGAATTGAGTCTAACCCTGCATTTAAACATTGGTTTAACAACCAAGTACCCCCAGCAAACTTCACGACTTCCAGACACCAATACAGAACTTGGACAATTAGCATAGATTCAGGCATCCCAGCACGATCGCTCAGACTGCCTTCCATCACGAGCCCCCAAGCACTCAGATCAGGGGTCAGCCAATAGGTATAGGCCAAAGCGATCGCAAACAGCCCAACCGCTAAACCCACCATCTGACTCTGTTTTGGATGAACAGTGGCGAGAGTCTTGCCCAGGCCCAACAGCAGTGCTAGAACCACAGCCCCCAAAACGATTTCTAAATGGTTGAACACTTCAAACAAGCTGTAAGCTGCGGCTGCAAACCCGGATTGCATCATCATGCCATTGACATAGAGACAGGGAATCACCACCCCATCTAGAATAACGCTGGCACTCAGCCAAAACCCCAATAGGCTTGCCACGGTTAGAAAGACCTGGGTGGGGTTGAACTCCCAGGGCCGACGGAAAATAGGCAACATAAGAAATAAGTCCTGGAATAAATAAAGATAATCTATTTCTAGGCTAGGAAGCTTTGGTGGGTTTTGGCGGGTTTCTAATACGAACTGTTACGCAGATGAGGATTTATTTATAAAGCGCTACAGTTAGCGTTGTATTGGTGAGAGCGGAGTTGCTGTAGTCTTCTAGTTTAGACGTGCTGCTTAACCTGCTTTATTCACGACAATTCCGAAAAATCGCTGAAAGCTTCTTCTGAAGAGCACTTTAGCAATTTGCTCAAAAAACAGTGTGTTTTTTGAGCTGTCTAGCCAGCACGGATCACAGCGGCTGGCGAATAACTCAGGTTAATTGTGTGTTTGAGCTGAGGGGTTAAGCATGAGCTAGCGATCGCTTACCTTCGAGCCAATAGGTTTGCATTAATCCTTTCCCCTTAACGGTGATTTGTTCCCGGGGTGTGAAGTTATAGCAATCGCGTAAACAGTGATAAGTGGATTCAGTGACTTGAATTCTCTGAGGTTCACCGTGGGATTCCATCCGGCTCGCAATATTAACTGTGTCTCCCCAAAGGTCGTAAATAAACTTTTTCGTGCCGATGACTCCTGCAACAACGGAGCCCGTATTAATGCCAATCCGAATCTTGAACTGTTCTCCACCCGCCCGATTAATTTCAGCCAGCACACTTTGCATATCTAACGCCATATGGGCGATCGCCTCAGCATGATCCATTCTTGGTGTGGGCAGTCCACCCACGACCATATAGGCATCACCAATGGTTTTGATTTTTTCTAAGTTGTGCTCTTCGCAGAGATGATCAAAGGCGGAGAATACCACATTCAGGCGCTCGACCAATTCAATGGGCGAGAGACGGGCGGCAATTTCCGTGAAACCAACCAGATCGGCAAAGAGGACTGTCACTGCTTCAAAACTGTCGGCGATCGTCTCAGGGTTTGCTTTGAGACGGTCAACGATAGGACTGGGCAGAATATTGAGGAGTAAGCGTTCTGTTTTTACTTGTTGCTTTTGGAGAGCAATTTCGGCTTCCTTACGCTTAATAAATTGACCCAATTGGTTGCCTGTCGCTGTCATCATTTCCAAAAGGTGCTCATCTGGTGATTGTTGTGAACACCGAAAGAAGGTCATTACCCCCAGCATTTCACTGCCACTGTGGATGGGAAATGCAAAGGCTGAGCGCAAGCCTGCCAGGACAGTTGCGGAGTTTTTGCCAAAGGTTGTTTCACCTTGCAAGGCAGTAATCCATTGGGGCTGTCCAGCTGACCAAACCTGCGCTGCAAAATTCCCCCCTTCATTGAGCCGGGTGCGATCGCCTTCCCCAACAAAAGCTGCAAACTGTTCACGATCACTGAGCCAAGAATCCATGCGTTGCAGCTTTGGCACAGGAATGGGGCAAGGCTGGCCGATGGGTAGCCAAGTGGCATTACTGAGGTTGTTAGTCATAGCGCGGCGATCGTCACTGCCCTTGGGGGCCCAGAATTCTCCCACATCCCATTCCAGACTCTCACCAATGGCTTGGAGAATGTCCTGAATGGCATGATCAAGGGAGCCGGATTCTGAGAGAATGCGAGCTATCGCATATTGGGCCGTGAGCCGCTGCTGAGTACGTTGACGCTCGGTTACATCTCGACCAATGTAGACCAAGTTTGGAACCCGGTTGGCTAGCTCGTCCCGGTCAGTGCTAGGTGGATGTACTAGAGAGCAAGACAGCGCCACCGTTAGTTGAATGCCATCCTGCGTTTGGCAGAGTACTTCTAGGGTTTGGGCTTCAGTTTGCCGCTCGGCGAGAAAAGCAGTCAAAATCGGCATTACTTGGTCTGGTTTCACAAAGAGGCGGGCCAGGGGTTGATCGATAAGATCCGCCTCGGCATAACCAAACAATTTAGCTGTGGCTTGGTTGATGGTTGTAATCTGGTGTTCGGGATTGGTAACGATCAGCGCATCGGCGATCGAGGTGACAATTTGATGGGTGTAATTGCGCGATCGCTTTAAAGCATCGTTGAGTAAGGTAGTTTCATTCGTGGTTTGAACAAGCACTTGCTCAAGGGCCATCTTGTCAGTGACGTCCTCGGCAAAAATCAGCAGGTAGGGTGTGTTGCTGATGCCAGGTGGAATGTAATGCTGTAAATAGAGATCAAAGTAGCATTCTGTGGTTGTGAGTTCGTCGATGCGGGTAATGCCAGGGAGGTTGAAATCGCTGGCAGGGTCTTCAAGAATCATTTCGATGATTTCTTCACAGCCATATAGCTCCGGGAACACATCAAAAACTGGAATGTTTAGGGCCAACTCAGTGGTTGCAATGGCATCTGGGAATTCCCTGGAGCCCGCTACCACATTAAAGTCAGCGTTAACGACGAGGTAGTAAATATGGGGTGGAGTGACAATGGGGGCAACAGGGCTGGTCATCACGTTAGGGGGAGAAGGTCAGTCGGTTGTCCAAAATCGAGAACAGTTTCGTCCTTGTTTTTTCGCATCATACAGTGCTTGATCCGCACGACTGACAAGATCTTGAGCTTGCCAAGTGTGGACGGTCGGTTGAAATGTGATGCCCCCAATGCTAATCGTAACCCAAGGCTCTAGGGTCGATCGTTCATGTTTGAGCGCTTGGCTGGCTAAGGCTTGATGGATCGTTTGGGCGATTCGACTGGCTTGGGTTTGATTGGTATTCGGCATCAGCAAAACAAACTCTTCGCCGCCATAGCGGGCCGGGAAGAAAACAGTATTGTGGCAAATTGAGATCAAAATTTGGCCCAGGAGTTGTAAACAATAGTCGCCCTGAGGGTGTCCATAATAATCATTGTAGGCTTTGAAAAAATCGACATCACAAAGAATTAAGGATAAGGATTGATCGGTCTGCTGGGCTTGTTCCCATTCAGTTTGGAGTTGTTGATCAAAAGCCCGGCGGTTGCCCAATTGAGTCAAACCATCAATGTGGGCCAGACGCCGCAGCTCTGCGTTGGCTTGTTGCAGTTGTTGATAGAGTTCACATCGCTCTAGCGCCATGCCCACTTGGCCCGCAACTTGTTCGAGAAGGTGAATTTCCTGGCGTTTCCAATTATGTTCCCGCTCACAATAGTGAATGATGAGCAGCCCCCAGAGGTGTTGCTCTTCGAATAGGGGAATTGCCAGTTGACTTTTGATATCCACAGTACTGAGGGCAGTTTGCAGATATTCAACAGACTGTTCTGAGTTCTCTGGTGCAGGAATAATCTGGTGGTTGGGCCTGATGAATAACTCACTGGCAGTACTGGCGACGATCGCTCCACTGCCGTCAGGGTTATAGTGAGCAATTAAAACGCGATCGCAGACCAGCCATTGATAGAGAAGTTGTGTGGTTGTTTGGAGTAAATCACTTTGGGTTAAAGACTTTTGGAGATGTTGAGTGAGGTTGCTGACGAGGCGACTAGAGCGCACTTGATCTTCGAGATAACGCTCCATTTGCTTACGCAGGCTGATGTCTCGGCCAATGCAGACATATTGCATGGTTTGATCAATAGACTGCTGAAAAGACGAGCAGGAAAAAGATAAGCTCAAGATCTGATCGTCTTTACTCTGACAATATTGCTCAATATCTTGCCCCAGCAAAAAGTTGGGGAATTTATTGGGGAGGGTGTTGCTCTGTGGAAGTTTCGTAAAGAGGGTTTGGATCGGTTTGTGCAAGAGTTCGGATTCTGTATAGCCTAGAATTTCAGTTGTAGCGGGATTAATTTGTTGAATACGACCGTGATGATCAGTCACCAGCAAGGCATCGCTCATTGAGCTAACAATTTGCTTGAGGTAGTTTTGCGCCAGGGAGAGTTCTTGGAATTTGAGGCTGTATTCTTTGGCAATTTGGCCTAGATGCTGTTCAACTGCCATCCGATCGCTCGCATTGCGGATCAAGATCAGGATATGTTTAGAGCTGGTGGTGATGTTGCCTTCGGATTCACAAACAATGAGGAGGTCAAGGTAATCATCTTGGTGTTGAATACCAGAAAGTTCAAAGCTAGCTTTTTCGCCGCGAAACAATTGCTCGATGGTATCTTCTAAACCAACAAGCTCCGGTAACCAGTCTCGAATGTCTTGGGTTGCTTCTAAGGTGTCTGGAGCCAGAGGGGTCGTAATGAAGGGTAAAACACCAGGAGACCAACCTGTGATCTGCAATTGGCGATCGCAGGTGATAAATTCTAGACAAGGGGGGAGCAAGTCTTGGAATTGAACAGTCATTGCAGCATGGCGGACGCTAGCTCATGGAAGATTGCATTGACATCTTTACCCGTTTTAGCAGATGTGGCATAGGTGGCCAGAACCTGAGGTTGTTGAACATTGAACGTGTATTTTTCAACCAGCTTTTCGCACGCTTCAGGAGTGACGAGATCAGCCTTATTTAGGGCGACAATCACTTTCCCTTTGGGATTAATCTTCAGGAAGAGTGCGATGTGGTCTTCTAGATGGTCAAGTGTATCGGGGCGTTTGACATCACCAACGATAATGGCCCCCTTCGCCCCTTGCAGGTAACTCGGTGCGATCGCTTTGAACTGGGTTTGTCCTTCAATATCCCAGATCAGGAGTTCAACGTCTTTGGGGCTGGCGTCTGCTGTCTGAGACAAGTTCACTAACTTACGCGAGAGTTTAACCCCAACGGTTGAGAGGTATTCATCACTAAATTGATTATCGACAAAACGGCGGATTAGGCTGGTTTTGCCCACACTGAAATCGCCGACTAGACAGACTTTTTTTGCAGAAGTTGCCATAGGTTTCTCTATTACCATTCCCTAAGACGGTTCATCACTCTGTTCATCTTATCGCTTGATGATCTCAAATCGAACGCAACGATTGAGCCAGAAGGGCTGAGCCCGGCCAATTCCTGGGGGCGGCTTGCCATCACCTGCGATTTCCAGTTGCTTGGCTTGGACGCCAGCCCGCAATAGTTGGTTACGAACCGCTTGGGCGCGGGCTTGGGCTAGCTTGGCATTGTTCTTCTCTGTTCCCCGAGGATCAGTATGGCCAATCAGTCGGATGTGGAAGTTAGGCTGAGCTTGCAAGAAAGCGGCAAGGGGCACGACTTTACTGTTGAGTTCGGCAGGTGCGATGACTGCTGATTCCGTGTCAAAGTAGATCCGCTCTTGGACAATCTGGGGGGTGAGGTTTTGGATATTGAGTGGCGGGATTCCCGGTAAGGTTCCCAGCGCTTGCTCAATGGTTTGCTTCGTTTCGGGGCTGCTGTAGGTACCGCTGACCGTGACTTGCTCTGGGGTGTATTGGGTTTGAATATCAACGCCAGGCTCACGGTTAAGAATGCTGGTGACCACCTGAACCGAGGTGGCAACAGCAGCGGGGTCAAGGGGGGCTTGAACCACCTTGATATTATTGGTAATGGTTTTCTTGGGAGCCATCTCCTGGGCAATGACTGCCGCCCGTTCTTGAATGGCTGCTGATGGAACCCGGCCATCGAGCTGAAGTTGTTTCCCGTTGACCGTGGGCACAAGATCTTCATAGGCGACTGGATCGAGTTCCTCGGCTAAGACCCCCGCAACTTGGCGACTAAGACGTTGATCAAACCAACCCCGCACCTGAAAATACAGCCAAGGAATGGTGAGTAGGGCGGCTAAGAGCCCCAAGATGACCAATAAGGTCGTAGGCGATCGCTTGGGTTTGGTCTGCTGTTGGGCCCGGTCATTTTGCTCATCCCCCACTTGCTTAAGGAATGTGGTGATTTCCGGCGGAACCGTCTCCATCTCCCCTTCAAAGTCTTCAATGTAGCGACCGTGCCGTTGGGTGATTTGGCTAAAGACGCGTCGCAATCGGTCAATCATGGGCTTCGGGATTTTGCCTTTGGCCACAATTGCTAAGTAGCAATACCCTGCCACTTCGAGCATAATACGCGAATCACCATATTCAATTTCATTGAGTTCGGTGATTTCTCCAGTTTGGGCAATGCAATCATTAACAAAGCTACGAATGGCGGTGAGCATTCCCGCGATCATGTTGGATTCCAAGCGCTGCTCTAGGTTAGGCTGTACCTCGGCAATCACTAGTCCTGAGGTTTTGTGAATTAAGAACATCGCTTGAATCGTCGCGGGCATTGATTCTTGCAAAATTAACTCCGCTTCGCTAACCCCTTGCACCCGAGCACGAATTTTTCGACTAACGCCATCAATACTCAAGGTACTTTCCACCTTCTCATTGATCGTATTGAGTACCTCACCCATGTAGCGGGAGACAGTACTACCAATGACAGGATAGAGGGCGTCAACCATGGAGTCTCGTTCTACCTCGATTTGCGTTTTAATGGCTTTACCGATGGTGGGCCCCAGAGATTCGGAAATAGAATCTCGCTCAATCCGGATTTGTTCTCGAATTGCTGCCCCCACTTCTGGCCCGATCGCTTTGGCGATGCGTTCGGGGTTATTGTGGATTTCCTGGGTGATGGCGTCGGGAATTAGGCTGGCAAAGGCTTGGGTCATTGCTTCCCGGTTTTGGGTTGAACGGGCTAAGATCATCTCGTCCAAAATCGGAGTCGCCATTTCGCGCACCGTATCTTGGGTGGTGCCCAAGCGCATCTTCAGCAATTGCGCGATCAGTGGCAGCAGCGGGTTGATCACATCCGTCGGCTCATAAACCTGTTTTTCGAGTTGAGCCAGTTTGTCCTCAATCGCTTCAAACCGTTTAAACGGCTCAATTTCCACCGGAGAATACCGTGGAGGTTCTGCGGGATCAGGCATCAGACGGGTTGAGGGCGGTTCTGCTGCTTCGACAGTGAGATCTTCAAGATCGTTGGTTAAGGGTTGAGCAGGGTCAGGTGGCGGCGGCGTTGGTGCTTTTTTTTGCGGCTGATTACCGACCAAATATTGACGAATCTCTTGGAGGGGATCTTCGTCTGATTCGCTTGAGCTGGAACTGCTAAACAGGCTGTTAAAGTCGCGGCTGAGAATCCCAAAGGTAGACTCAACGGCTGCATCAAGTTGCTCTGAAGGGGTGCGGGGAATGGTGGGTGTGGTTGTTGCTGGCTGGGTTTGGCTGTTCCCATTGCCATTGCTTTGGCCGCTCTGAGGTTGCGTGGTAATGCTGGCTTGGGTTTGCGTAGATGGGGGCTGAGACTCCGGTTGTTGTTCGGGGAGCTGATTATTAGCGGCATCCCAAAAGGCTTGTAGCTCTCGTTCGAGCTGGGCTTCGAGTTGCACCCGTCGCTGTTCGAGGGGGGAGAGGGGGACAACTTCATTACTGACGGTAGCTGCGGCGATCGCTGCATCCTCTGGTTCTGGTGAGTTGCTTGTTTCGGTTTCAGGGCTGTGGTTGACCAGGTTGAGAATTGTTTTGGTGAGCTGTTGCTCCAGGCCGGGGGCATTGGGAGGGGGTGCAGTCGGTTTTGGCGTAGAGGTTTCAGGCGGGGGAGAGGTGATGTGAGGGTTGGTTTCAACACCATTCGTTTCAGCCTCAGTTGCAGTTTCTAATGGGGTGGGTGATAGCTGAGCTGCTGGGGCGGTTGGCTTATCAGTGGATTCTGTTTGGACAGGGGCTATCTCAGTTGTGCTCGGTGTTTCTGGTGTAATACCCGGTTGAGCACCTAAGGCAGCGAGCAACTCATTAACCTCTTGGGTGGATGGATTGGGATCAGCCGTAGTTTGGGTTCCCAACACAGGAAAGATATCGTCTTCTGGGAAGGGAAGTTGAGTTGAGCTAGATGGAGCTGGAGCGGTTTGGGTTGCAGAGGATGGGACTACCGTTGTTTCGGGTGGATCGGAGGGAGGGAGTGTGGTCTGCGGACTGGCAGGAAGATTGGATTGAGTCTGGGATGCGGTTTGCGGGCTGGTGGGTTTCGCTTGAGAATCATCTAAATCAAAGAGATCGTTAAGGATACTAACGGTTTCATTGACTTCTGCTTTTCGATAGGCGATCGCAGCGTCCCGAATCGGATCAGGCGTCTTCGGTTGAGATGTGGGTTGAGGTCGAGATTGAATCTTTGCGGTTTGAGGGACAGCTTGTTCTGGTTTCGGTGGTTCTGGGGCAGGTTGAGGAGTTGTTTTTAATTCTGTGGGCTGCGTGGTGGCTGGCGGTGTTTTAGGTGCAGTGGTTGGCTGTACTTCAGTAGCTAGTTTAGGGGAAGGGGGTTCAGGTGTGGATGGTTGAGGAGGTTGCTGGGATGTGGCTTTTGTACCGATCCCAAACGTTGCTTGCAAGTCAGCAAGCGGCATATCAAGGAGCGGCAAGGTTTCATCGACGGGTTCCTCTAAATCAAGTGGCTCAAACTTGCTAATGCGATCGGTGAGGTTGGGGACATCAGAAGTCGGTTCAGTCACTTGGACTTTAGGGGATTGCTCTGGCTCTGGGGGAGTTTGTGGAGAGGGCTCCGGGGTGGCTTCTGAGTTGGGGGGGTTGGGATTGCCTAAGAGGCTATCGAGATCGACCAAGACATCGCGGAAAAGATCGGTGTCAAGGTCGGGTGCGGGGGGGATGGTTTGGGTACTGGTTGCGGCCGACTCAGGTTGCTGCGGGTCTGAAGTGGAGTCATCCCAAGGATCAGGTAGTGATGAGAAGTTGGCCATGGCACAGATCGGGGAGCGGTAGGTTGAGCAACCAAGGCAGCAGAGCAGCAGTGGGTTGAGATGCTTGAGGCCTTAGGGGTGAGCCAGCGTGAGGTATTGCTTAGAAAAGAAAGGCAGTGCTAATTCTAAGGATAGCTTCCATTTTAGGCTAGGCTTGTTTCGTTGTGGCTAGAGAAAAATGGCTGATCCTTGGGGTTGGGTTTGAGTTATACCGATTCCATAGGCTAGAGCGACAGATCAGAAAGTGAGGGTTGAGACTTCGGCTTCGCTCAGTCCAAGATGGAGCCGAAACCCAGTGTCAACTGCAAGATTCCATCTGTAGGACTGTTATGAAAACTGGGTAATAAGCCCTTATATTGCTCCTAGATTCAGGTCTTTGGGCCACTCTGAACTCCTAAAAATCACAAATTGATCGAGGCTGGACAGGGCAAGTATTATTACGGAGTGGATTCTCTGCCAGATCAAGACGTTTAAGCTTAGTGAGAGAACCCAGAGAGCTGATGTCCTCGATTTCATTTCTCCCCAGCGAAAGATCTTCAAGATTGGTCAGTGTAGCCACCGATTTTATATCTTTGATTTGATTTCCAGTCAGCCAAAGCGTTTGAAGATTCGTGAGTGAACCCAGAACACTGATGTCCTCGATTGCATTGCTCCTCAGATTAAGATCTTGAAGATTGGTCAGTGTAGTCAGAGAGCTGATGTCCTTAATTTTATTGTTCTCCAGAGTAAGATATGAAAGATTGGTCAGTGTCGCTAGAGGGCTGATGTTTTCGATTTCATTGCTCTGCAGCCAAAGCGTTTGAAGATTCGTGAGTGAACCCAGAACACTGATGTCTTTAAGCTGACTGTCTTCTATGTGAAGAGCTTTAAGATTGGAGAGAGAACCTAGAACACTGATATCTTCGATTTCATTGCCATCTAACCAAAGCACTCGCAGACTGACGAAAGAACTCAAAACACTGATGTCTTTGAGTTCATCACTACTTAGTACAAGATGTTGAAGATTGGAGAGAGAACTTAGAGCACTGATGTCCTCGATTTTGTTGCTCGTCAGCTCCAGACTTTCCAAATTATTGAGAGAATATAGAACGCTTACGTCTTTGAGCTCATTGCTACTCAGGTTAAGCTTTTCCAGATTAGTGAGAGAACCTAGAACACTAATATCCTCGATTTTATCGCCATCTAATCCAAGAGCTTTGAGATTAGTGAAAGAGCTAATAGTACTGATATCGTTGAGTTCATTGCTAACCAGATACAGACTTTCCAGATTAGTGAGAGAACTTAGAGCACTAATATCCTCGATTTTATTCCAAGTCAGATGAAGCTCTTTAAGATTAGTAAGAGAGCCTAGAGGGCTGATATCCTTGAGTTGAAAACTATTGAGCCAAAGCCTTTCCAGCTTAGTGATAATGTTCTGGGCTTTATCGCAATCTTTCGTTTCTGCTTCTACCAGTAAAACCTCAACTGTATGCTGTGCTGCTGGCGTTAATTTTTTCTGGTGATTGCACCAGTCTGCAAAGGTCTTAAGCTGACTCGTATCATACTCAACCGTATTGTAATCAATACATGCGGAAACCACTCCCAGCACAGAGATCAATACACTAATAACGACCGCTGAGCGGCTAGAGAATTTCAACATGGCTAACTCAAGTAGCTAAAAGGTGGGGCTGCAAGATTCTGTCTAAGGATACTGGCTAGGGGTAGAACTGTTGCTGTTTCTAGAGGTGTTTTTGGATTTAACATATATTTGTCGCAAATCAAACCCAACCTGAATATGATTCAAGCCCTCCGCCTCGAATCTGCCCCAGAACAGGCGCAGGTAACGCAAAGCGTTCTCCTGCCCAGTGTTAGCTGGCAAACCTATCAAGCGCTGCTAACGGATATGGGCGATCATCGTGTGGCGCGGCTGACTTACGATCAAGGGTGGCTTCACATTAAAATGCCGTCACAACTTCACGAAATCATTAATCGTCTGCTAGCCCGAATTGTCACCACTCTTACTGAAGAGCTAGACTTAGAGATTGTGAATTATGGTTCCACAACCCTCGATCGGGAAGATTTAGCGAAGGGGGCAGAGCCAGATACCTGTTTTTATATTCAAAATGCTGCGCAAGTCCAGGGGCTCAATCCAGATATTCCCCCAGAGCTAGCGCCCGATCTAGTGCTTGAGGTGGATATTACCAGTCCCTCCACCCGCCGCTTGAATGTGTATCTGGCGCTGGGGATTCCAGAAGTGTGGTGTTATACCCAGAAGGGTGGTGTGGAGATGCTGGGCTTATCGACTCAAACTGACACCCTCATTTATAAACCGCTGGTGGCAAGTCGGGTGTTTCCGCAGATTACGCCCCAACTTTTGAATGATCTCCTGGCTCAACGTCAAACCACATCTGAGAATGCAATTATCAAAACGTTTCGGGCTTGGATTCAACAACATTCATCGGTTGATTGAGCCGCTACACAATATTCCGTTCAATAAACGCAATGACCTGCTCTAATCCCTCCTGACTCTTCAGATTTGTAAACACAAACGGGCGATCGCGCCGCATCTTTTTTGCATCCCGATCCATCACCTCTAAACTCGCTCCCACATAAGGCGCAAGGTCAATTTTATTAATCACCAACAAATCTGACTTGGTAATCCCCGGCCCACCTTTGCGAGGAATTTTATCTCCCGCCGCCACATCAATCACATAAAGGGTTAAATCGACTAATTCTGGGCTAAACGTTGCCGCCAAATTATCGCCACCACTTTCCAGGAATACTAATTGCAACGGAGCAAACTGCTGCTCCAGCTCCTCCACTGCCGCAATATTCATCGAAGCATCCTCTCGGATCGCAGTATGGGGACAGCCTCCCGTTTCCACGCCGCGAATGCGATCCTGAGGCAGCGCCTGGGAGCGAACCAAAAACTGGGCATCCTCTTGGGTATAGATATCGTTGGTGACCACAGCGATTTCATGCTTGTCGCGTAGGGCTTTGCAGAGGGCGTCGAGTAGGGCAGTTTTCCCCGACCCCACAGGGCCAGCAATTCCAACACGATAGGCAGTCATAATAGATATTCAACGAGGGGCTAGATTTCAAGATATCAACATATTCTCTAGCCTTGGAGCACGAGAATGGGGGTTGTGGCAGGATTTTGCAACATTAGGATCACATCCCCTGGCCGAATCTCTGCTGTATGATGCAGCCATTGTCTTGCCCGCGATTGCGCTCTGCGCAGTGTCAGGGGCAATCGCCTCAATTTTTATCTGCCTCTACCCCTATGACCTCAGACGTTCTGTCTTCTCCCCAGCCCACGGTTCCTCTCGATCGCAAAACTCAACTCAGCTACGGCGCGGGTGAAGTCTGTAGTGAAATCACTGGCAGTATTTTGGTCTTTTTTTGGTTGTTTTTTCTCACCGAAGTGGTTGACCTCTCCCCTGGCCAGGCGGGTAGTGTTTTGCTGATTGCTCGGGTTTGGGATGCTGTGCTTGACCCCCTGGTGGGCTGGCTGAGTGACCATACCCAATCGCGTTGGGGGCGACGCTACCCCTGGATGGTGGTGGGTGCATTGCCCTTGGGGGTGAGTTTTGCTCTGTTGTTGTGGGCGATTCCCACCGCTTCTGTGACCTGGCGTTGGCTGTGGGCCTGCGCGATCGCTATTGTCTTTTACACCGCTTATACAGTGGTGATTGTGCCCTACTCCACCCTGGGGGCGGAGTTGACCGCCACCTATAGCGAACGAACGCGCTTGGTGAGTGTTAAAGCAGCGTTTAGTATTGCCAGCAGTATTATCGCCTTGATCATTGCCCAAATTATCTTTGGTATTGTGGAAGACGAGGTGCTGAAATATCAGATTGTGGGGGGCATTTGTGGTGCGATCGCCACCCTCACGATTTGGCTTTGTGTCTGGGGTACCCGAGAGCGGTTTGACGCCATGCAACAGACTCGGCAGCGAACCGTTAAAGCGCCGAGCCTGCCGATCGCCCAGCAGTTACGGATGGCGCTGAGTAATCGTCCCTTCTTGTTTATCGTGGGGATTTATCTCTGTTCTTGGCTGGGTTTGCAAGTGACAGCGGCAATCCTGCCCTATTTTGTCGTGGAATGGATGGGTCTCACTGAGCAGTCATTTACCCAAATGGCTCTGACGTTTCAGATTACAGCGCTTTTGATGATGCTCTTTTGGCGGCGACTCAGTGGCTATCTGGGCAAACGGGCGATTTATCTCTGGGGGATTCCCCTGACGTTGGCAGCACAATTGGGCTTTTTCTTGTTGCAGCCGGGGCAAACCTGGGGCATGTATGGGCTCTGTGTATTGGCGGGGATGGGTCTTTCGACGGCTTATTTTATTCCCTGGTCAATGTTGCCGGATGCAGTGGATTTTGATGAATTGCGCACGGGCAAGCGGCGGGAAGGTGTGTTTGCAGGCCTGATGGTGCAGATCAAGAAGGTGGCGATCGCGGGGACAATCTTTTTTATCAGTGAAGCCTTGGAATTGTCGGGCTTTGCGACGGGAAATGTGGGCGTTGTTGCGCAGCCAGAATCGGCCCTATTGATGATTCGTCTGCTGATCGCGCCGATTCCAGCGCTCAGCTTGGTGTTTGGTCTGTTGTTGGCGGCAGCCTACCCCCTCTCCCAATCAGTTCATGCTGAGATTATGCTCAAGCTCAATGCCCAACGTCAGCAGCCAGCCGAGGTGAGCGATTAGGGATAGGTTTGACAGCCCTTGATGTTGTCCACCTGATGATTCACATCGGTAAACCATTGATAAACCAGCCGAGTAGCTTCCAGACGCGATCGCCGAGCCATAGGGAGAGTGCTCCCGCATAGATGGCAAAAACGAGGCTTCTAAACACAATGGTTGCCAGAGGGAGCGGTACGTCCCACACCCAGCAGTACAGGAGCAATGCCAGGGTGCTGATGCTAAAGCCAGCAATGGCACTCAAAAGAATTTGTTGGGCTGCCTGGATAGGGGTTCGGGGAGAAGTTGTGGGTTGGTTGTGCTCGGATGACTTTGGTGTTGGCAGGCTCATGGGGGTTTTGGGCTAAGCTTATGCAGCATTGTATTCGGCTGAGATGTGTAGTGGATTAATGTTGTCCACCTTGTGATTACTCATCATCATCCCAAACATCATCATCACGACTTTTAACTTGTTCGAGTTTCTCAATTAGACTTCGTATTTCTATTTCAATATCAGGAAAGTCGGAATAATCTTCTTCTTCAAGCTTCTGCACAATTAAATCAAAGAATATTGAATTAACATTTTTTCTGTAAGTTGTTACACTGCTCTCAAGTCTTTTGGCATTTTCTAGTGCCTCATTAGAAGATGATTCTCGATAAAGATTTGTGATAGGCATAAAAAAGCCATTAGGAGGATCAAAAACATCAAGAACTGACATATCTAAAACCTTAGAATGAATCTTGACATTTTGATTATTCAAAAGATAATCTAAGAATATATTCCAAGCATCTACTAAGTCAGACATTTTTGTCTGCTGATCTTGAATACTATCTTGATTAACTTCTTCTGTCTCACGATTCTGATGTTCAACAAGATCTTCAGGCTCAATAATATCATTGATATTAGTATAACTATCTTGTCTTCCCAGTCCTTCTTGGTTTGATCTTAGATTAATATCTTGGATTGCTTTTTGGTTTTTGAGTTCCTCATGTTTTTGCCTTAATTCATAATATTTAGAAGATAAATCACTATTTTCATACTCTCTGTTTACCAATGGTGAGATCACATGATGGAAAAATCGTTCAGCTCCATATGTCCCAGGTACTTTTTTTAAACACTCGCTTTGATGAGAACGTAAATTACTGAGTTGCTGTATAACTTCCTCAAAATCCGAATATAATTTTAAACTTTCATTGAAAAAGCTCTCACTTAATCCACTTAGAATATTTCCACCTCCTTGTAAGAGTGTTCTCTGATTTCCATCTTTTCTAAGATCTTTGATCTGCTTAAAACAATCGAAAGATTCAATGATTGAATCGGAAATATTCACTTCACCGCTTTTGCTTGTCTTGAGCATAAAATCTAAAAACTCAATTCTCTTTTCTGTTATTTCTAGATATATTGGAATATAAGATTGTGTTTTCTGCTTCAAATAATCTTTTAAATCACGATTATTATCATCATATGGATTTCCTTTTACATTTCGAATATTTTGAAGTTTTGATACTGGAAGCTCAAAGTCTTCTTCTTGAGGAATATTAAATCCTTTTATACCGAACTTACTACTGTATTTATTTTTATACTCTTCACCTTCAAGACTATCGAAGTCAACATAGTTAAAGAGAGGAAATTCGGAACTAAATGTGTTGTAATTACTGCTAACCACTTCACGGCAGGCAGCCCAGTGAATTGTATATCCTTTGAATTTCTCAAGCAAAGTCTCCAAAGTCTCAGATTTTACTGGAAAATACTGACTGGAACTAAGATTCATTTCCAGATCTTTTCCTGGACTTAAATAGTAATTTTCGACCTGATCGCCTGATGTAAAGACATACATCTCATATCCTTGTTGTTTGTAAAATTCAGACATATTGTCATGATTCAGCATCTCAATTTGACGACCTGCCCAATCACGAAGGGTTGAATTATGAGGACACCACATTACTAAGTTGGTTCCAGATGGAACTTGCACCTTCAAGGGTTCGTTTACCTGTTCATCTTGTAGTACATTAGGTGCATATGAACCATGCCCTGAAAGCACAATCTTTTTCTTATTTTGAAAAATCTCAGACTGCCAATTCAGAGTAGTGGTGTTTAAACTTGCATAAGGATCAGAAACTGACTCTTTATTATAGGTCTCAAAAACATCATGAAACTCTTCATCACTATAAAACTTTGAACTCTCTGTATCGTCTGTTTCGAGCTGATCGTTTTTCAGCGAGACTAGGCGCTTGGCAAGTTTAAACAGATCGTGGAGGCTGATCGGACTAGAAGTTTGAGCATATTGAGTGACTGCTTCTCGGGCAATATCTTTTGGGATGCCCTTTTCTTCCTCTAAGTACAGCATTAATTTCGCTGGATTAGCCTGATCATTTCCAGTTTGGTAGTGCTCTGGTAAATCTTGATCTTCCACATAGCGTTGAATCAAGGGCGTATGTTGTGGCTGAAGTTCTGTCTGTTGACTTATATCAGGAAGCTGGGGCTGTTCCTGGATGGTTGGTGCGTTGAGCTGAAAGATTTTCGCTGTGGGTGTATTGATCTGGTGCACGGCCTGAGCCGTGATGCGATCCGCCTCCTGCTCATATTGATCTCCAACTTGGCCAATGGTTAATTTGGGTTGTATAGGTAAACTACTTGCAGGGGCGAGAGTGACACTATCCATCAAGGCATTGGGGGCAAAGTTTGCGATCGGATTGTGCTGATTGGTCTTTCGCTTTTTATCGTCGGTTTTAGCTTGGGTAGTGGGAACTTGCCAGGTGGGTTTGGCGATCTGCTTTTTCATGGTCTGTAAACGGTGCCGTCTCTCAAACAGCGGAATTGAGATAATGCAGACCTGACTCTAATCTGAACAATTAGTTATGGTGTGTTGTACACAACTCGCCCTATGACTATTCATAGTTCAATATCTGCGATTTTAATGTTCCACCTCGAACTTTCTTGAGATCCTTTATTAAGGCTGCTCCCTTGGAAAATAATTGCTCAGGTTCCATCTTTGTCAGTACGGAGGTCATGCTACCCCGGACATTCTCAATACCCGCTTTAATTGCATTACCCAGACTCTCACCTAATTCTTTATGGGCAAAGAGCCTTTTTCCTTTATCAGTGCCATTCATGGCCGTCTCTAGCCCAGTGATTGCAGCAATTAGTTTAGAGTTTTCTCGGCTTGGCATATTAAAGCCTCCATCGGGCACACCACCTGCAACATACTTAATGTTTGGTAAATAACTCGTGTATTTTCTTGAGAATGGGAGATCCCGAGGTAAGATTTCCGCAACCGATAGTAAATGATAGGGGTTCATCCAATTCAGACGGCTGGCTAATAGCATTAAGTTTGTATTCTCTGTTGAATATGTTGCTTCACAGGCATAACTTGCGATCTCAAACTTAGTCCAATCAATTATTCTCACGTGTCCTGCTTTGTTGATTTGAGCAAAGTCCTCAACTGACCATTTTATTGGTGGATATTTTTTGCAAAAGTTAATGTATTTGATGCCCTGCTTAGCTGTGGCGGAGCATTTCTGTTTAGGGATAGGTGTAAATAGGTCGCTAAACTTAAAACATTGCACAATGTTATCCGGTTGACGTTGTACTCCTGAATCAGTTTGTTGTCCCACATGAGTGAGTTCATGGGCAATCAGTTCCTGACCACTTTTACTCCCCGGTTGATATTGTCCTTTACCGAAAAACACATCCTGCCCGGTGGTGAATGCCTTAGCTTGCAGGGATTGGTTAAGCTGATGAGCGGTGTTATCGGTATGCACCTTGACATGACTGAGATCCATGCCCATTGTGTTGCCCATAGAGCGTTGTAGCCCTTTATCTAAAGCCTGCCCACCACCTTTAGCCTGACTAATTTCCGCTTCCAGTTCTGGTGCAGCCGTGCCACCACCCAGGTCTTGCCGCTGTAAAGCAGGTTTAAGTTGTACTTGCTCCTCTTCTTTGGCCTGGGCAGCAGCATCACTACTAGGCGCATTAATCTGTTGCACAACCTTGGCTGCGACTGTATCTGCCTCTTGCTCATATTGATCTCCTACCTGACCAATCGTAAGCTTGGCTTGCACGGGCAGTTCGTTAGAGGGCGCTGTGGTGACGCTATCCATCAGAGCGTTGGGCGCAAAGTTTCCAATGGGGTGCTGTGGATTGGCTTGCCGCTTTTTCTCATCAGTTTTGGCTTGGGCAGTAGGCGCTTGCCAGGTGGGTTTAGAGATGTGCTTTTTCATGGCTAGTCAGGGGAGAGTGGGATTATTGGTGGACAGTTTAAATTAGTCGATGAGTGCACAAATTAATTATTCTGTGTATCCCAACTCATTACTGATTATAAATAAATGGTTATAAAACTTCTTGCTGGAGAGGGCATGCATACCCATGATTATCTCATCGTAAACATCCTTACCTACACTCTTCATAACTTCTTTTAACTGCTCATATGTTTGGACAATGCCGTTTTCTGGAAGTGTCTTTTCGACGTTTGAATATATATTGACTTTTTGCTTATCACTAAAACTAGTTTTAAATCCTGCAATATAGTGGTCATAAAACTCTTGGGCTGTTTGTTGACGCAGAAAGTAGTCCCGCATAAATTCTACATTACTCTCAGAGAAGTTAGCTTGACCAGCCTCATGCAATAAGCCATAGGTGAGGTTATTGGTATATAACTCTCGCCGCTTACAAAATTTTCCGACAAACTCTCGCCGTTTGAGTCGCTCCTCTCTGGCTTCTTTGCTATTGTCATCCCTCAGCTCCTTATTATTCATGAAGTCTTTTGACCCCAAAGAAAATCCATAGGATTGATCCATGACGTCTAGTTTTTCTTGATCTGGATCTTTCTTTTTTTTGTTCCAGGGAAAGGGGAATCGCTGAATACTGGGCCCCGTTTGTTGCCCCACGTGGGTTAGCTCATGGGCAATGAGTTCTTGCCCACTTTTACTACCTGGCTGATATTGTCTCTTGCCGAAAAACACATCCTGTCCTGTGGTGAAGGCCTTTGCTTGTAGCGCTTGGTTGAGCTGATGGGACGTGTTATCCGTGTGGACTTTCACATGGCTAAGATCCATACCCATTGCATTGCCCATTGAGCGCTGTAGACTTTTATCTAAAGACTGCCCACCCCCTTTAGCCTGATTAATTTCCGCTTCCAGCTCTGGTGTAGCCATGCCACCACCAAGGTCTTGTCGCTGCACAGTGGGCTTAAGTTGTACTGATTCCTCCTTTTTGGCCTGGGCAGCATCACTACTGGGCGTATTAATCTGCTGGACAACCTTGGCTGCAACTGCATCGGCTTCTTGCTCATATTGATCGCCCACCTGACCAATCGTAAGCTTGGCTTGCACGGGCAGTTCGTTAGAGGGCGCTGTGGTGACGCTATCCATCAGCGCATTGGGTGGCACATTCGCCACAGGAAAAGTCTCACCCATGTTGCGTTTATTTTTCTTGATTTTGGCTTGCGTATTAGGTGTGTCCCAAGTGAGTTTAGATGTATGTTTTTTCATGATTGATTGAAATAGATAATTACAAATTCAAGAATATGAAGTATGGAAATTTGGAATTAGACAAAATACTGGAACTAGTTATTTGATTCATATCCTTTTGCTATTGTTTTTTGGGATTTTTTCATAAATCTCTTGAAGGATAATCATTGATATCCAACTGCATTGGATATTTTCACCAAATCACTGTAATTATTCTCATTCTTAAGACTATTAGCACCACTACCCCATAAAATATTACCAATAATCAAGTTTTTGACTTCTCTTTGTGTCTTTTGAAAATCACCTAATTTGAGAGTGTTATTTTCAAACTTTCTCGTGAGTTTTCCGACTTCAACATAGTCAATATTTATCTGTGAGTTTGAGCCTTCAGGTATGTATTCTGTATATAAATCTCTGGCAGTTCCTGAACCATAAGAATCTCGATAGAAGCGCACCAGTTCTTGCATAAAGCATTTTTGTGCATAAACAAGCAGTAGTTTATAAGCTGAATTTCTAAAAAACATATCATTGAAGTTGGATTTTAGATATTGAAATCGAGAGTCTAGATCTTCTGGCTTATTTTCAGTGGAACCTGAACGCTGAATTATGGTGTCTTGATGCTGTGTTTCTAAGCCCACCTGCTGTTTTAGAAACGATCGCTGCATAGTTTCTCCGGGAGCAGAATGAAGCTGCACCACATTTTCTGCAACGGCATCTGCTTCTTGCTCGTATTTATCGCCCACCTGACCAATGGTAAGTTTTGCTTGCACAGGCAACTCACTTGAGGGTGCTGTGCTGACACTATCCATCAGCGCATTGGGAGCAAAGTTACCAAGAGGCTGTGGCTGATCAAATTGCTGCTTTTTCTTATCAATTTTGGCTTGAGCAGTGGGAACTTGCCAGGTGGGTTTAGTGATGTGCTTTTTCATAATTAATCCAGTGAGGAATAGACAATCGAAGTAGGGTTTAAACCCAATCTTGAATTTCTCGGGAGGTGAGCACCCGGCCAATCTTGGCGTATTCAGTTTGGGTAGCTTTGAGCAGATGTTTCATCTGAATCGATTCGCCCGCACTCGCAGCAAAAAAGGCTGCATTAAGGGCGATCGCCCGGATATTACCCCCCGCCACATCAAGCTGCCCCAACAGCTCAAAATCAAGACCATTAATGGGCGCTTGGGCAGGGAACACCCGTGACCAAATTTGACTGCGAATCTCGGCGTTGGGATAGGGGAAATTCACAATAAACCGCAGCCGTCGAACAAAGGCTTGATCCAGCGAATCCTTCAGGTTGGTGGTTAAAATTGCCAAGCCTTGATAGGCTTCCATACGCTGAAGCAGGTAGCTCACTTCCAGATTGGCATGGCGATCGTGGCTATCTTTAACCTGAGTGCGTTTGCCAAAAAGGGCATCGGCTTCATCAAAGAGCAACACCGCCCCGCCAGACTCGGCGGCGTCAAAAATCTGCCGCAAATTCTTCTCGGTCTCACCGATATATTTACTACTCACCGCACTGAGATCGATGCGATAGAGGTCGAGCTGAAACTCCCGCGCTAGCACTTCTGCTGCCATGGTTTTACCCGTGCCACTGGGCCCCGCAAACAGGGCACTTACCCCTAAACCGCGGCTACTTTTACCCGCAAAACCCCAGGTTTGATACACTTCTGACCGCTGCTTCACCTGATCTGCGATCGCGCCCAAGATCTCCTTTTCCCGAGGCGGCAAGATCAGATCTTCCCAAGTAGCAGTGCAATCAATCCGTTGGGCAAGGTGTTCAATCGCTGGCCGGGCTTGCATCCGGCAATATTGCCAGAGCTGATTCGGCAGCTCCTCAATCGGTGTCGCTTGGACGCTAGCACAAGCGGCTTGAATGGTGTGGCTGCCCAGATTGAACTGGGTCACAATCGGGGCTAAATGGCCATTGAGTTCAGCAGCCCGAGCGCCAAGATATTGCGTCCAGAGTTGCTGCTGTTCCTGATGCGGCAGCGATGGCAAGTCGAGCGTGAGCACGGTTTGCTCACCAAAGTGATGTTGGGTGCTGCTGCAAAGGATGACGGGGGCTTGAAGGGTCTGCAAGAAATAGGCGATCGCATGCTGATGTGCAGGGGAAGTGGCCAGGTCATGACAGTTAATCAGCAACAGCGCACGGCTGAGCAATGCTTCCCGCAGCCAGCGCTGCTTGAGTGGATATAGCTCCTGGGGCTGGGTGGGCAAGGTTTGGGCTGTGACGGTATACACCTCAAACCCCAATGCTTGGGCGAGTTGCTTGGTGATCGCTTGCTGGGCTTTGTAGTCCGAACTGCACAGTTGCACCGGAGCTAGCCGTCCTGCCCGCCAAGTCTGCTCGATTTGGGTAGCGATCGCGACGTGGGAAGGGGGTAACTGAAGAGTTTCAGCAGTGAGGGGATGCATCCAAGGCGTCAGTTCCATGTCAAAAGCCGGGACACCCAGCAAGTAACACAGAATCCGCGGGTCTAATCTGAGACGAGCTTGGGTAAGGGTGGGTTGTGCATCAATTTTCAGTAATTGCCAATGCAAGGGGGGGCGCTGGGGAGCCAGAATATCCCAAGCTGCATTGGGGAACAGTTGCAACGCCAGCGCCAGCGTGGGGTAAGCCTGCTCTGGATTGCCAGCAATCTGGCCACAAAGGGTGAGGCAATGGGGATCAAGTTCCATTGCGGCACAGAGCAGAATAACGTTGGCTTCAAAGTCTGAGAGTCCAAAGCGCCGCCGCAATTGCGTGAGGGGGGGACAGTCGGGAGCTTCTGTGGTGATGGGGAGTGCATCGAGATGGCAGGTTAAGCGATCGCGTATCCAGGCAACGGCTGGATAAAAGGCGGTGGGTGTTGCAGAATCTGGGTTGGGAAGCACGCTAGGGACGGGGAGTTGCATTAGGAGTTATGCATCTATAGTTTCACTCCCTCTAGCGTAGGCAGAATTTAGATGCGCAACTGTAATGGAAAGTAACCGCTTGCCGCCGCTAAACTCACCTGTTTGAGCGCAAAAGTAACATGGGGGGTGAGATTGACCATTGCTCAGCCCTTAGTTTGCTTTGATATCAATTGTTTTAATGTATTATACCAAATCACAAAATGCCAGCTACAGATAAGGCATCTAAAATGCTCTTTCTGCCTGCAATAGAGGCAATAGTCGCTTGTTCGAGTTTCAGGAGTTGTTCGCGGATGAGTAGACGTAAGTCATTCA